>JAQGNH010000174.1 GCA_028291945.1 Betaproteobacteria bacterium
GCCTCGCACCGGCCGCGGATTGGTGGCGATCGGACCGCTGCCGTCGTACTGCCGTGCGAGCTCCGGGATCCGGTCTGCGCCTATGCCGACATCGCCGAGCCGGACCGGCAAGCCCAGCGACTTCACGAAATCCCTGATCACGTCGCACGGCCTCGCACCGGCACGGCCGAGCTTCTCGGCAACGGCGCGCTGGCGCTCGGCATTGACGGGCTCGTTCCATTCGAGCGTGGCGGAAAGAGAGATGCAGGATGTAATGCCATGCGGGATGCCGGCGTAGCCTCCGAGAATGTAGCCGATGCCATGGCTCGCGCCATTCGGCACGCCGGGTATGGCGGACACCTGCGTGAGCCACGCCGCAAGCTGGCAGTTCAAGCGCGGCTCCAGGTCATCGGGCCGCGCCTTGATCGCCGGCAAGTTGACAGCGAGCATTGCCATTGCCTGCAGCGCCAGGCCGTCGCCGAGCGGATGCGGTCGGATCGAGCACCAGCGCTCGACCGCGTGATCCATCGCGCGCATGCCGGTCGACAGTAGCAGTTCCATCGGTGTTTCAAGTGTCGCCGCTGGATCGAGTATCGCGGCAATGGGCGCCATACGCGGATGGGAGAACGACTGCTTGACCTTGTGCTGGACGTCCGTGATCCCCGCGCTAGCGGTGAATTCGGCGGCGGACAATGTCGTCGGCACCGCTGTCATGCGCATGCGGTCGGAGTCGAGCGGCGTCAGTGGCTTCGCGCCGCGCTTCTGCGCCAACGCCGACAGCGCGTCGACGTCGCGCACGCCGCGCCACAACGCGAGCAGCATCGTCTTGGTCGCATCGATCACCGAGCCCCCGCCGACGGCGAGCAGATGGTCCGCCTCGACCTCGCGTGCGAGCGCCGCGCCGGCGATCACGGCTTCGCGGGGCGAGTGGGCGCGTATCTCGGAGAACCTGCCCGCGCAGCGATCGCCCAGAGCCGAGGTCAAGTTTTGGATCAACGGGCCATCCGTGAGCGACCGCGTGGTGAGCAGCAGCACACGCTTCGCGCCGATGCGTTCGATTTCCGCGCGGACGGCTTCTGCGGCCGGCTTGCCGTGAACCACGCGCTCCTGGGCCGTCCATTCCACCGTGCCTGTCAGCATCGCGCCTCTCTTCCAGTGCTTTTCTCTTTGCGTGACATAAGATTTACTCGCTTGCTACTCGAACGCATAGCGGTAAGCACTTCCGGCCCGCACGATCCGTCCGGTCGTCGGCGCCGGGAAATGTCCGGGAAACAGGCGCGTGCCGCGCTCGGCATACTCAGCGACGAGGCGCGTGCGCGTCTTGCGCGACAGCTCGCGATCGGTACAGGCGAGCGTCGACCATTCCGGCTGCGCGAGTTGGAGCTGGTGATGAAGCACATCGCCCAGGAAGACGGCGCTGTCATCGCGCGACCGAACATGGATGACGACATTGCCGGGCGTATGGCCGGGGGCGCTTTCGAACCATAAGCCGTCTTCGAAAGCGTAATCGTCATCGACCAGCACCGATTGTCCCGCTCGCACGACCGGCAGCACGCTGTCCTCGAAGGCTAGGCGGTGCGGCGTTTCCTCGCCCCGCTGCTGCACGCCCTGCCAATGCTCGAACTCGCGGCGTGCCATGATGTAGCGCGCATTGGGAAAGGTCGGCACCCAGCGCCCGTTTTCGAGGCGGGTGTTCCAGCCGACATGATCCCAGTGCAGGTGCGTGCACATCACGTAGTCGACATCCTCGACGTTCACTCCTGCGTTAGCGAGATCGGCGAGAAAGGGGCTTCGCAGCCGGTGAAATTGCGGCCGCGTCGGACGCTCCTTGTCATTGCCGAGGCAGGAATCGATCAGGATCGTGTGATGCCCGGTCTTGACGATGAAGCTGTGGAAGCTGAAGACGAGCTTGCCGGTGACTGGGTCGATCAGCCGAGGTCCCGCCATATCGGGGTTAGCGCGTAGCACCTTCGGGTCGAAATCGGGAAAAAACATCTCGGGTGCTATGAACGGCCCCTCGAATTCGGTGATGCAATTCACCTCGAAATCCCCGACGCGCGTGGCCTGCATATCCCCTCCGCACTCCGCAGTGTAATGGGGTCAGGTCCACATTTGTGGAAATGAGGATCTGACCCCGCTAACGTGTGGAAATCTGGACCTGACCCCGTTAACGTAACCGCAGGCGGAGATGACATGATGCGGACTCTATTGGCGGCCCTGTTTGCGGCAGCAGCAATCTCAAGCGCTTGCGCCCAAGGCAATTATCCGAACAAACCGATACGTTGGATCATCCCCTATGCCTCGGGTGGCGGAACTGATGTCATTGCGCGGCCTCTTGCGCTCAGGCTGGGCGAAGTGCTCGGCGTGCCCATTGTTTATGAGAATCGCGGCGGTGGCGGCGGGCTGATTGCAGGCGAAACGGTCGCCAGGTCAGCACCAGACGGCTACACGCTGCTGGTGGGCTCCGGCAACACCCATACTTTCCCTACACTGCTATACGACAAGGTGCCATACGACCCGGTCAGGGACTATGCGCCGATTACCAATTTCGTGATCGCTCCCAATGTACTGGTCGCCTACCCGTCCTTCCCGCCGAAGACCATCCAGGAACTGGTTGCGTACGGCAAAGCCAATCCGGGGAAGATCAACTGGGCGTCTTCAGGCAACGGGTCCGGTGGCCACCTGGCACTGATCCTGTTGGCTAAGGAGGTCGGCATCAAGGTGCTGCACGTGCCATTCAAGGGTGCAGGTCCCGCCGTGACCGCTATGCTGGGCGGTGAGACCGATCTCCTGTTTGCGAATACCGGCGTGTTTCTCGGACACATCAAGTCCGGCAAGCTGCGACCCATGGGCGTGGCGGCGATGACGCGCCTCGCGTTATTGCCGGATGTTCCTACGCTCAATGAGTCCGGGTTCGCGGGTTTCGAGTCCAGCACCTACTATGGCCTGCTCGCGCCCGCAGGCACGCCTCGACCGATCATCAACAAGCTGCATGGCGAGCTGGTCAAGATTATCCAATCGCCTGAATCCGTGGCAAGGCTGGCGGGAGTTGGCGCCGTCCCGGTCGCCAACACGCCGGAGCAGTTCGCCGAGGCGAACCGGAACGACGTGGCGAAATGGGGCAAGATTATCAGGGAAAACGGTATCAAGGCTGACTAGTCGCGGCGCTCGCGTTCCGCTCGGGCCTCGCCGCTACGAACAGAGAGAAACCCATGGTTTCCCTTCGTAACCTCCTTTCCTTAACACACAGCCTCGCCCTAGCTAATGCGTCAGCGCAGACCCGCCGCGCGAAGGTGCGGGAAGATCACGTCGCGGAATGCGCGAATCTCGGCCTCGGGTGGCGCGAAAGTCTCAAACGGCATCAGGTAAAGGTTTCGTGCGCCGAGCTTGGTCATCTCAACGATGCGTTCCGCGCAGTACTCCGGAGTCCCGACCAGGCCAAGCGCGTCGCACACCTCTGCGACGACCTCGTCCGGGACGAAAGACGTGGCCTCGATAGCCGCCTCCCAGTCGTGCGCGTGGGAGAGATCGGGATAGATCTTCCACACCGCATCCGGAACCTCGAGCTTCGGCCAGCGGATGCCCGCGTGCTCGAGCAAGTCCCCCTGCCAACGTAGGGCCCAGTGCACGGCGACCGGTCGCGCCATCCTGCGCGCCTCGGTCATCGTCGCTGCCGTACCCGTCCGCACCGCCCACATGATTTCGAGGTCCTCGACGCGCCTGCCGGAACGCTTCGCGCCGCGCTCGACGTGATCGAGCGCCCGCTCCACGAGGGCGCGGTTGAACCCGACGAGAAGGAGTACGCCGTCGGCGATCTCGCCTGCCAGCTCCATCGCCTTCGGACCCGACGCGGCCATCAGCACCGGAATGTGCCGGCCGGACGCATAGCTGAGACCTGCTGGTGTACCGCTCCAGTCGACGGTCTGACCCGCGAGCAGTGACTTCACGGCACCGATGCAAGCGCGCATCTCGGCGAGCGTCGCGGGTTTCCGTCCGATCGTGCTCGCCGAGCTGTAGCCGGTGCCGATGACACACGTGATGCGACCTGGCGCCATGTCCTCGACGGTCTGGATCGCGCTCGCGAGCACGGAGGCGTGACGCGTGAACGGGTTAGTGACCGCCGGGAATAACGCAAGCCGCGTCGTGCGTGCTGCGGCCTGGCCGAGAATGACAAACGTATCGCGGCCGATCATTTGGCTGTCGAGGATACCGGCTCCGTCGAAGCCCGCGGCCTCGATGCTCTCGACAAGCGTCATCAGTGCGGGCATCGGCGCGGTGCCGGGAACACGGATGTGAATGCGAACAGGTTCGGTCATGCTCGGCTCCTCCTTCTAAAAGTCGGTAACAGAATGAGCGTTCAGCCCCTTCGACGAGCTCAGGACAGGCTTCGACGAGCTGACGGCGAACGGTTAATTAGAGAAGACCGTTCGTGGTGAGCCCTTCGACCCGCTCAGGAAACGCCTGTCGAACCATGAACCGTCCGAAACCATTTGTTACGCACTCTAAAAAATGTCACCGCGTGCGGGCCACACCGGCCGAGTTGTGAAAGGCAATAAGTGGAGACGCGAGCGTACGCCAGTGCGCTTTCGTGCAACATTATTCGACGCGCGGCAGCGCGCCGGTGCCGTTGATCAATCGCCCTGCTGCGCCACTTCAACTTGCCGTATGGTCGGCGTCGTGTGCCCGCCTTCCATTACCATCAGCCGATTTCTGTTCGGATCTCCGCAAACGATGATGTGCAGTATGTCGGGGCTCGATAGCAGCCGCACCGAATCATCCGGAGCGCCGAGATACTCATGGGGGTACACACCGACCTCGACCATCGCTCGTACGCTGGTTCGCATGATCGAGACGTGCTCCAGATTCCACGCGAAGTCGCGAAGCGAAATGCGCGTATGTTCGTAGAGGTGTTGCTTCACTGACTCCTTCGAATACCCGGCAGCGGCAAGCGTTTTGGCCACCGATGGCGACATCAGTAGTGTGATCATGACGTGCTCTGCATCGGGTCCGCGCGCAGGAAAGTTGTAGAGCCGCGTTTTCTTGGTGATCTCCCGGCTCAAGAGCTCGAGAACTGCGTCCGCGCCGCTGACATCCGCGGTACTCGCCGCGCCGGGGCTCGGCCCCCAGTTGTTGGTCACGCCGATCGTGACTGTGCTCGCGGTACGCTCGAACCCGTGCTCTACATGGAACGGCTCCCAGGGACTCTCGTCCTCGTTCTCCGCGAGCGCAATCGCAAGCTGATACCCGAAAGTCCCCATGTAATTCGCGCCCGGGCGAAACCCGGCGATATTCCTGACGATCAAACCCAGCGCGCGGCCGATCACCGGATTGCTGCCTCTGCTGATGAGCTGCGCACCCGATTCGAAGCCGAGTTGCTTCGCGATCGGGCCGTTGATGAGCACGTACGGCAGTATCGCGGAGGAACTGCCGATCATGTTGAGGCTGCAGTGCTCATCGCCGAGTGCTTCCGCGGCGGCGACGAGCAGCGGCATGTGTTCAGGGCGGCAACCTGCCATGACACCGTTTACCGCGACGTTCCATGCCGTCGCGCGCAGGTTGGCAGATGGCAACACGGCGATCTCTGCGTGAGGCGACCGGGAAGTGAAGCGCAGAAACCGCTCCACACGTTCCACTGTGGGCGCGACGACAGGAAGACCGTCGCTCCATTCACGCTCGTGAAAGAACCGACTGACTTCGTCGGCGCTACCGGTGAATACGATGTCAGTATAGCGGCTGGCGCTCACCGCGCGATCGGACGCCGCGGGCGCGTCGACCACCGTCAAGCCGCGAATGACGCGATCGATCAGTACGTCGCGAACGTTACGCTCGATCTGCGGCGTGTCGTGTATGCCGATGGGTCCGGGATACTCCGCAATGCGCAGATCGTCGATTCCGCCGGCCTTTCCTGTCATGCGCGCGAGCGTCGAGAAGCCGGTCGTCGTCACCACGACGGTGGGAAGGCCCGCGCGCTCCGCCTCTGTCGCCGGCCGCGCCGCGGCCGGTGAGCACGTGCCTCAGGCACCGTTGCCTGTTATCAGCGCATCGCATCCCATCTCCTTGGCGAGCTTCACGACGCGACGCGCGCGCTCGCGCTGCTGCGTCGGATTGTCGCTGCCATGGTGATGCGGGAATTCGGTAAATGGAACGATCCTCAAACCGGGAAAGCGCTGCGTCAGCAGTCCTCTGATGATGGGAAAGGTGAGGTCACCTTTGAAGTCGCCATTCCAGAACTCTCCGATCGTTTTGCCTTCAAGGCCGTGCAGGCGCGGCGCTGAACTGCCGCGCTCTACGGCATCCAGACCTTCAGGACTGACAACACTCACCTGTTCCATGGCTGCATCCTCTGTGTCTCATGTCTGACATGACGAAGGGGTGACACAGAATACAAGATTTGGTCGGCGCCGTTCACTCAGAGCGAAGGGCGATTTCCGGTAAGCTATGCGCTGAAGGGGGCGTGTCGCGCGCGCTGCGAGCCCCGTCGCTTGCCGTTCCGCGCGATGACACTTCTTCGAAGCACCCAGACAAATTCCGCGACATGACAAAGATCCTCGAGCTCGCGCCCGCATTCCTGGCGCTCGTCACCTGCATTACTTATCCGCACGTAACTCGCGCGCAGTCCGATGGCGGCGCGTATCCCTCGCGCGTCGTAAAGATGATCGTGCCCTATCCGGCGGGGGGCGTGACCGACATCGTCGGCCGCGCGCTCAGCGAGAAGCTCACTGCGTCCTGGGCGCAGTCGGTCATCATCGAGAATCGCTCGGGTGCGAACGGCATTCCGGGAACTCAGACGGTGGCTGTTGCACGTTCCGACGGTTACACCATCGGACTCGTGCTCGCGACGCACGCTATCAACCCGCTGCTCTACAGCAACCTGCCGTACAACACCGAGCGCGATTTCACGCCGATCAGTTTGGTGGCCGAATACCCGTTCTTGTTGGTTGTGAATCAGGCGCTCAAAGCGACCACGGTGCCGGAGCTCATCGCGCTCGCCAGGGATCAGCCTGGAAAAATCGCGTTTGCGTCGTCAGGCAACGGCAGCGGCCCACATCTGACGCTGGAGCTGCTCAAGACGAAGGCCGGCATCGACCTGCTGCACGTTCCCTACAAGGGCGCTTCGCCCGCCCTCACCGATGTCGCCGCGGGACACGTGCAAGGATTCTTCAGCAGCATGCTCGCAGCGCAGGCAATGCTCAAAGCCGGCAAGATCCGCACGCTGGCCGTAACCAGCGTAGCTCGATCGCCGCTGTTGCCCGATGTTCCTGCCGTTGCTGAAACGGTTCCGCGTTTCTCGATGACGGGCTGGCTCGGCCTGATCGCACCGGCTGGAACGCCGCAGCCCGTCATCGCGAAGATTCACGCCGACGTTGCTCGCATCCTACGCGAATCCGATGTGCGCGCACGCTTGTCCAGCGAAGGGGCGGAGCCGCGCGGCACGACGCCCGCGGAGTTCGTGCGGTTTCTGACGGCGGAGCACGACAAGTTTGCGGGAATTATCCGAGCGGCAAACGTGCGCGTCGATTGAGGTGAACCGCGCCACCAGGATCGCGGAGCTTAACTAAACAAGGAGAGAGTCATGACCCTGCGCATCGGATACCTGCTGCCAACCCGCGAGTCGATCATGGAAGGTCGGCCCGAAGCTGAGCCGCTGCTGAGCCTTGCCGAACGGGCTGAAAAGCTCGGCTACGATTCTGTGTGGGTCGGCGATTCCCTGCTCGCGCGCCCACGTCACGAGCCGATCACGCTTCTGGCCGGCGTCGCTGGAAGGACCAAGCGCGTGAGGCTCGGCACGGCCGTGCTGCTGCCGGCACTGCGCAACCCTGTGCTGCTCGCGCATCAGGTCGCCACCCTCGACCAGGTCAGCGCGGGCCGCGTGATCCTCGGCCTCGGCATCGCCAGCGATGTTCCCAACATCCGCGCTGAGTTCCGTTCGGCCGGAGTGCCGTTCGAGAAGCGCGTCGGCACGTTGATGGAAGGCATGCGCCTGTGCAAAGCGCTGTGGACCGGGAAGCCGGTGGATTGGGACGGGCGCTGGCACGTCGAGCAGGGCGTGATCGGGCCGACGCCGCATCAGCCGGGCGGGCCGCCGATATGGGGCGGCGGTTCCGTACCCGCTGCGCTGGAACGAGCGGGCCGGCATTTCGATGGCTGGTTCCCAACCGG
>JAQGNH010000249.1 GCA_028291945.1 Betaproteobacteria bacterium
CGTTCTCGCGCTCGCTCGTCGTGCTGCGAAGGGCATCGGTCGCGCGGTTCCTCGCGATCGTAATCAGCCACGTCATGGGCTGGCTCTTCGCCGCGGAGTAGTTGCCCGCGGAGTTCCAGATGCTGACGTAGGCTTCCTGCACGACCTCCTCCGCCCACGACGGATCGCGAAGGAGGCGCGTAACGATCGCGAACAGACATCGGACCGTCGCATCGTAGAGCTGCTTGAACGCCGCTCGGTCCTTCAGGGCGACACGCGCGATGAGCTGTTCAAAGCGCGCGCTCGCCGTCGATTCGCCTTGTTGCACCACGAACGTCCTCCTCCCGCTCCCGCCCGCGCCGCCGCTCAGGAGTGTCCCAAGATGCACGGTCGCGGTGATCATCATCGCGTGACCTGGACCGTCACTTCGTCCATCACGACCGGCAGCTTACCGGCCTTCTCGAACGCAGCCTTGATGTCGGCGAACGACTTAAGACTGATGTCCTCGAAATCACCCCACCGGAGCGGCGGGGGCAGATCGTTGTACACCTCGCGCTGAGCCGCGAGACATGCGATTTTCTGCGCGCCTGGCTTGTCGGCACTGATCTTGAAGCCTTGGCCGCCGGGCAGCAACAGGAATTCCCCTGCCTCGATCCGCGGATCCTTCACGTTCCGATTCGGGTAGATCCGCTGAATAGCCCCGCCCGCCGGCTGAATATAGCAGTACAGATAGCCGGAGCGCTGGGCCTGGATGGCGAGCTCGATCTCCTCGTTCACCTTGTAGCCCGGCTTGGTCGTACCGATGACGAGGGGCGTCACAGCGGCGGCACTTGCATTCGCCGCAGACTGTGAAGATGCGCTCGCGTCTTTCGCGCTGCCGGTATTGGCAACTGCAGGCTTCGCCGCAGAGCTCGGCGCATCGGCAGCTGCCTTAGCGATCGGCCCGGTTGAGAACGGCGTCTCGGGCGGCGCGGGAATCGGACGCGAGAGAAACTCGGTGAAGAAGGCGACATCGGTCGGCGTGTTTTCCGCGTAGCCAAAGCCCTTCTTGTAGGCACCCAGCGCCTGCTGCAACGCCGGGTAGGACTTGCCGTCGACCGGGCCGTCGTAGAACTTCCGATTGCGCAACTGCTCCTGGAAGAACATGGTGCGCTCCGCGTCATCACGCATCGAGAAGAACCAGTCCTCGATCTCGCGCTTGACTTCCGGATTCTTCACATCGAGGCCGAGGCAGTTCCAGTAAGGCACTCGCGTTACCTTGCCGATGAGCTCGATGCTCGCCAGCTCGACCATGTTGCGCAGGGCCTGTGCGACGCCCGCGTTGCGGCTCACGTTCATGCTGAAGCTGAGGCCGACTTTCTGGATCGAGGCCACGCCGTCGCTTACGCCTGACTGGTCGCGCGCCACGATCACCGTATTCTTCGATGTCGCCCCGGGCACGATCGTGAGGTCGGGCACCGCGACGACGCTCGCGTCAAAGCCGAGCACGTTGATTTGCGTGTTGCGGCTGACGTTGAAGCCTATGAGCTGCTCGAGGAGTCCGCTTACGCCCAATCTCGCGTCCTTGCGAACGACGTCCTCGTCGAACTGCGTGACCGACCCTCGAATGTCGAATTGAGGCAGGATGCCGAAAGGGGTGCGCTTCTCGAGCTGCTGCAGCAGGAGCTGTACGTTCTGGTTGTCGTTGCCGAACGTGACGAGCCGGACCGCGCGGCTGCGGCGGGTCATTTCCGATACCGCGGAGATCATCATGTCGCGCGTGCCGACGCCCAGCCGCCGCGATTCGTCCCGCAGCTCTTCGATCAGGAAGACCACATCGCGGGTGCCGAACGCGAAGAGCGTCTCATCCATGCACCTGAGCCCGGACGTGAAATCGGTGATGTTGCGCTGAGGCGTATTTCCCGGGCCCCGGCGGAGTCCGCCCAGGTCGTCGTTGCGCTTCACCGGGCTGCCACAGGCCGCCAGCGTTGCGGCGACGAGACCGGCGCACACCAGTCGGCGGAATGTCGGGCGCTTCGGGGTCGATCGGGTTTTCATGGTTGGCTCCTTAAGTTCGGTCGGATCGGGGATCGTTCGGCTCATGGATGAATGCGGCTCCATGAAGACACATTCGTGGTAAGGGCCAGATTGGATGCACACTGACTTCGTTCGAGGTCCGTTCGTATTGAGCTTGTCGAAATGCGAGCCGAGTGCGTTCATGCTTCGACTGTGCGCTGTGCGCGCTCAGCACGAACGTGCAGCCATTCACCGGCAACCGGGAAAGAAGGTCATCAGGTCGGAGCGACTATCAAATAAAAAACGGCCGGACCGCGAAGGGTCCGGCCGCCTAAGGTGCCGCACCGATCAGGGGCGGGCGAAAGTCGTCAGGTTGACCTTGCCTTCGATCTTGTCGAGCGAGCCGCTGAAGTCCGCCTGGCTCGTGGTGATCGAGGCGACCCGCGAGTTCACTTCCTCACTGGGGACGTTGAGCTGCCGTTGAGTCGCAACCTCTACGGCCTTGGCCTTGCCCGCTGCGAGCGAACTGATCGTCTTCGAGCGGTCGTAGAAGATGAAATCTGCGTTCTCGTTGACGCGGAAGAAGCGCAGGCCGTTGACGACTTTCACCGGCTGGCGGCCGAGCAGATTCCGCGGGAGCACCGCGTTCACCGGGATCACAATCAGCACCTGGCCATTCTCGAACTCCGCCAGATTGGCATTGCCCGGGATGTTGGAGTCGCGGTGCACGCAGATGTCGCGCTGACCTTGTGACATCTTCTGGAAGTTGTCGAACGGCGCGTCCTGCGTACATTCGCGGCCCGACGTGTTGGTCAGATCGAGCGTGACGGGCTTCACGCATTTGAGAGCACCACCGGCGAACTGCCCTTCGAAACCCGCGGGGCAGCGCAC
>JAQGNH010000257.1 GCA_028291945.1 Betaproteobacteria bacterium
CCCCGTCCGTCTTCCCGCATCCGGACCGACGTTGCGGCAGCCGCGCGGTGCTTGACGAGCTCACTGCATGGCGACACATTGTCATCGCGCTTTAAATCGACGTTACATGGAGAACCGCGTGGCAAAAAAAATGGGGTCAGGTCCACATTTCCGAACTCGTGCCGGAAATGTGGACCTGACCCCATTTTTTGCAATGCTGTTGCTTGCACCCGCAATCGCCTATTGCCAAGGCTACCCATCCAAACCGATTCGCATCGTCGTCCCGTTCGTCCCCGGGGGAAATATCGACATCACGGCGCGGGCCATCGCGCCTGGACTCACGGAATTGCTGGGGCAACCCGTGATCGTCGAGAACCGCGGCGGCGCGGGTGGCAGAATCGGTTCGGCTCAGGTCGCTAAATCGCTACCCGACGGTTACACGCTGCTACTCGGCGCGCCGGGCACACTCGTGACGAATCCGGTGTTCAACGACGATATCGAGTACCAGCCGCTGCGCGACTTCGTGTACACGTCTCGCATATCGCTCGTGTCGAGCGCGCTCATCGTGCATCCCTCGATGCCCGTGCGCAGCGTCAAGGAGCTCATCGCATTTGCAAAGGCGCGCCCGGGAGAGCTCCTGATGGCATCGGCGGGGCAGGGCTCCGGCACGCATCTGATGGGCGAGCTTTTTCAGTCGATGGCGCGAGTGAAATTCACGCACGTGCCGTACAAAGGCGGCGCCGCCGCGTCGATCGCCATCCTCAGCGGGCAAGTCCATCTGGCATTCGATCAAGTCAGTTCGTGCGGACCCTCCATCAAAGCAGGCAGACTGCGCGCACTTGCGGTGACGACTCCGCAGCGCTCGAAATTATTGCCCGAGATCCCGACGATCGACGAATCGGGGCTTCACGGCTACGACTATTCGACGTGGACCACGCTCGGAATTCCGGCTGCAACGCCGAAGGAAGTCGTTCAGAAGCTGCGCGATGCAGTCGACGCCGTCATTGCGCAGCCGCGCACGCGCGGAGCGTTCGAGAAACTCGGCGCCGAAGTTGTTCCGAACTCCGCCGAGGAGTTCACGCGCAGACTGCAGCAGGATCTCGCGAGGTGGGGTCGCATCCGCAAGGAGACCGGGATCAAGATCGATTAGTGAGTCGTCGCGCCTTGTTCTACTCGAATCCCTCAGAGTTCTTCCGTAACGTGCGCCGAGCGTAATAGTGGAATGTCGCACCTACCGCCTTCGGCTGGAGACGATAGTCGTGCGCCTCTTTCGCGATTTCCGGCCTGAGCTTTTTTATCTCGCCCACTGCGCGCGCCAGCAGTTGCATGCGTGCCGCTCGCTCGATAAAGACCGACAGAACGGCTGCTTCCTCGATGGTCGAGCACGCACATAACTGTCCATGGTGCGCGAGCAGGATAGATCGATTATCACCGAGCGCTTCGTGTATGACCTTGCCTTCCTCATCGCCGATCGGCGGGCCCGGCCACTCCGCCAGAAAAGCGCAGTCGTCGTAGAACATCGAAGTGTCCATATGTGCAGCGACAAGCGGCTCACCGAGCAATGACAGGGCCGAGCAGTACGGGGGATGCGTGTGGATGATGGCGTTCACGTTAGGGCGGTGCCGGTAAATCCACAGGTGAAATCTGTTCGACGGATTCACCATACCGTCGCCTTCCAGGAGGTTGAGATCGTCATCGCAGAGCACGATGTTGTTTGCCTGCGCCTCGTCGAAACCGAGACCGAAGCTCAGCATCCAGTAAGTGCCCGGCTTTTCTCCTCGAGCAGTGATCTGCCCCGCCAACGCCGATTCGTGACCTTCGTCTGCGAGTATCCGGCACGACAAGGCGATCTTCTCACGCAGGCTCCATTCGGGAGTCCGAAGATGTTTCTTCATCTCCTCGCTCGTGCGTTGGTGATAGGCCTCCTTGGGTCTTACGATTGCCATCTGTGTCTCCATTCAAATGACATAAACCGATGGTGTTCAATCAAGCGGAGCGGCTTTGCGATCGCTCCGAAACCGTGGTTCTGTCTCGCTATCACTTATTATGATACATACGCCATATCGCCGTAGGGAGGAGGCAGGAGCACAGTGGATACGTCATTGAGAAACGCGCGCCGCAAAGTCATACGCGAGCACATCCGGCAGGAAAGCACGCAGGATCTCGAAGGATTGCTCGCCGGAATGACCAAAGATTGCGTCTGTGCCGTCAACATCTCTCCGAAGCCGTTCGTCGGTCCGAAGGCGGTCGCGGATCGCTACCTGCAGCAGTGGCGCGGCTTCCCGGATTTCAAGGTTCGCGTCAGACGAATCGTCGCAGAGGGAGAAAACTACGTTGTCACGGAGAACGAGTGGCGTGGAACTCACCGCGGCCCGTTTTTCGGCATCGCGCCGACCGGAAAAAAGGCCAAGGTGCGTGCATGCGTCCTGTGGGAATTTCGCGGCAGCCGTCTACGTTCGGAAACAGTCTATTACGACCTTGCGACGGTGCTGTCGCAGCTCGGCGCGATCAACCTCAAAAAACTCGGTGCAGCGTCCGCTCGGCGGCGCACTCGGTGACCGGCGGACCGCCCTGGAAGCGTGTCGGACTTGCCGGGGCCGACACGCTCGAAGGAAAGGAGGTTACGGAGGGAAACCATTGGTTTCCCTCTGTTCGTAGGGCGGCCAGGCCCGAGCCTTCAGGCGAGCGCCGCCCCTAGTCAGTCGCCTTGACCCCGGCGAGCTTGATAAGCTTCGCGAACTTCTCGCTCTCACCGCGCACGAATTTGCCGAGCTCATCCGGCGTGGTGCCGCGCGTCTCTAATCCCAGGACTAGGAGCTTTTCCTTCACGTCTTCCTGTTTCAACGTGCGGTTGATCTCGGCGTTAAGCGTGCTTACGACGGCTGCCGGCGTGCCCGTCGGCACGAAATACGCAAACCAGTTCGTGGCGACGAAATCGGATGCGCCCGCCTCGTTCATCGTCGGCACTTCGGGGGCCGCCGGCGAACGCGTGGTGGACGCCACCCCCAGCGCCCGCAGCTTGCCCGATCGGACGTAAGGCATCGACGGCGGCATGCTTGAGAAAGTCATCGGTATGTGGCCGCCGATGAGGTCGGGGATCACGGCACCCACGCCCTTGTACGGCACGTGCACGATATCGAGCTTGTACGTGACCTTGAACAGCTCGCCAGCAAGGTGATGGACACCGCCGGTGCCGGCGGAGCCGTAGCTCAACTGCCCGGGGCGCGCCCTGATGAGCGCGATCAGCTCTTTCACCGACTTTACCGGCACCGACGGATGCACGACGAGAATCAATGGCGATGCGGTTGCGAGCGATACCGGAGCAAAATCCCGCAGCGGGTCATAGGGCATCTTCTGCATGTGCGGCAGGATCGCAATCTCCGCGGGCGTTGCAATCAGTACCGTGTAGCCATCGGGAGGCGCCTTCGCTACGATGTCCGCGCCGATCAACCCGCCTCCACCCGAACGGTTATCCACGATCACGGTTTGTTTGAAGGCCTCGCTCAATCTGGCGCCTACCGTGCGCGCGGTGATGTCGGTTGCGCCGCCCGGTGCAAAGGCCACCACCACGCGGATCGGTTTAGCGGGATACCCTTGCGCAAGCGCGGCGCGCGGTCCCCACACGACACCGCAACATGCAATCGTCAGAATGAAGGTGCTCGATCGGAAGATGTTCATCTCCTGCTCCTTCGTTCCGTGCGTCGTTCGGTACGATGCCGAGTGCTTTCTTGATCTTACCACTCGGAAATGCCACAGCCGTCCGAAGGGATCAGTAAACATAATCTGCGATAAGCTGCGGGAATATCAGGATCGAAAACCGAGTGAGGCGCCATGGCCATAAAAGACAACATTCCCGTGGGCATGTCGCTTCCGCATCGTTCACCCGATCCGATCGATATGGCGTCGGTGCGCCGGGTCGCCGAGCGTGCCGAAGCGCTGGGCTTCAGCGACTTGTGGGTAACCGAGAACACGCTCGACCATGTGTTCAGCTTCGACCCCGGCGTGATCCTGACTTACGCCGCCGGTGTCACCAGACGGATTCGCCTCGGTGTCGCGGTGGTCGTGCTGCCCGTGCACAACCCGAGCCACGTCGCCCACCAGTACGCGACGCTCGACTACGTCAGCAACGGCCGGGCGATCCTCGGCGTCGGGCTCGGCCGCGAGCACCACTACGCGGAGTTCCAGGTGCCGATGGAGCATCGCGTGCGCCGGTTTCGCGAAGGCGTGGAGATCATCAAGGCGCTGTGGACTCAGCCGAAGGTCGACTACCACGGCACCATCTACAAGCTCGACGGGGCCGGCATCGTGCTCAAGCCCGTGCAGAAGCCGCACCCGCCGATCTGGCTCGGCGGCAACCATCCCGACGCGGTCCGTCGCGCCGCGACGCTCGGTGACGGATGGATGGCCGCGGGCGGGTCGAGCACCGCCGGATTCGCGAAGTCCGTGCAGATCCTTCGTGAGGAGCTCGAGAAGCTCGGCCGCGACCCTGCGACGTTTCCGGTCTCGAAGCGGGTTTTTCTATCGGTCGACGAGCGGCCCGATGTTGCCCGCGCAGAGCTGGACCGGTGGCTCTCGATTGTTTACCGCCGCCCCGGCGGCGCCGCCGCCGCGGAAGTTCACGGCACGCCCGAGCAGGTGCGCGAACAGCTTGAAGCGCTCGTCGATGCCGGCGCGAACCATCTCCTCGTCAATCCGGTGGGCCGCCACGCCGAGCACGTCGAAGCGCTCGCCGAGATCGTGGGGCTGTCGTAGCGGGTGCTTTAATGCGACTCGGCATAGCGATCATCGCGAGACCGCCTCCAGAGCAGCAGCTCGCTTCCGGTTTGCGCTGGCTTACCGATTTCGGAACGGCCGTCGAGAAGCTCGGCTTCGCAGGCATCTGGGTCACCGATTCGATGGGCCGCGGCAGGCCGACGCTCGATCCCACGGTCGCGCTCGGCGCGCTGCACGCCGGGACCAGCCGCATCGAGCTCGGCATCGGCGTGCTCCAGGTGCCATTGAGACAGCCCGGCGAGCTTGCACACCGCATTCAGTCGCTGAACATGCTGCTCGCGGGGCGGCTGCGACTCGGCGTCGGTGCCGGATCGACGCGGGCCGACTTCGAGCTCGCCGGCGCGGATTACGACCAGCGGTTCGCGACCTTCAACCGAAACCTCGACGTGATGCGAGCGCTCTGGTGCGGAGAACGCGTGAACGGCAGCAGCCTGATCGCGTGGCCGGGCACGGAAGCCGGGCCACCGGTATTTATCGGCGCATGGCGCAACGCGAACACGATCGAGCGCGCGGCGCGCGAATTCGATGGATGGATCGCCTCCGGGCAACACAGCAGCTGGGAAGACGTCGAGGCCGGCATGAGAACGTTCCGGGCGCACGGCGGCAAGCGCGCAATCTTAACGAACGTCCACACAGACCTCAGCGACGGCGCGTCGTCACACGGCGGCAAGATCAATCTCGAATGCACGCCTGACGAGGCGCGCGAACGCCTGCAGCGCCTCCAGGCAATCGGCTTCGATGACGTTCTCCTTCTCTGCCAGGACCGGAGCGAACGTCATCTGAACAGTGTGCGGGCGCTGATTCCCTGACGATTGCCCCAGAAGCAACCACCTGCAAGAACGGCGCGTTAGGTTGTCATTGCACATCCTCCACTTGGTCCAGGTAAGCGCCATAACCCTCCGCTTCCATATCGTCGCGATGGATAAAGCGCAGCGAAGCTGAGTTGATGCAATATCGCAGTCCGCCGCGGTCCTTTGGACCATCGGGAAACACATGCCCAAGGTGACTGTCTCCGTGAGTCGAGCGCACCTCGGTGCGAATCATGCCGTGCGTGGTGTCGCGGCCGTGACCGATGGTCTGAGGTAGCGTGACACAAGCTTTGTGTCGGTTTTTTTGACAATCAATGACGCTCATGTCATGCATTATCCTGTAAGTGCTTCTTCCACAAACCCGTTACGCAACTGGCGCGCACTTTGCTTACCTGCGGCGAGCCCCGTAATGCCAGCGTCATCGGCGCTGTCGGTTCGGCAAATTAAACTATATGAGAGGAGGCGTACTTTGAAAAGATACGCGGCCGTTTTGGCATCGCTACTAACTGCCGCGCTGTCAGCGCCAGCCGCCGCAACGACGATTTACTCGTACACCGGCAGCAACTTCAGTTTCGTGAACAACGCCGAGTCCTCCGTGGAGTTCTACAACTCGACCAAGCGCGTGACCGGCTTCTTTGAAATAGCAGAGCCGCTCGAGCCGGGTGGTTTTTTCGTGAAATCTTTCGTTCCGGTGTCATATGCCTTTTCTGACGGCCTTCATACGTTTTCAGGTCATCCCACCGACCCAGATACCATCGGTTTTCGCATGTTAGTTGATACGCAGGGATTTCCGATCGCATGGTCGATCGTGCTTTTTAACCCGGACCTATTTAACTTTCCGGGCGTCCTTCATTCCGGCGATGCAATTGCGCGCGTAGTGCTCAGCTCAATTGACGGCGATACCGCCGATGTCGCGAGGTGTCTGGAAGCTGGCCCTTCGTTCTGTGGTTCGCTCTCCCAGCGTAACTTCGCGTCTACGATCGGTGGAATCGGGACTTGGACGGTCACACAAGTGTCGGAGCCCGGCACCCTCACGCTCATCGCAGTTTCGTGCGTCGTGGCGATGATCGGTATGCTGGCGTGGGGCCGGCGAACGGCACGTATCTAAAGAGCCCGCCGCCGATGGCGCAACGCTTGCTCGCCGTGTGCGCATTGTTCTACTGCAGTGCCTCAGAGTTTTTCCGTAACACGCGCCGCGCGAAATAGTGGAATGTCGCGCGACCGCCTTCGCCTGGAGACGATAGTCGTGCGCCTCCTTAGCTGCTTCCGGCTTGAGTTTTTTGATCTCCCCCACTGCGCGCGCCAGGAGTTGCATGCGTGCCGCTCGCTCGATAAAGACTGACAGAACGGCGCTCATAATACTTCTAAGAGGACGTAGTACCCCATGCCGAAGACCACCGGTCCCCGTTTCGTCGCCGAGACACTGCGCGGCTACGGCGTCTCCCACGTTTTCTTCGTGCCGCAGATGCTGCTGGAAACGCTCACGTCGATGGAAGGCATGGGCATCCGGCGCGTCATGACGCACGGAGAGAAAGCCGCTGCATACATGGCCGACGGCTATGCGCGAGCGAGTGGGAAACCCGGTGTGTGCATGGCGCAGCACGTCGGCGCATCCAATCTCGCGGCGGGACTGAAAGACGCGTATCTCGCGTGCTCTCCGGTGATCGCGTTCACCGGCGGACCCACGGCGCTCGCGCGGCACCGGCACGCGTATCAGGAGCTCGAGGGCTTCACGCAGTTCGATCGCACGACGAAGTTCAACGCGCATTGCGACCACATCTCGCGCTTGCCCGATCTGCTGCGCCAGGCGTTTCGCGAAGCGACAACCGGATGTCCGCGTCCGGTGCATCTGGAGATCGCCGGCCATCACGCAGAAGCGATCATGACCGAGGCCGAGCTCGAGCTGAAAGTCGAAGAGCGCTTCAAGCAGGTGCCCGCGTATCGGCCGGCCGCTGAAGCAGATCACGTCGCGGAAGCGCTGCGTCTTCTCGATGCGGCGAGTCGGCCGGTGATCGTCGCCGGCGGCGGCGTGACGTGGTCTGGTGCACAGGCGGAGGTGGTCGCGCTCGCGGAAAAGCTGCAGGTTCCGGTCGCGACGGCCCTCAACGCGAAGGGCGCGATCCTCGACACGCATCCGCTCGCCGTCGGCGTCGTCGGCACGTACTCGCGCAGTTGCGCGAATCGCACCGTCGGCACGGCGGATCTCGTGTTCTACATCGGCAGCCAGACGGGCGGCCAGGTCACGGCGCGATGGCAGGTGCCGCGTCAGGGCACACCGGTCATTCAACTCAACATCGAGCCGAACGAAGTCGGCCGCAATTATCCCGCGAGCATAGGCCTCGTTGGCGACGCGCGAACGGTGCTACGTCAAATGCTCGAAGCCGCCGGCAAGTCGAGCGTGAGCGCGGAGCGCGCGAGCTGGCTCGCGCAGGTGCGCGGCTACGTCGAAGAGTGGCGCGAATCGATCGCGGAGCAGCGAAACTCCGAAGCCGTTCCCATGCGGCCGGAGCGATTGTGTCGCGAGATCTCCCGCACGCTCCCCGCAAACGCGGTGCTCGTTTGCGATACCGGGCACTCCGGAATCTGGAGCGGCGCCATGGTCGAGTTCACGCGGCCCGGCCAGCGCCTGATCCGCTGCGCCGGATCGCTCGGCTGGGGATTCCCCGGCGCGATGGGCGTGAAATGCGCGCGTCCCGACACACCCGTCGTCTGCTTTTCCGGAGACGGCGGTTTCTACTATCATCTGGGTGAGCTGGAGACCGCCGCACGATACGGCATCAACGTCGTGGTGATCGTCAACAACAACAGCGCGCTCAATCAGGAGATCCCGCATTTCGACAGAGCGTACGGCGGCGATCCCGACGAGCGCGGGCGCGAAATGTGGGGTTTCAGCGAGGTGAACTTCGCACGCGTCGCGGAGTCGCTCGGCTGTGTAGGCATGCGCGTAGAGAAACCGGCCGGGATACCGGCGGCGCTGGAAAAGGCGCTCGCCGCGAGAAAACCCGTCGTGATCGATGTCGTGACGGATCATCGCGCGTTCGCACCGAAGACGTGGACCGGCAGCGCTGCGGCCGGACATTAGGATTAGGAGAGAGGCAACCGATGCACGGATCACTCGAAACGATAGGTGTGGAAGTCGACTTGTGCGCACCTGGATGGCAGAAGATCA
>JAQGNH010000263.1 GCA_028291945.1 Betaproteobacteria bacterium
TGCGGGTAGTCCGAAGACCACATCAGATTGTCCACGCCCATGAAGTCCCGTGTGAACACGCCCACGCGATCCATGATGAACGCGGCCGAAACGTTGCGATGGAAATATTCGCTGGGCTTCAACTCGGTGTGTATGTTGTTCTGGCGCGCGTACCGCTCGTGTCCGCGGTCGACGCGGGCCAGCAGCCACGGTAGCCATCCGGTGTCGGCTTCAGCCAGCACGAGCCGCACGCGCGGATGCCGGTCGAGGAGCGGGCTCGTAAGGATTTCTCCCAGTGTGAGCATCACCTCCATGGGATTTTCGGGATATCTCGCCGCACCCCTGAGCTCTCTCGAGAAACGGTAGCTCGCCTTGCGGTTGCTGGTGAGCGTATGGATGCTGATCGGCGCCCCGATTTCCTCCGCTGCCGCCCAGAACGAATCGTAGAGTGCGTCGCTGTACTCGGTGCCTTCCGGCGGAACGTTGGCGATCATGGCGCCGCGCAGTCCGCGCTTCGTCCAACGCTGCAGCTCTTTCACTGCACGGTCGACGTTGTACATGGAAATCAGCGCGAGCCCGACCAGACGGTTGGGCGCCTGGCCGCACATTTCCACCAGCCACTCGTTGTAGGCGTTGAAGGCCGCTTCCTGGAGCTCGGCGTCAGGCATCACGTAGAGCTGCATCGCATACGTCGCGTACAACACCTCGCCGGAAACGCCATCGATGTCCTGATCCTTGAGCCGCTCGACAGGGTCGTACCCACCGGGTCGAAGATCCTTGTGGTGAACACCCGTGAACTTGACCAGGTCCTCCTTCGCGACACCCGTTGCTGCAATGCTGGAGATTGCCCTGGGGTCGATGCCGTCGCACACGAACCACGTACCGGGCTTCCCCTGATAACCGGCGACGAATCTCGGTCCCCGTTCGCGGAATTTCCTGTCCATCCGCGTCTCCCACAAGTTCACTGGTTCGAATACGTGCGAGTCCGCGGAAATGATCGTGTTATCGGGCATGGCCATAACTCCTCCGTCGTTCAAGCGCCGGTTGGATCGGGCTCACCTGTCCCATGATGCAGTTGGGATGTTAATCCCGTCTGTGTCCCAGAACCAGCGCACGGAATTCGGACATTGCAGGATGCGCTTTCAACGCATTCTGCTTGGTCATAGGAAGTCATGCGAGCGCGATGATCTTGCTGATGAGCTCGTACCTCGGCGGCAAAACGCTTTATATTGGGTACTGGAAGGGAGGATAGCCAATCATGCAAGCCCTGCTCGTTGCGGCCGCTGTCGCGGCGCTGCCGTTGCCCAGTGCATTGTTAGCGCAGTCGTACCCCGCCAGGCCGGTGCGCTACCTCGTACCATTTCCCGCCGGCGATTCTCCGGACATCGTCGGGCGCTTGCTGGGCGAGCGTCTCAATCGATTGTGGGGTCAGCCCGTCGTGGTAGAAAACCGTGCGGGTGCCGGCGGTACTGTTGGTGCGGCTGTCGCGGCCAAGGCGGTGCCCGATGGCTATACGCTCTTCCAGTGCAACATCGCCTCGAACGCGATCGCCTACTCGTTGTATGCGAAGCTCCCCTACCATCCGTTGACCGACTTCGCGCCCATATCCCGTATCGGGACGACCTCCAGTGCTGTCGTCGTGCATCCGTCGATGCCGGCTGCGTCGATCGCGGAGTTCATCGCGTATGCGAAGGCGAACCCGGGCAAGGTGAGCTACGGCTCGCCCGGCGTCGGGACGTCGCCTCATCTCTCGATGGAGTTGCTCAAGTTGATGGCGAAGATCAACGTGTTGCACATCGCCTACAAGGGTGCCGCTCCCACGATTGCGGATCTGCTGGGCGGACAGATTCCGGCGGGCATCGTGAACGTCCCCGCATTGCTGCCGCTGGTCCAGGCCGGCCGGTTACGCGCGCTGGCGGTTACCGGAGCGAAGCGGGCATCACAATGGCCGTCGGTGCCGACGATGGCCGAGGCGGGGATGACCGGCTACAACGTGACTTCGTGGTACGGCCTGTGTGCGCCCGCAGGCACGCCGCGGCCCATCGTCGACAAGGTGCAGGCCGACCTCAGCACGGTGCTGCAGGCCCCGGACGTACAGCAACGCATGAACGAGCTCGTGATCGACGCTGCGCCAACCAGCTCGGATGACTTCGCGGCATTCATTCGTTCGGAGATGAGCCGCTGGGCAAAGGTCGTCAAGGAAGCAGGAATCCCGCAGCAGTAGCGGAGCGCCGAACGCAGCCCAGAAGCCGCAACGCGACAACTCGCAAAGGGAGGGGCATATGCAAGCTCGGAACAACATTTCACGCAGACAAGTGTTGAAACTCGCTGGGGCAGCAAGCGTTCTTGCGACGGCGGGAGGTATCCGCAGTGCATGGGCGCAGGCGGTTAAGCGGATCGAACAACTCGATCCGGGCCTCGACAGGATCCTCTCGGTGTCTCAACGAATTCAGGAATTGGGCAGTGGCTACGGCGGCGATATTGGTCCCGCCGAAGGGCCGCTCTGGTGGAAGGAAGGCGGCTACCTGTTGTTCAGCGATATTCATAACGACAAGCGAATGAAGTACACGCCCGGCCAGGGCGTCACTGTATTCAAGGAGCGGGTGAACCGGGCCAACGGGCTGACGCGCGACCTGCAGGGTCGGCTGCTTGCCTGCGAGCACGACAGCAGACGCGTAACGCGGCAGGAGCTCGACGGCAGCATCACCGTCATCGCAAACAGTTTCCAAGGGAAACGTCTCAACCGGCCGAACGACGTGGTGGTCAAGTCAGATGGCTGCATCTACTTCACGGACCCGAACCACA
>JAQGNH010000287.1 GCA_028291945.1 Betaproteobacteria bacterium
GTCGTAGATCCCGGCGCAGATAGCCCGCCCGCGATCACGATGGGCGCAGCAGTGTGGCAGACGATCAGCATGCTCATCGCAGCACTAGTCGGCGGCTATGTTGCTGCTCGGCTTTCGGGATTGCGCCGCACTGCCGACGGTGTGCTCCACGGTGCGGTATCGTGGGGCGCTACGACTGTTCTCTACGCAGTGCTCGCGACCACCGCGCTCGGAACACTGACGGCCGGCATGTTCGGTCTGCTGGCGCCTGCCACGGCAGAGCAAACCTCTTCAGCCGTGCCCGGTGATCCGGAGCAGGCGCAACGCACACTTGAAAGCATCGGTTTGACACCTGAGCAGGCGCGGAACGTCCTCGGGAAGCTTAACGCCCCGGCTGTCGCGACCACACCTGCCACGCGTCAGCAGGCCGAAGACACAGTCAATACTGTCGGCACTGCTACTGGCTGGCTCGCGGCGACAGTATTGCTTTCGCTCATTCTTTCGGTGATAGGCGGCGCAATCGGCGCCCGCGGCACACGTCGTGTCAATCACCGACTCGATAGCCGCGTCGAACCCAGCACCACGATTGCCGAAGCGCCTCCGAGGACTTTGAGCAGGCAAACATAGCGCACGGCGGCAGATCACGCCTTATCCGCCATTCGCATCGCGAATGCAACGTCGGGTCGGCACGATACCGACCGCACATCCACGTGCGGGAGCGGAGTGTTGCCGATCGTTTGTCAGCTTTCGTTGACGCTGCTTGCGGCTCGCGGCAGGATATCGGGTACGCCCCCTGCAGAAATATCGCAAGCTATCGCCTTCGCGGTAAGGCTCGTTAAACTGTGCAACGGAGTCATTCATGCCCCGCGTCCTCTGGAAAGGCGCTATTTCTTTCGGCCTCGTACACATTCCTGTTGCGCTCTATCCGGCGACGCAGAGCGAGCGCCTGTCATTCGATATGATAGATAAGCGCGATTTCTCGCCGATTGGTTACCGGAAGGTTAACAAGCGCACCGGTGAAGAGGTTTCCAGCGACGACATCGTCAAAGGTTATCAGTACGAAAAGGGCGACTATGTTGTCGTCACCAACGAAGATTTCAAACAGGCGAACGTCGAGGCGACGCAGACCGTGGACATCGTGGCGTTCGTCGACGCGGCGTCCGTTGCGCCTTACTATTTCGACACGCCGTATTATCTGGAGCCGGGCAAGCGCGGAGAAAAGGGCTACACGCTGCTGCGTGAGGTGCTGCGCCGCACCGGCAAGATCGGAATTGCGAATGTCGTCATCCGCTCGCGCCAGCACTTGGCCGCCCTTATACCGCTCGAGCGCATGCTGCTCATGAACACGTTGCGTTTTTCGAACGAGATCCGCTCGATGTCCGACCTGAATCTGCCCGAGGCAGGGATGAACGGCCTGACTGAAAAAGAAATGGCGATGGCCGAGCGCCTCGTAGAGGACATGACGGAAGACTGGAATCCCGAGCAGTACAAAGACACCTATACCAACGACCTGATGGCGCGCATCGAAGCCCGCATCAAGTCCGGAGAAACCCATACGATTACCCCAGAGTCCGGCGATGAAGCCGAACCGCGTCGCGGGGCCGAAGTAATCGACCTCGTATCGCTGCTTCGCCGCAGCCTGGATAAAAAGGATAAGGCGCCGGAGCCCGCGCGCGAGGAAGATACGGTCAGCAAGCAGCCCAAGCGGGCGGCGGCGCGAAAATCACCTTCCCGTTTATCCAAGAAGGCCGCACCCGAGCGCAAGCGCGCCTGATTCACGCCTTCTCCCCTAATACCCTAGCGCGTTCGAGCGAGCCCTGTGCACGCTCAGTCCACGGGGCAATCAGTGTAAATCTGGCTCACAATTTGCCTAAGACGCCTTCGACACCCCGATTGGTGCAGTTTTGGATTGAAAAGTAGGTAATAATTACCTGTTTCAGTAAGTTTTATCGGCTCGCGCTCCACAGTCCACAGAGTCGAAGCTTTAGCAGCTGATCACGATACGTACATAAGGAGGCTTCATGCCACACGTCTTGCTCGTAGACGACGACCCGGAACAGCTCGAATGGCTGACCGAATTTGTGAAGGGCGAAGGCTTCACCGTCGCGAAGGCCACTTCACTGCGCACGGCGCGCATACAACTTACGCAGATGCGTCCCGATGTGCTGCTGACCGACCTGCAACTTCCCGACGGTAACGGCATAGAACTGGTGGACGATCTCGAACAGCGAGACGCGACCGAAGTTGTGTTGATCACCGGGCATGCGACGGTCGAGAGCGCAGTCAATGCGCTGCGCGCCGGTGCTTCCGATTACATCGTGAAGCCCGTGGACATGGAACGGCTGCGCTCGATCCTTCAGCGCGTTCCCGGCACACACGAGCTGCGAGCCGAAATCGGTGACTTGCGCCAGGAGCTGCGTGGGCTCGGCCGTTTCGGACACATGATCGGCAGCTCACCCGTGATGCAAAAGCTTTACGATCAGTTGAACCGTGTTTCGCCCACATCGGCTACTGTCCTGCTCGTAGGGGAAAGCGGAACTGGCAAGGAGCTCGCGGCCCAGACGATCCACGATCTCTCACGTCGCAAGAAACGCCCGTTCCTGCCTCTGAACTGTGGCGCGGTCTCGCCGAACTTGATCGAGAGCGAGCTTTTCGGACACGAGAAGGGGAGCTTCACCGGCGCCGACCGCCAGCACAAAGGCTTCTTTGAGCGGGCCCACGGCGGCACGCTGTTCCTCGACGAAATCACCGAGATGCCCGCTGAGCTGCAGGTCAAGCTGCTGCGCGTCCTCGAAACCGGGACGTTCATGCGCGTGGGAACGAACACGCCAATTGCGACGGACGTGCGGGTAATTGCCGCGACCAACCGTAATCCGGCGAAGGCAGTGGCCGATGGCAAACTGCGCGAAGACCTGTATCACCGGCTCAACGTGTTTCCTATCGAGCTGCCGCCACTGCGCGAGCGCGGAACCGATATCGAGATCCTCGCGCGCCACTTTCTCGACAAGTTCAATCTGGAGGAAGGCACGAAGAAAACGTTTTCACCTGCGGCAATAGCTGCGCTGTATTCGCACAGCTGGCCCGGAAACGTACGTGAGCTCAAGAACTACGTGCAGCGCGTTTACATACTAGCCGACGGCGTCGTCGACGTTGATCTGGCCCCTCGGATGTTCTCCGAGCCCGCGCATACGCCGCTGATCACGGTTCGGGTCGGCAGTACGCTGGAAGAGGTGAACCGCCGCTTGATCGAAGCTACGCTCGCGGAATGCGGCAACGTCAGGCGCAAAGCTGCCGAGATGCTGGGGATCAGCCTGAAGACCCTTTACAACCGCCTGGCCCAGTATAAAGCCGAAAAAGACGGCACGCCCCTGCCGCCAATGAAGGACGAGGAAGAGTACGAGAGCGAGCGTCTTTAACAGGTGACCGGCGACGCTGGCTGCTTGAGCTCGCGCGTCGCCGCTCATCATTACCGCCTTACGGGTCTCGCTTCGATACGGGCCAGACTTTTTCGCAGCGGCGCTACTCCTAGTGGCGCGTGCGGCTGATATCGAGCTGTTCCTGTTCGTCCTCGCCTTCTTCAGGGTCGGTGTCCGGTGAATCGGGCCCTGCTGTCTCGACGCTTGTCGAATCGTTCTCCGCTTCGCTCACTCCCGCTTCGTCGATTTCCGCAAGGAGTTCTTCGCGGCGCGCGCGCATGTCTTCCGCGAGTTGCTGCAAATCGAGCGCTTTCATCTTCTTGACCTCCGGAAAGAGCTCTTTTTCCTCTTCCTTGATATGGTGCTTCACGTATTCGGCCAGGACACTGAAGTAGGCGTAATACATGGGATCGTCGGGTTCAAGGTCCTGCAGTTTGGCGATGAGCTCTTCAACTGACTCGTGCTCGACTTCGGCTTCGTTCAGGAGATCCTGGTTGTGCGCGTCGTCGTCCGCGACCTGCGCTCTTACAGCCGGATAAAAGAGCTCGTCTTCCAGCATCGAGTGGATCTGCAGCTCGACGCAGGCGGTCTCCACGAGATCACGCATAACCTCCGCGTCGTCGCGTTCCACTTTATCCAGTTCCTTGAACAGCTTTTGCACGCGCTTGTGATCTTCCATGAGCACGTCGATCGCGTCGCGTTCGCTTTGTGTTTTAGCCATCGTGAATCCTTTCGGTGTTGAGGGTGCCTGGCGCAATCGGCGCTTGCACATAACGAAATTACCGTATTGCCAGGACAAGCTGCGGGATCGTAGCGCAGCAGCATGCCAGTGCGGCATTGTGGATCGCGAGGTTCGGTGCAATGGCTGTGCCCCGAATCGCCCGAGGACACGGCGCCGTCGCCGTCGCGCCCGTGACCAGTAGAGACCGCGTATCGCCACAGTGGCAGGGCGCGTATCCAGATCTCGGCACGCTCCGTGCTTATCCTTCGGCGGAGCGCAACATGCATACAAAATCCAAGGATCTGAAGCCCGCGTCGGCGCCCGTTGAATCCGACACCGATACATCCAGCTACGATCAGTCGCAGGGTGGACATGCTCGGCCTCGGCCCGAGGGTCGAACCCCGAAGATGCCGCACGAGCGCGACGAGTCTGCAGTATCGAATGCGACCCACGACAACGAGCCGCGGCCACCGTCCGAAGATCGCGTCGAGCAGGCACACAACGACGTAAAGCGCGGGCTAGTCGACACCGACAGGCGCGGTATGCCGGACGACATTCCTGCGGCAAAGTGAAATGAGAACGGAAACGATCCCTGAAGACGACATGAGCCCCGCCTATGCGCGGAAGCGCAATACTTCTCGCCGTTCTAGCGGGCTGCACGAGCGGCAGCCGGCAGCACACGACGAGCGCCTGTTAAAGCCCAGGGGCACCGTTCGCAAGGCGGTGTTCCCGGTCGCCGGCCTCGACACCGGCTTGCTGCCCGCGACGAAAGCCGCGCCGAAGGAAATGCTGACTGTAGTAGATAAGCCGCTGATCCACTACGCGGTCGAGGAGGCCGCTGCGGCCGGCATCCGCGAAATGATTTTCGTGACGAATCGTAACAAGCGCGCGATCGAGGATCACTTCGATATGGCGTACGAGCTTGAAACGACGCTCGCCCAGCAGGACCGCGAGAACGAGCTGCGCCATCTGCGCGGCATGTTCCCTCCCGACGTGCGGTATCTCTATGTGCGCCAGAGTGAATACACAGGACTGGGCTCTGCCTTGCGGTGCGCCCGGCCTCTTGTGGGCGATGAGCCTTTTGCTCTGATTCTGCCGGATGAACTCATCGATTCCGAAACACCTGCGATCGCGCAGCTCCTGAAAAGCTTCTATGCAATGCATCAACCGGTCGTAGGTGTGCAGCGTCGGGAGCCGGGCGATAACGCATTCGACACGCTGCGCACCGGTGCTTCCTACCGAGAGCGGACGCATCACGTTGTGCGTTTTGCACGTGATGCGCGCAGCCAGGATGATGGCTTTGTCGCCGCGGGCCGGTATGTACTCGGCCCATCAATTTTCCCATATCTGGAGAGGTTGCCAGAAACGGGCGCAGCGGAAGTAGGCTTACACGATGCCCTTCAAGCCATGCTGACTCAGGAACCCATACTTGCCTACGAGCTCAGCGGCAAGCGTTTCAGTTGTCGCACCAAGCTCGGATTGCTCAGCGCTACCGTCCATTTCGGACTGAAGCACCCGGAGCTAGCCGGGCCTTTCCGGGAGTTGCTGCGCAACATCGGGCCTGTGACGCCAAAGCCCATTGAGGTGTAGCATCAACCACGCATGACGTCGTCAACCACAGGAGAATGACATGCAAAACACTATGCAGGGATCTACCCCGGGCGCTACGTCCACCGGGCGGTATGCCGAAAATGTGGCTGACAAAGCCACCGAGAGTCTGGGCCGGCTGACCGAGACAGCGCAGCAGGCGATGGAACGCCTGAGTGATGTTGCTTCGCAGACAGCCAATCGCCTGAGTGAAAAAGGGCAGGAACTGTGGGACATGCGCGGGCAGGCTGCTGACCAGGCGCGCTCGTACGTTCGCGAGCATCCGATTGCGACCATCGGCATTGCGATCGCAATCGGTTTGCTCATCTCGCGCCTGACATCGCGTCGTTAGTAATGGATACCGCGTTAGACCGCGGCCCGGCGGCGTCCGCGCGCACGCCGGTGCCGCCCGGCCCCGGCGTCGTGCCGGCCGCTGCGACGAGTACTGCAAACCACGAGACATCGTTTCTGGAACCTATAGAGCGGGTCTTCGCTACTCTTCGTCGCATGGCGGCCGACTATGCTCAGCTTGCCGTCATGGACGTGCGGCGCGCGTCCATACAACTTGCGTGGCTCGTCGGCGCGGGCATATTGGTCGCGGTTCTCGTCGTGACAGCCTGGCTTGCGCTGGTGGTGGCGGTCGCTGTTGCGCTGCTCGGGCGGGGCATGTCCTGGCCAGCCGTTCTCGGTGTCGCTGCTGCGCTCAATGTGATCGGGGCAGTCGGCGTGCTGTGGCGCGTTAAAGGTGTATTCCAGCATGCGCCTTTCGCGGCCACGCTGAGGCAGCTCAAATCGAAGCCCGTAGAGGGCGAGAAAGAGCCTTAGGAGGACACGATGAAACTGTCTTTGCACGAGCTCGATCAAGAGATCTCTGAGATCGAAGCCCGTATTGCCGCTGAGCGCCTCGCGCTGGAGGATGCTGTGACAGGCTGTACGAACAGCCTGCGCGACACAGTCGCCTCACCCAAGACGTTGCTTGCGCTCGCCGGGATTGGCTTTGCAATGGGTAAGCTCATGTTCGGACGTAAGCAACCCGAGCCGCAGCAGGTGGCCAGGAAGGCGGGAATCCTGGGGATGCTCACGGGTGTCGCCGGAACGGCTTTGGGGTTGATGCAGCCCAAGTTTGGTGTAGGGTCGATTGCGCGGTGGGCCGCCTCGCGGGCGTTTTCCGGGCGCCGGGCTAAATCCGCGCCAGCTCGCTCTGAGCCGCGCTCAGCTGCGAGCACCGCAGCACCGCCGCGCGCGACGTCCTATCGTTGAGGCCCGTCCTCGTCCTGTTCAATATGGTCGTCTGACTGCGCCCATACGGCGCGTTCTTGTCATGTCCTTTAGTTGTTTTCTGATCTGACGCAGCTGTTACGCCTGCCCGCGCGCAGCGAGGTCGAGAGCGCCGCCCGTACCAGTCTACCCAGCCACGTCGGTTGCCCTGTGCGTCTGGATCGTAGTCGCGATACACCACCAATTCACGATCGACGTTGATGCGTCGCACTGCAAGTCGTGATGGTTTGTCGGCCGCGCTTTGCGACTGCTCACGCAGACTCCAGGTGTTCCGGTTTTTTTCGCGCTACAGCCCTGCGTTGGTCCGCACCAGCGTGAGATCGTCGATGATGACGCTACCCGTTACGCGTGGCCATCAATGATGCCCGCATCGATGAGTTGGGCATCGACGAGATCGCGCGTTTTGATCCATGCGGGATTGCTCACGCGCAGGCCGCTTACACGTATTCCAGAGGTGCCAGCCGACTCTGATATCGAGCTTGCCCATCTTCACTTCACGCCCGTCGCCGAGGATGCGCGCTGCTCGATGAAATGTTGACCTGCTTCGGACTCAATCCAGAAAACGGTGCCATACGCGAGCAGCAGGAGGCGGCTGCTGCGCCGAGCGCGAGAGCGAGGGGGTCGCTCGAGCCTCGCATGTGAGCGTGAGTGAAAATGCGTGTAAGTAGCGGGCGGTGTGGACATCACCGCAGCGCGCTGCACGACCGTGCCATCTGTGAGCTGATTTGGTGCGCACGTATAGCGCGTGTTACCCTTTTGAGCCTGCACTCCAACGCCATTCCCGATAAGAATTCCTTGGGCGTCAATAACGTTTCCTCTTCGCTCGCGCGCCATCGAAAGCTCGCGGCTCATCTCGCGCGCAGTGGCCGCTGCGCTATTGCGCTTGCGGCGCTTGCCGCCGGCACCGGGCTGTTCGGCTGGGTCTTGGGAATAGACGCGCTCGCGACCTTCGTTCCCGGTTGGCCCCGTGTGCGCCCAGCGACTGCGGTAGGCGTGCTCGGCGCAGCTGGCGCGTTCGCGTTGCTCCTGTGGGGACGCGTTCGCGTGGGCCACCTGGTCCTTGCTGCACTCGCCACCGCGGTTCTGGGGGCCATGCTCCTCCCGGGCGCCGTGCGCCTTCCGGGAGGTGAGCTCCCGGTTTATCCCGGAAGCGTCCTGTTACTCGTACTCGCCGCAATCGCACTGGTAAATGCACGCGAAGAGAAGGCGCCCGCAGCCCGGCTGCTCGCCGGCGCCGCCGCGACCTTGCTGTCGATCGCCGTAATCGGTATTGGCTTCCGGATGCTGCTGGCATTACCACCGCTGGTCGAAATCTCGATGGCCGGCCTGGTTTCGTTGCTGTGTCTGGCGTATGCGGTGGTTGCGGTGCGCCCCGATCCATTGCTCCTGCAAACCCTGACGAGCAGCCGCCCGGGTGCGGTCATGACGCGGCGGCTGTTGCCTTCCGCGCTCCTGCTGCCGCTCCTCATCGGGGCACTCGAGGTTGCGGGGGAGGGAAGGGGATACGTCGACAGCGCGGTCGGATCAGTGCTGCAGACGATCGTCACGGTGTTTGCATTGGGTGCGCTCGTTGTGTGGGGCGCGCGCAGGCTCGACCGACTGGATGGACAACGTACGGCAGCCGAGCAGCAGGCGAATGCGCAGCGCGAGTGGCTGCAGGTCACGATCAAGAGCTGCAGTGAAGCGGTCGTGTCGACAGACCCGGACGGGGTAGTGCGGCTGGTAAACCCCGCAGCGGAAGCTCTCATCGGCCGCGCTTCGGGCGAGCTCATCGGCAAATCTGTGAGCGAAGCGTTCCCTCTGACAGACGGTGCAGACACCATCGAGCACCCCCTGCTATCGGTGCTGCGCGGAGCCGAGCATTCGGAGGGTCACCGTGAGCTGAAGCTCGTGCAAGGGTTGAGCGAACGGTATGTGGAGGTGAGCGTTGCACCTATCAATACGGATCAGCACGAGCTGCTTGGGGGCGTAATGGTCCTCCGCGACGTGAGCGTGCGACACCAGAATGAGCAGGCGCTGCGGCGTGCGTATGCTGAGCTGGATCGGCGTGTCGCGGAACGCACTGCAGCGCTGGAGCGCGCAAACGCAGCGTTGCACGAGAGTCTCGCACTACTGCGGGGTGTCACGGAAAGCACACCTGATCTGATCATCGTTAAAGACGGCGCCGGCCGGGTCGTGATGGCTAATCCGGCGCAGGTAAAGGCCGTAGGGAGATCCGAATCCGAGATCCTCGGCCACACCGAGCGCGATTTCATGAACGACAGCGACCTTGCGGCGCGGATTATTGAAAACGATCGCCGCGTGATGTCCTCCGGTCGCGTGGAACGCGTCGAGGAACTCATACCGACTCCGGAAGGGCCACGAACTTATCTGGCCACCAAATCGCCCCTGCGCGACGTGCGCGGAAATGTAATCGGAGTGATCGGCGTTGCGACTGATATCTCCGAGCGAAAGCGCATGGAAAACGAGCTGCGCGAAGCTCAACGCTTCACTCAGGGGCTCGTGGAAACTGCGCCGATCGTGCTTTATCTGTACGATCACGTGCAGCAGCGCATCGCCTATGCCAGCGGCATGGGCCTTCAGGCGCTGGGTTACACGTCGGCCGAGCTGATGGCGCAGGATCGCCAAAGCCTCGAGAAGCTGGTGCATCCGGATGATTTGCGGGACCTGATTGAGCATCTGCGACAAGAGCGGCAAAACGACGGCCAGCTCCTGGAATTCGAGTTCCGGTGTCTTACCCGCACGGGAGAGTGGCGCTGGATGCATGGGCGCGAGAGGCCTTTTGAGCCGGGTGTGAATAACCGGCTGCTGCTCGGTGTGACGATCGACATCACTGAGCGCAAGACCGCCGAGCTGGAACGCGAAAGGCTGATGGCGACCGAGCAGCGTCTGCGACTCGAAGCCGAACGTGCAAACCGTGCCAAGGACGAGTTTCTCGCCATCGTGTCACACGAGCTGCGCTCGCCTTTGAATGCGCTGAGGGGCTGGGGCTTCCTGCTCGGAAGCGCAAAGGCGCCCGATGCGTCTTTGATCGAGCGCGCCACGCAGGCGATCAAGCGCAACGTCGATCATCAGGCGCGTTTGATCGACGACTTGCTCGACACTTCGCGGATCATGAGCGGTAAGCTCAATATCGAGCGCCGTCCCGTGAATCTCGTGGAGGTGGTGCAGGCAGCGCTCGACGTCGTGCGAGCGTCTGCTGCTGCGAAGCGCATCAACCTCGAGTTCAACGCGGACCGGCCGGCCGTCGCACTCGAGGGCGACGCGGCCCGCCTGAACCAGATTGCAGTCAACCTGCTGTCGAACGCAGTCAAATTCACGCCCGAGGGGGGCGAGGTCAAAGTGGGTCTGGAACTCGCCGGGAGCGTGGCGCGCTTTTGTGTGACCGACACCGGTGCTGGCATCGACGCCGAGTTTCTCCCCCGGGTCTTCGACCGTTTTTCTCAGGCCGACACATCGACAACGCGGCGCCATGGGGGCTTGGGAATAGGCCTCGCGCTCGTTCGCAATCTCACTGAGCTTCACGGCGGGCGAGTCACTGCATCCAGTGAGGGGATCGGCAAGGGTGCGACATTCATTGTAGAGCTGCCCTTACCTGAACCCGATCAACGGGGGTCGGACTCAAAAACCGGCCCGGATGCCCAGTCGACTACGATAAGCGGCCTTGCGGGTGTACGCATCAGCATGCTTGATGATGATCCCGATGCCCGGGACGTCATCAGCCTCACGCTCAGGCAGGCGGGGGCGGACGTATGCACCGTCACAACGGGCGCGGAGCTTCTCGCCCTGCTGGATAAACTCTTACCAGCGGCGCGTCCGGACGTACTTCTTATGGATCTCGCGATGCCTGATGAAGACGGCTTTACAGTGCTCGCGCGCATCAGGGCGCTCGAAACGCACAAAGGTACGGCAGTCGGCGCTTCGATCCCGGCCATTGCCGTCACGGCGTTCACCGAAGTCAGCCGCGCCCGAGTCATCGAGCAAGGTTTCGCCGATCACGTGAGCAAGCCTATCGACCCGGCGACTCTCATCGCGAGCATTCGCCGGGCAATGAACGCGCGCGAACGGGCGGAAATCTGAGTCCTGTGGCATAGCTATTGCCCTTACGTGCTAGGCGGCCTTCGAGCCGCCCGCGTTGATCATTTGCTGAAAGTTGTGGATGGTCCAAGCGGCCTATACATCGTTTATCGATCGCAGTAGTGATGTGCCTGTCGGGTTGGGTGCACGCTGCAACCGACGCAGCCACCAAAGCGGATTCTGCGCGCAAGAAGCCACTGCACCGGTGTGATCAGCTGAATGGGAAGGCCGAGCTCGACTGACTCAGAAAGCGCGCGAAGGCATCGTCGAGACGCGTCAGAAGCGCGAAAATACGAACATGGAAGTCCAAAGCGGCAAATTGGCGTCAGCGCCCGATGCCGCTCAACAGACCAAGTACACGGAATGGAGGCGCCCCGGCGAGGGTGCGAGGCGCGACCTTTAAGCCGCCCGAACTCCGGAATCGGCAAACGTGGAGCGCTGCCATAGTTCCCTGAACAGCGACTGGCGCTCGAGGAGGTCAGGCACGCTGCCGCTATCGACGACACGGCCCGCTTCCATCAACACCACCGTGTCGAAACGGGACAGTAGATTCAGGCGGTGCACGGCGGCAACGATGCACGCCTTCGGCGCGGCCTGTCTGAGCTCGGTGAAAACGCGAGCCTCGGTCACCGAATCGAGGCTGCTCGTCGGCTCGTCCAGCAGCAGTACCGAGCTCTCTTGCGCTGCGAGTATCCCGCGGGCGAGCGCCATGCGCTGCTTCTGCCCCCCCGAGAGATTGAGGCCGCGCTCGCTGATGAGCGTCTCGAGTCCCAGCGGTAGCGAAGCAACGACTGAATCAAATCCGGAAATTCGAAGCGCATTCGTAACGACCTCGGCGGAATAGTCGGCGCCGAACGTAATGTTGTCGAGTATCGTGCCTTCGAATACTTCGGCATCCTGGGGAACCAGCGTGGCGAGTGATCCGAGGCCGCGCAGTCCGACAAGAACTGTGCCGTCGACAGTGAAGCGCCCTCTATCGGCGTCGTATAGCCCGGCGATGACTCGCATGAGGCTGGTTTTTCCGGACCCGCTGGGACCTACCAGCGCGATGGCTTTTCCACGTTCCAGCGTCAGCGATACACCGTGAAGGAGCGGCGTATCTCGGCGCCTGCGTGAATACGTGAACTCAAGACCTTCGATCTGGATGTTGCGCCAGTCGTCCGGCACGCCGCCTTGAGGCACCAGCCGGTCGGCTGCATTCCAAATCGGATCCGCGCTAGAGTAATCGACCTGCATCCGGGTGAAATTCTGGTAGTGCATCGCCAATGAGCTGATGACGCCCGTCGCTTGATTGGCGTACTGATAGACCATGAACACGTTGCCGAGAAGCACCGTGCCGTTGTGTTGTTGCGCGCTCCAGGCATACGCAGCGACCAGACCCCAGGTGAGACAGGCGGTGAGCAGGTCTACCGCACACCATTTCGTCTCGTTGATCAGGATATTGCGTCGCAGCGGCTTGAATACCGCTGTGAGGCGAGAGCTCAGGAGCGCGCGCGTCCCTTTCTGCAGGCGCAAGGTGATGACCGTCGAGATATTGCCGACCGCGTCCACGAGCGCAGAGGAATAGCGTCGCTCCGCTTCGTTCTGAGTGCGCACCAGCGTCATGAGTACCTTGTCGAAGCGCACGATGACGAACCCAACCAGGAGAAAGCCCGCCAGTGCGAGGCTGCCGGTCGCGTTAGAGAGCAGCCACAGCGCGACGATGGGACCGATAAGATTCACCAGGTTCTGCAGATAGATGAACTGGCTGCCGGCGAAGTCGGAAAGCGCGAGCGTCGTTTTCTGGATGCGGTGTAATGTTTCGCCCGAATGGTGAGCTTCGTGCCACGCGAGAGGCAGTTCTGAAATGCGTTTGTAGAGTCGATCGGCCAGATGCTGGCGGACGCGCACCGCGATTGACCGCTCGATGACGCGTCCCGGACCGTGCATCATCCATGAGACCACAGTCGCGAGCAGAATCAGCATTATCAGCACTGCGGCATCGCGCGTGCTACCTGCGCCCGAGAGTTGAATTGCGTTGATCGCCTGGGCCGTGAGCCAGGGAATCGTCAGTCTAGTGAGCTGAGACCCGATGAGGAGTGTGCTGGATCCTACAACCTGGATGCGGGCGCCGTCGGCATGTTGCCAGAAAGCGCCATAGAGGCCGAGCAAACCAGGTGTCTCGGCAAGCGATGTATTTCTACTCATATCTCGATGCGTAAACGGGCGCCCGCGGACAGCTTTTTTGCGGCGCCTTCGGTGATTGTTTCTGCGGTACTACGCTCCAGGCCTGCGCAAAGACACCACCGTGGAATCCACACCGCCATTTGTTGTGCTCATATCATCCGAACGGCGAGTGCTGTCCTCGCCTACGGTCTCTAATTCTGGTGCTGCAGATGCGGACTTCTTCTCCTGCTTCTGGAAGAGCCCGGGCACATGTGAGAACGACAGGGGGGTGAGCTTTGCAGGCGGCAGCCATTCTTTGTATCCCTGCGATTTTGCGCCGCTCAGACAGTCGCAGTAGCTTGCGTATGAGGCGCTGGATTGTGCGAGGATGCCCTTAGACATTGACGTCTTCTGCCACCGCCAGCGTAAGTCCGGGCCGCGGTGGAACACCCACTTCACCGCTGTCTCGTCGCTGCTTCCGCGTAGCATCTCGAAGCTGTTCGTGCCCGCGTCTTGACCTCTCTTACGTTGGCGCTGCGCGCGCCCCTCACGTCGCCCTTTTATTTTTTCAGACATCGTCTCACCCCTGAGAACGTAGTCGCAGTTAAAGCACTGGTAGAGCCATCTCCGCTAGACCACTGCTATCAAACCAATTTTTATTGTGCAACGGTCGAGAGCATAGCATGCGGGATGCGCGACGCAACGTGCGGATGTTACGGTTGTCGCATTTTCGCAACGGTCTGCTATGCCGTCGCGATTTGGAGATCAGCTCGGGCTCGGCAGCTGCGCGATGCTTGTCGCTCGGAGGCCTGCGCTGGATGGTGGGCGGTACTGGGATCGAACCAGTGGCTTCCACCGTGTGAAGGTGGCACTCTACCGCTGAGTTAACCGCCCACGTGAGGAGTGAGAAGCGGTTGAATTTTAGCAGGATTTGTCGAACGTACTTCAAGCTTGGCTATAATTTGCGCGCCCTTTCATGACTAAAAAAATCACCGTCGTCGGCGCTGGTATCGTCGGCGTTGCTACCGCTGCCTACCTCAGACGCGATGGCCACGAGGTCACCGTCGTCGACATGAGGCCGCCGGGCGAATATTGCTCTTTCGGCAACGCCGGCATTTTGAGCCCGGGATCGTGCGTCCCCCTCGCCACACCGGGCATCCACTGGAAAGTGCCCGGGTATCTCGCGGATCCGCTGGGCCCACTGACGATACGCTGGAGCTACCTGCCGAAAGCCGCGCCCTGGCTGCTGCGTTTCGTGGCGGCGTCTACCCCACAGCGCGTGGAACGCATTGCGGATGCACTCAGACCGCTGCTGAAGCAGACGTTCGAGGCGTATCAGCCGCTCGTCAAGAATGCGGGCGTCAGCGATCTGATCCGTCAGACTGGCTATGCCGTGGCCTATGAGAAGCGTGCGTCGTACGCAGGCGACGCCCTCGCATGGAAACTTCGGCGCGATCGTGGCGTGATCGTTGAAGAGCTCGATGGTGCGGAGCTCAAGAAACGGGTCCCGCAGTTGACGGGTCGCTATGAAGTCGGCCTGTTCCTGCCGGAGCAGGGCTTCGTTGCAAACCCTGAGCGTTTGACGAAATCACTGGCGGCGCAATTGCAGCGTGATGGCGGAGTCGTTTTGCAGGGTGAAGTGCGCGATATCGAAGTAGGCCCGAACGGCCCGCGCGCACTGGTTGTGGACGGCGCGAAAATTCCCATTGAGACGCTCGTGATCTGCGCCGGGTCACATTCGAACGAGCTGACCGCGAAGCTAGGCGATCGTGTGCCGCTCGAGGCCGAGCGCGGCTATCACGTGACGTACTCCGATCCGCGGCTCTCGTTGCCCATGCCCGTGTTCATGCCGGAATACAAGTTCTTCATCACGCCGATGGAGATGGGTTTGCGAATAGCAGGCCAGAGCGAGTTCGCCGGCATCCATGCGCAACCCGATTACAGCCGAGCTGACATTCTGGCGCAGCACATGCAGCGCGTTTTTCCCGGGATCAGCACGGCGGATGCGACGCAATGGATGGGGCGGCGCCCCTCCATGCCCGATTCGCTGCCGGTGATCGGACGCGCAACGCGTTACGCCAACACGTATTACGCATTCGGCCACGGGCATGTTGGTCTGTGCAGCGGTGCACCGACCGGCCGCATCGTCGCAGACCTGGTTGCGGGGCGGCAACCATCCATCGATATCACGCCCTATCGCGCTGATCGCTTTTGACCGCCCCTCATTTGCGAGGAGCGGCCTTCTTCCGGCCCGGCCGCGGCGCGACTCGCCCCCGCGCTTTTTTGACTGAACTGCGAACTCGTTTTTTGGCGGGAGCCGAACCGCGACTTTGCTTCGCCTTTTTAATCGATTTGCTGACGACCTTGATGGCCCTCTTCAGCGATCGTGTCGCCTTTGCGGCTACGCGCCGTGTGCGGTTTGCGATCGTGTGCTTGCGTTCGCCCGTCGCCGTTCCGACAGTGATCGTGCGGCTGCTTTTCGCGGAAGCGAGTATGGCTTCCAGCACTGCGACGCCGTGTGCCTCGTCGCCACCGGCTACGGCAAGCGGGCGCTGCGAGCGAACAGCGTCCGCGAAATGCTCGAGCTCCGCGCGCTCGGTGCTGATTTCCGGAAATGAGATGAGCTGCGGCTTCTGGTGAGCGTGCAGGTTTTGCGGGTCGACAGAGCAGACCCTCATCTGCCAGGTCGTCAGGTGCTCGACGTCGCCGACTTCAACCCAGCCCCTGGATCCAAACACTTGCATGCGCCACGTCTCGGCAGTCGCAATCATCGTCCCGAGATAACCCGTCGGCCCGTTTTTGAACTTGAAAAGCATCGACGTCGTATCATCGATCCCATAGTCGAGCGCGCGTCGATAGCTTTGCGCGTGGACGGTTTCCACGTGGCCTGCCAAATAGATCATCGCATCGACGACGTGCACGCCGCGGCCTGTCATTCCACCAGCGGGACCTTCGTCCCGCTGCTGGCGCCAGTGATCCTTGCTGAATCGATAAACACTCGGCCCACAGAAGTTACCTTCGATGTGCAGCAGCTTTCCAAGGCGGCCGTCCTCGAGCATTCTGCGGATTTCCTGCAGCGCCGGTTGAAAACGCCAGTTGTACCCGACGCCGACCGTTACCTTGTTCTCAGCCGCGGCGTGCACCGCCTGCGCGGCGCTACGTGATGTCAACGTGAAGGGCTTTTCCGTGAACACTGGCTTGCCGGCCCTGACGGACGCAATGATCTGCTCCGCGTGTACCGTGTGCGGCGTCGCGAGCACGATCGCATCGATGCCTGGATCCGTGAGCACGATATCGAGGTCCGAGTGCAATGCAATCCCTTTTTCGTTCGCATAGGCGCGCGCTTTTTCCGGATGGCGCAGTACACCGGCGACGAACCGTATCTTGTCGCTTTTGCCTTGTACGCTGTTCACCAGATTCTGACCCCACCGGCCCAGACCGACGATTGCTGCATTGATCATTGTTTTCGTACCCTCGTTGTTTTGATTGTCGCTACTCCAGCACGATACCCGAGTCCCTGACGAGCTTTGCCCAACGTGCGGCATCCTCCTGTATGAGCTGGGCGAACTCGGCGCGCGATGAAAGTTGTGTTTCGACGCCTTGTGCCGCGAGCCTGTCCTTCACTTCCGGGGTCTGCAGTGCGCGCTGGGTCTGTGCGTGCAGCTTGTTGATGATCGCAGGGGGCGTCTTGGCCGTGACGACCAATCCATACCACACGGGCACGTTATAACCCCGCAGCGTCTCGCCTATCGTCGGAATGTCGGGCGCAGCTTGCGAACGTTGGCTGCCGCTCACGCCGATCGCTTTGAGCCTGCCTGATTTCACCTGGGGGATCGCGGCCAAAACGGGCAACATCGAGATCTGTATTTCACCTTGGAGCACTGCCAGGATGTTGGATGCTGCGCCTTTATAGGCTACGGAGGTCATCTTGATCCCGGACATCACCGAGAACAGCTCGCCGGCAAGATGATTTGTGGTGCCGGTCCCGGAATGCCCGAAAAGCAACGTGCCCGGCTGCTGGGATCTGCCGTATGCGATGAGCTCTTTCACGTTGTTCGCGGGCGTCGAAGGATGTACTACCATCATCGTCGCACCGAAGCCGACAAGCGAAATAGGTGCAAAAACTTTGAGTGGATCGAACGGCGGCTTGCGCCTGAAGTTCGGACTGATCGTAATCACCGGCTGCCCGAGATAAAGCGTATGACCGTCCGGGTTTGCATTCGCAGCCAGTTCCATACTGAGTATGCCGCCAGCGCCGGGCCGTCCGTCGATGATCACGCGCTGACCCAGCAACTCCCCCAGCTTCTCACCTGTTACGCGCGCGACGGTATCGCTCACGCCGCCCGGCAGAAAGCCAGTAATCAGCCGTAGAGGTCGAGTGGGGTAATTGTCGATGCTGCGGGTCTGTGCAGACGCTGCGTCGATAACCAGCAGCGCAAGCGTCATGGTCATCCACGACACACGCATGACTTGATTTCCCTCGACTGTTTTATTGATGCGGCTGAAACGCAATCAGTCGACTTTCGCGCCCGCGTCGCGCACGACCTTACGCCATTTCACGACTTCAGACTTGATGAGCGCGCCCAATTGCTCAGGCGTGCTCGATTGAAGATCAATGCCCTGTGCCACGAAGCGCTCCTGCATGTCGCGTTCTGCAAGCGCGTGCGCGATCTCTGAATTTATTTTGTTCACTATGGGACGCGGTAACGCCGCCGGGCCCAGAACGCCGTACCAAGGCACGGCAGAAAACCCCGGCAATCCCGACTCTGCGATCGTCGGAAGATCCGGCGCCTGGGGCGAGCGTTTTGCACTCGAGATGCCGACTGCACGCAGCTTGCCGGCGCGCACGTGTGGCATCGCCGTCAGCATGTTGCTGAACATCATTTGCACGCGGCCCGCGACGAGATCGAGCAATGCCGCTGCATTCCCCTTGTACGGAACGTGAACGATGTCGATCGCCGCGGACGTCTTCAGCAGCTCGCCCGTGAGGTGGGTGGGCCCCCCGTTTCCGGCCGACGCGAAGTTGAGCTGACCCGGACGCGCTTTCGCATAGGCGATCAGCTCCTTCACATCTTTTGCAGGGACAGAAGGATGGATCACGAGCGCCAGCGGCAACGTCGCAATCAGCGTGATCGGCGTGAAGTCACGCACCGGATCGAAGCCGACCTTCGGGTATAGCGATACGTTGATCGCGTGCGTGCCGACGTGGCCGATCATGAGCGTGTACCCGTCAGGTGCGGATTTCGAAACGACTTCGGCGCCGATATTGCCCCCGGCTCCCGCGCGATTGTCCACGACGAATTGCTGGCCCAGCCGCTGCGATAATTTCTCAGCGACTGCGCGTGACATCAGATCCGTCGGACCCGACGGCGCGAATGGGACGATCCACCGCACCGGACGATCGGGATAGCCCTGAACGCTGTTCTGGGCGAGGGTCGGAAAGGAAAGGACAGCGCAGAAAAAAGTGACGAAGCGAAATGCGAACCGCATGTTCGCGGTGCTTCGCAAACTGCGTGCCATCAGGTCGCGCTTTCTGCCACAGCACCTGACCAGGGCGACATCACGTCCGTAATCCCGAAGTGCATGCCCTCATTCGGATCGCGCAGCACTGCGCTGGGGCAGGCGAAGTTCGTCGGGTATACGACGAGCTCGGTATCCGTGACAGGAAACTGCTCCCCGAGCCCGCTGCGAATTGCGGAGGGCAGTCGGGGATCCACGCCCACGCTTTCACCGCCGCTCGCATCGATCCGCGGCTGATGGAAAGCGTCGTCGAGCGTCATGTGGTGATCGATCAGAAACGAGGCGATCTGATAAACCGCGGGAAGAATCTTGCGCCCGCCCGAAGCGCCAAGCGCGAACCACGCATTGCCGTTACGGCTTGCGATCATCGGGCACATGTTCGTCAGAGGCCGCTTGTTCGGCGCGAGCGAGTTCGGGGAGCCCGGGCGTGGATCGAACCACATGATCCCGTTGTTCATCAGAACGCCGCTCGTTGGCAGTACCACTTTCGAGCCGAAAACCGAAAGCAGCGTCTGGGTGAGTGCCACCATGTTTCCGTGATGGTCGACCACGTTGAAGTGAGTGGTCGTGGAGGGATCGCGATGATCGCTCGTTTCTCCCATGGTCGCGAGGCGCTCGGCGTAACCTTCGCGCAGAATGCGTGCGTAAGCGAGAAATGCATCAGCGTGAGGCCCGCCTGATCGCAGCTTCACGTCCTCGAGTTTTCTCAGGGCGCGTTGCATCGTGGGCCCGGCCGTAAGTCCGGGTGCGAGCGCGATGTGGGCGCCCCGATATTCGGTCTCGAGCGGTTTGACGATACGCGCGTGATAGTTGCGCAGATCCTCGAGCGCGAGATTTCCCCCCATTGCGTGGATGTCGCGAGCGATGCTCGCAGCGACGTCGCCTTCGTAGAAATCGCGCCGACCGGCATCGGCCAGACGCCGCAGGGTACCTGCAAGGCCTTTGAGAACAAGCCGGCGCAGTTGTGCGCCCGCCGCGGTGACTGGTGGGAAGCCGTCCTGAAGCCAGATATCCCTGGTCGTCGGGTAACGCGCGAGCTCGCGTGCCATGGTGGCCGTCTTGAGCGTGAGAAACCAGTCGACCGCGATGCCCTTATCCGCCAGTGCAATCGCCGGCTGCATGACATCTGCAAACCGCATCGTTCCAAATTTTTCAAGCGCGAGACCGAGGCCGTCCACATGTCCTGGAACGGCGATCGACAGCGGGCCGTGAACGTTGCGATCGTCCTGGACGGTCGGCCAGGTAAACAGATCGCTCGTGTAGCCGCCGGTCAGCGGGTAGGCTGCCGGATCGAGCTTGCGCGGCGATATCGGCCCGAAATCGACCACTTCGACTCGCTGCTCCTTGGCGAGGTAAACGAGCATGAAGCCGACGCCGCCAAGTCCGCTGTTCCACGGCTCCACTGCTGCGAGCGAGAATCCCGTAGCGACAGCCGCATCGACCGCATTGCCGCCAGCGCGCAGAATTTCCGCGCCCGCTTGGCCCGCAACGCGGTTCTGTGTGGCAACAATGCCGCCACGCGAGTGCGCGACGGGCTTACGCACGTGCCAGTTCTGGACGAGGTGTTCAAGCATGGAAGCGACCGATGGGATGCTGAGGAGACCGAATCATATCAATGCGCACGGCGGCAGGCGAGAGGTGCGACGTGTGGAGACGACGCGCAAAGAGCCGAGGCTATAATCGAACGCCCATAGCAGCGCCATGCTCTTGCCGTAACGCCGATCCGTTGCCGCCTATTTTCGATAACGCGTGATGACCAAACACATCGTCTGCCTCACATTCGATTTCGACGCGATCTCCGGGTTTATTTCGCGCGGACAAACCACGCCAGGATGGATTTCGCGTGGCGAGTTCGGGCCGCGCGTAGGCGCGCCGCGGTTACTAAAACTCTTACGCAAGTACGACATCGCGAGCTCGTGGTACGTACCCGGGCATACCATCGAGACGTATCCGGATGCGGTCAGAGCCGTAGTCGATGCCGGCCACGAAATCGCGCATCACGGCTGGACTCACCGTCCCCCTGCGAGTCTTACGCGAGAAGAGGAAGAGGCGGAGCTTGTTCGCGGCAACGAAGCGATACGAACAATCTCCGGAGAGTACGCGCGCGGTTACCGTTCGCCATCCTGGGACCTCAGTCCACATTCAGTCGAGCTCATGTTGAAGCATGGCTTCGTGTACGACAGCAGCATGATGGGTGACGACTACACACCTTATTACGCGAGGCAGGGCGACGTCGTGCCACTCGAGCGACCTGCGCAGTTCGGAAACAAAAGCGCACTGGTCGAGATGCCGATCCACTGGTCGACCGACGATTCGCCGCACTTCGAGTTCGTTCGCACGGAAAACAGTGTACGGCAGGGACTGCAGAACGCCACGAACGTTCTGGACAACTGGATCCATGATTTTCTGTACATGCAGGAAGCAGTGGAGTGGGGCGTACTCACGTATACGTGCCATCCATTCATCATCGGGCGCGGACATCGCATCATGATGCTCGAACGGCTTATTCAACGCGTGAAGGATTCGGGCGCCGTGTTCCAGCGCATCGACGAGACGGTGGAAGAATTCAGGCAGCGCTGTCCCGCGGCAGGCTGAGAGGAGTGAAAAACTTTATTTCATCGATGCGCGCCCAGAACGGCGCTGGCTACTCGATCTTCGCGCCCGACGCTTTGACGATCTTCGTCCACCGGGCGACTTCCCGGCGCTGGAAAGCGGCAAAGTCCTCCGCGCTTCCTCCAGCTATATCCGCGCCCAGACTGGAGAATCGCTCGCGTATATCGGGCATGCGAAGGATCTTCCCGATCTCGGTGTTGAGGCGGGCGACGATCTCGCGCGGCGTGCCGGCCGGCGCGTAAACACCGAACCATTGCAATGCCTCGAATCCGGGCAATCCGGATTCGGCAACGGTCGGTACGTCCGGCACAACCGGCGATCGCTTGGGGTTCGTCACCGCGAGCGCATTCAACCGGCCGGTCTTCACGTAGGGCAGAAATGACACCGCAGTGCCGAACATGAGGCTCACCTGTCCACTCGCAAGATCGACCAGTGCCGGTGTATCCCCTTTGTAAGGTACGTGCAGCATCTGTATGCCGGCCAGAGACTTGAAGTGTTCGCCAATCAGGTGCGATATACCCCCATTACCCGACGACGCGAAAGAGAGGGCGTTAGGTTGACGCTTCCCAAGCGCGATCAGATCTTTGACGTTTCTTGCTGGAACCGAAGGGTGGGCGGCGAGCAATACGGTGGCGGTGGCAAGCAGCGTCACCGGCGCGAAATCACGCACAGGATCGTACGGGAGCTTCACATACAGACCGGGCGCGATTGCGTGCGTGCTGCTGGTGCCGATGAGGATGTTGTAGCCGTCTGCAGGCGCTTTGGCCGCAATGTCCGAACCGATCGTGCCGCCAGCCCCGCCGCGGTTATCGACGATCACTTGTGGGCCCATTGCATCGGTGAGCTTTTGGGCGACGAGGCGCCCGACGATGTCGGTCGCACCACCCGCAGGGAAGGGCACGATCATGCGCACCGGTTTCGTGGGATATGCCTGCGCCGCGGCCGGAAGTGGCGCCGCCGTCGAGGCGGCGTAGCCAATGAGCGCGCAAAGCAGGTAACGCTGAATCATCGAGAGTTCCTGAGGTTTGTCGTGCGGGGTAGCCCCGAATTCGAGGCGTAGGGTTATCGTACAATAGTCGTCTTTTCGGGTGTCACTTTCCATGGTTCGCACGCGGTTTGCTCCGAGTCCAACGGGTTATCTGCACATCGGCGGCGCCCGCACGGCGCTTTTTTGCTGGGCGTTTGCGAAAAAGCGCGGCGGGACATTCATTCTTCGCATCGAAGACACGGATCGAGAGCGCTCGACCCAGGCCTCGGTTCAGGCGATTCTGGACAGCATGCAATGGCTTGGACTCGATTATGAGGGGCCGTATTATCAGATGGAGCGGCTCGAGCGTTATCGCGCCGTGGCTGAGCAACTGGTCAAACACGGGCATGCCTACTACGACTATGCGAGCAAGGAGGATCTCGACGCGTTGCGTGAGCTGCAACGCTCGCGAGGTGAGAAACCACGCTACGATGGGCGCTGGCGCCCTGAGAACGTAGCGCGTCTTAAGCTTGCGCCACCAGCGGGCGTTGCCGCGGTCATTCGCTTCAAGAATCCTGGCGAAGGTGCGGTGACCTTCAACGACCTCGTCAAGGGACCGATCACTGTCGCGAATTCGGAGCTCGACGATCTCGTACTGATGCGCTCCGACGGCATCCCGACCTATAACTTCGGCGTCGTCGTAGACGACATCGACATGCAAATTACGCACGTCATTCGCGGCGACGATCACGTCAGCAATACGCCGAGGCAAATCAATGTGTATCGGGCGCTGGGCGTCGAGGCGCCGCAATTCGCGCACGTGCCGATGATCTTGGGCCAGGACGGAGAGCGCCTGTCAAAGCGACACGGCGCAGTGAGCGTCATGCAATATCAGGAGGAGGGTTACCTGCCAGAAGCACTCGTGAACTACCTCGCGCGTCTCGGCTGGTCACACGGCGACGAGGAAAAGTTTACGCGCGAGAAGCTCGTCGAGTGGTTCGACCTCGGGCACATCAGCAAATCGCCTGCACGCTTCGATCCCGAGAAGCTGACCTGGCTCAACGCACAGTACATCAAGGAAGCGGACAATGTGCGGCTTGCCGAATTAACGATGCCCTTTCTTGTGGCGACGGGGTGTGACGTCACGGTCGGCCCGCGCCTGGAGCAGGTGATTGCGCTCATGAAGGAGCGGGTGAGCACGATCAAGGAGCTTGCGGCCGCGATAGTTTATTTCTACTGCCCCGTCGAAGCATCGGATGAGCTCATGCGACAGCACCTGACCGACGAAATCAAACCCGCAATGCGCGACTTGCGGCAACGATTCGGAACGACCGAGTGGAATCGCGCGAAGATCAACGAGACGATCAAGTCCGTGATTGGCGACCACAAGCTCAAGCTGCCGAAGATTGCGATGCCGTTACGCGTGGCAGCCACCGGCACGACACACACCCCTTCCATCGACGCGACACTGGAATTGATCGGGCGAGACGAGGTGCTTGCGCGCTTGGACAAAGCGCTTAGGGGTTAGCGCCTGTGCCCCTTTATTTACAGCCCAAGGGCTGCCCGGTATAATGCCCGCTCTCTCGTGGGGGTATAGCTCAGCTGGGAGAGCGCTTGCATGGCATGCAAGAGGTCAGCGGTTCGATCCCGCTTACCTCCACCAGTAACACCCTCGTCGTAGTGAAGCAGCACCGAAAGTCCTTTAGTCCCCATCGTCTAGAGGCCTAGGACATCGCCCTTTCACGGCGGTAACCGGGGTTCGAATCCCCGTGGGGACGCCAGTAACGCTGCTCGCTGTCAAATGCGCACGCGTGCTGGGATCTCAGCTATTTTTACTGTGCTGATCGTAGACCCGTAAATCGCGCGCGACTGAAACGTGTGCTAGTCGCCGGCGACTGCACATTTAACCAGCCGGCTTCCAAACGCGTTCCCCTAACGTGTCTTTTCAGAGGATGTCGAGAAACTTACCCGTACGGCAACCTCGCGTTCCATCATGAGCGGACGACGCTGCCGCCTCACAGCTTCGACCGCGCGCGTTGAACCGCATGACGCGCGGCGTCGATCACGCAGTCGATGCGTTTGATAAACGACTGTGTAGAGTGAAACTGCGCGTTATCCCCGTTCACGTGCCTCCAACGCCATTCGTGCCGTGCGTCCTGCTCAAAATGCCATTGCGGAAGGCTAACCAATTTGGGCAATCTCTGCACCGCAGGTCGTTAAGAAGTGAAACTAAGCCAGGCCGCCATGCTGTCGCCGACCAGGAACAAGATAATGAGGACGGCGCACACTATGACGAAGTGATTTGCTGGAGATCGTGCACGCATCGAGCACGCTCGCTTGTTCGCGAATAACATATGTGTCGCCTCTGGCCAAGTGCTGCTCACAAGAACGTTAAATTGATTTAATGGTTCTGTATGTGCGACAGCGAACATAGCTGAGCGTCTGCTCGCTGAGACTGGCCGTGATGCCCGTAAGAGCTCATTTGCTCTCGCGTCAGCGACACGTGGCTCGGCCCGGCGGCTTGTCGCGCATCGTTGTCAAATGCGCCGCACCATATAAATGGCAGCAAACTGTCCGCGAGCAACTCGGAGCCTGAAACGCAATGTCGGTTAGTCGCCTCCGCACGATGGGAGAGTGGCGGCGGTATTTGTCCGAGTCTCGAAAGCTTAAGCGACACGGGTCGATCGGTAGGCGGAACTTGCTGCAGCCGCTGTTCAGATCGCCATCTCGTTAGGGAGCAAGCGATCGAATTCCTTCTTGACGACGGCATAGCATTCGCAAACGCGCTTCTCGAGCTTCGACCGATTGACTATGATGATACGGCCGCGGCTGTAGTGAATGAGTCCGGCGTCCTGAAGCTTTCCCGCGGCCTCGGTAACCCCTTCGCGTCGCACCCCGAGCATATTCGCGATCAACTCCTGAGTCATTGTGAGCTCGTTGGTGGGCAGGCGGTCCGCACTAAGCAGCAACCAGCGGCACAACTGTTGTTCCACCGAATGGTGCCGGTTGCACACCGCAGTCTGTGCCATCTGCGTGATCAGCGCCTGGGTATAGCGCAGAAGCAGATGCAGCAGCGGACCTCCGTACTCGAACTCGCGCTTCATGACTTTGGAGCTCAATCGGAATGCGTGTCCGGCACTCTGAACGACTGCGCGGCTGGGCGTGGTCTCACCCCCCATGAATAACGAAATACCGACGAGACCTTCGTTGCCGACTACGGCAATTTCTGCAGACGCGCCATCCTTCATGACGTAGAGCAACGAGACGATGGAGTCCGTCGGAAAGTATACGAACGGCTGCTTGCCGCCGGCTTCGTAGACTGACGCGCCGAGTTCAAGTTCCACGAGATCGAGATCTTGCTGCAACCGCTCGTATATGTCAGGCGGCAGAGCAGCCAGAAGCTTGTTTGGAGACGGCACGCTGGAAGGACCCATTCAAATAAATCTTTGGCGGCTAGAGCTATGTATTCTAGCGCACATACACCGGCCACGCTGGCCGCAGATAGCGCAGAGCCGCGTTCCCTCAATTTCAGAACGTGCCGCGAACCGTACGTCCGGAGTAGTATCAATTCAGCGCGCGTGGTGGCTGGATGCTGCACTATTTACCTACCAGCAACCGAGCTCTTTTGATCGATCGATAACGCCTGTACCGTCGAGGTTGCCGTCATGCGCAACGAAGGTATTACGATCAACCTACCGCGTGTCGCATGAGTAACTCGTGGAATAGTGCAGCGCGCTTTCAAACATATCAGGGTGTCAATTGCTGATGGATTTGCGAGCGTGGCCGAAGCGTATTAGCGCGATGAGCCCTGCGCATCAAAATATCCGTGGGCAGAGCGATCGACTCGTGGAGCAACCGCCTGACGGCGGATTCCCGGCTGACCTCTTACGCCAAAACCGCCGGCGCGCACTTGGATTACTTGGCGCGATCACGCTTACCCCCCTTCTACGGGCGTCCTCGGCCCATGCTGCGGTCGCTCCCGCAAACCTGAGTTTTCGCGCCCTGCGTAAAGGCTCGCCGATCGGCGTACATACGGTTACGTTTCGGCAAGACGGCGAGCGGCTCGTCGTCACGACCCACATCGATATCTCAGCCAAAGTGCTGCTCTTTACTGCCTTCTATCTCAAACACGACGCGGAGGAGGTCTGGCAGTCTGGGCGACTGGCGGCGGTCAAAAGCACCACCGACGACAACGGCATACGACTTCGGGTCTCCGGCAGCGCGGCCGATGGCGGATTTCGTATCATTGGCGACGAGGGGCCCTTCCTCGCCCCGGCGCAGCTCCTGACGTCGAACATGCTTTGGGATGTTCGGATGCTGCGCGAAGACCGATTGCTCGACGTCCAATATGGTGGAGTGATCGGCCTCGCCGTAAAGCCGCTCGGAGAGGCGTTGGTGGATACACCCGGGGGACAAGTGCGCGCCAATCGACATCACCTGATCACGCCCCACTACGCCGGGACCTTGTTTCACGATGGCGACGGGCGCTGGGTCAAAGCCCTGATTGAGGCGAAAGGGGAGATCATCGAGTATGCGCTCGCAATTTAGCAAGACCTCGCGGGTCTGGCGGCACGGCAGGGTGCAGGCCGGTTGCGGGATTGTTTTGGCGCTCGCGCTACAAGCCTGCACAGTCGTCCAGCGTCGCCCCGACGTGGTGATCGGGACCGGCAGACCAGGCGGGGTTTACTTTCCGCTCGGCGATTCGGTTTGTCGCGTGTTCAATCTCGATCTGCCGCGTCGCGGCTTGCGATGCGCAGCCAACCTTTCACGGGGACCCGTTGCCAACATCGAATCGCTGCGCGATAGACGGATCGATATCGGCATTGTGCAGTCCGACGTATTGGCTGACGCGATAAGGGGCGAGGGACCCTTCGTGTCTCGGGGTCCCGATACCGCACTGCGCGTGCTGTTTACGGGCCAGACAGAGGCCTTCACTATAGTCGCTCGGCGGGAGCTCGGAATCCGCCGGGCCACAGAGCTGCGAGGCAAACGCATCAATCTGGGCAGTCCCGGATCGGGCGAGCGGGTCAGCATGGAGCGCATCATGGCGGCGCTCGGTTTCACGCCCACAGATTTTGCCGCAGCTCGCGAATTGCCTCTCGCCGAGCAACACGACGCCTTGTGCGCGAACGAGCTCGACGCAATCGTCTACACGGTGCGCCATCCAAACGGTCTCGTCGATGACGTGGTCCGCAGCTGTCGCGGGGTTCTAGTTGACGTGAGTGGCCCGCCGATCGACCGCCTGCTGTCCGGCCACCCCGAATACGGACGCTTCGTGATCCCTGGCAACACGTATTCAAGCAATCCGCAGGATGTAATGACGCTTGGGGTATGGACGGCAATCATCACCACGACGCGTTTGCCGGATACACTGGCTTACGAGATCACCAAAGCGGTTTTCGAGAATATCGAAGATTTTCGGCGCCTGCATCCCGATTTTGCCACCCTCCTCCCACGTGACATGGTACCGAGTGCGCGGGATGTTCCGGTCCATACAGGCGCCGCGCGCTACTACCGCGAGCGTGGATGGCTGCCGTGATCGAGTCGCTCTGCTAATCTGCCTCCTGTAGCAGCAGTGCCGTTGCATCCGTCTGACAATCGCGCAGATTGGAACCGCAGCCATGCGAGAAGCCTTCATCGCGCTGGACCGAAACTGGCGCTTCATTCACGTCGACGATGCGGCCGAGCGCATTTTGGGGCGTGGGCGTGAGGACTTGTTGGGCCGTTCGATCTGGGATGTCTTTCCCGCAATGCGTATGACGAGAGCGGAGAGCATCTGCCGACGGACGATGGATCAACGGGAAACGGTTACGTTCGAAGAATATTACCCCGCGCTCGATGCCTGGTTTGAAGGCGAGGTATGCCCTGCCGCTGATGGGCTAACGGTTCGCGCGAGCGACATTACCGATCGCAAACGGATGGAGGAAGCGCTGCGGCGAAGCGAGGAACGCTTCCGAACCTGCTTCGAGCTCGGGCTGATCGGCATGTCAATCACGTCCCCGGACAAAGACATTCTCGAAGTCAACGGCGAAATGTGTCGGATACTCGGATATGAACGCGGCGAGTTACTGCAAATGACATGGGCGCAGCTAACACACCCTGACGATATCGCCTCAGACATCGATCGTTTCAACCGCGTCCTCACGGGAGAGCTCGATTGCTATTCGACAGACAAGCGTTGGATTCGAAAGAATGGCGAGGTTGTTTACGGCACTATTTCGGTGAAGTGTTTGCGTCGCGCAGATCGCTCGGTCGACTACTTCGTCGCCCTCCTGCAAGACACTACCCATCGCAATCGCATTGAGGATGAGTTACGCGAGCGCGAGCGTTTTATCCGTCAGATTGCTGAGCTCACGCCGGCTGTCTTGACTGTGCTCGACTTGAACACGGGGCGTCACACGTATATCAGCCGCGATGTCGTCAATCTCCACGGTTACACGCTGGAGGAGATCGCACAGATGAACGACGTGTCCCTCGATCTGCTGCACCCGGACGACGTAGCGCGCATGCTTGAGAATTTCGGTCGATTGAAAAGCTGCAGCGATCGCGAGATAAACGAGATCGAGTATCGCATACGTCACCGCGACAAGAGCTGGCGATGGCTCTTAAGCCGCAACATGCCCTTCGCACGAGCTGAAGACGGAGAGGTGCGGCAGGTGGTCAGCGCAACCCTGGACATTACCGCGCGTAAGCAGGCAGAGCAGTCATTGCGTTCGTCCGAAGAGCGGCTGCGCCTGCTTATAGAGAGCGCCGAAGACTACGCGATCGTGACGCTTGACAGCGACGGACGGCTGAACGGCTGGAGCCGCGGGGCCGAGCGCGTTTTTGGCTATAGCGAGCACGAGGTCGTGGGGCGGCTCGAGGAAATTCTGTTCACACCAGAAGATCGTGCACGCGGCGTTCCCGTAGAAGAGATCCGGCGCGCAGTGCAAGAGGGGCGTGTCTCCTATGGTCGTTACTTTCTAAGAAAAGACGACTCGCGTTTTTTCGGCGCTGGCGTGATAGCTATTTTGCGTGACCACGGTATGCAGGGGTTTGCGAGGATCACGCGCGATCTGACAGAACGTCATGAAGCGGCAGACGCTTTGCGCTTGGCCCATTCGAAATTGGAGCAGCGCGTTCTTGAGCGGACAAGCCAACTCGCGGCCCTCAACGCAAGACTGATCGAGGAGATTGAAGACCGAAAACGAACCGAAAGCAAACTGCGACGCAGTGAGGCTGATCTGGCTCAAGCGCAGAGATTAAGCGGCACAGGCAGCGGAAGCTGGAATGTCAATACCGGAGAAGTGGTCTGGTCCCAGGAAAGCTATCGTATCTATGGGTTCGAGCCTGGCAAAGTTACGCCCTCGGCTGAATTATTTTTCGGAATCGTTCATCCCGATGATCGGCCGGCCGTGGAGCAGAACTTTAACCGAGTGGTGAGCGAACGAACCGCATACGCATTGACGTTCCGAATCATTCGGCCAGATGGTTTGATCAAGAACATTTACAGCGCGGGCCATCCACTGTTCAACGATGCAGGCGAGCTTACCGAGGTCCTAGGTACTGTTGTCGACATAACCGAGCGCGTCCAAGCCGAAGAAAAGCTGAGGAAGGCACATGCGGAGCTTGCGCACGTCACGCGTGCCATATCATTGGGTGAGTTGACGGCATCTATAGCGCATGAAGTCAATCAGCCACTGGCGGCCGTCGTTACAAACGCCGAAGCCTGCCTGCGCTGGCTTGCGGCAGAGCCGCCGCATTTATCCGAGGTGAATGACTGCGTCCGGCGCGTTGTCCGCGATGCTCACCGCGCGAGCGAGGTGCTTTCGCGCATCCGCGCGTTCCTGAAACGGACCCCGCCGCGCAGGGCGTTGTTAAACATTAACGAGCTGATCAGTGACGTCGTCGGTCTCGTGCACGTTCAAGCGCGGAGCCACGGCGTGTCGATCAGCATCGACCTAAGCACTGATCTCCCACCCATTTACGCCGATCGTATCGAGCTGCAGCAAGTGGTGCTGAATCTCTCTATAAACGCCATTGAAGCAATGAGCGCAGTCACCGATCGTCCGAGGCTGTTAGAGATTGGAACTGATCGTGATGGCCCAGATTCGATACGGGTGACTGTTCGTGACTCCGGTGTTGGGTTAGAAGCAGCCAGTAAAGAGCGTATATTCGATGCGTTCTACACGACAAAACCCGAGGGATTGGGTATGGGGCTCGCGATCAGCCGTTCTATCATTGAAGCGCATGGAGGGCGATTGTGGGTGACACCCAGCGAGGATTACGGAGAGACGTTCAAATTCTCCCTACCCATCGAAATGGAATGATCGCGAAGCTATAGAGCCGGTTCGGCCCGCGCCTGGATCACCGCGCCGGGACAGCGAAACGGTAGCCAACTACGCGCTCAATGGTGGGCACTGGTACCGCGCGGCAGTCGTCGCTTGAGGTGCGCGCTCATGAGCCGACTGCTCCCGCTGCACACGTACAGCTGTGGAGTTGAGTACATAACTCGGTGGTACGTAACTGTCAGCGGGGCTCCGATTGGGTTTGTCGTTCCGCCGCAGACATGGCGGCGAACTGGTGTGCCCAAAACCTCTGGAAGCCCGCGCGCGTACCGCCTGCAGTTATGATGCTTTTGCTTGCTTTGACTTTAGCGGACCGTTCGATCGCGGCGCTGCCACGCCGCATTACCTGCGCCGCGTTACCAATTGCGGCTGTCGACCGCTTCGGAATTCTTCGTGCACTCAGCGTAAACGCTACGAGGTCTGGGCTAGAGTTCGAAACGGCGGGAGCATGATAGGGCCAGATGCCCCTAGTATTCGTGGTGATCGACGCCCCGAGCGTTGGATCTCGCGGCACGTGCGAGACCTGCCTAGATCAGAGTTCGACCGCACGCAGTGTCGATCAAAACCGTGAATCGCGTGGCGGCTGTACTCGATACGGTAGCGATCTGCAGCCACAACGCGGATTTATAGACATTCGAGCTTGAAACCGGCACGGCAGCTGCTGGTTATGCGGCGCGCCCTTGCTGCACGAGTTTCGCGTAGCTCTCGGTGCCGAGGGCGGCGAGTTCATCCCGCAGGTGGATCGGACCGCACACATCTACGAGCAGGTGCGCTACTATTGCGAAGGCATTACCGCCGTCGGGGCGCCTGCGAAGGTCCTGCTGCTCTCGAGTTCTTCTATCATGCACTCGCTCCCGCCGCATCTTGCCGGTGCGCGAAGTGATCTCCGGCGCACATCTTGTTCAATTTGACGTCGGGGCTGGGCACGTGCTCCACGACTGTCTCGCAACTGAGAGGAACCGATATGAAATTGCAAGGTAAATCCGCGATTGTTACAGGTGCCGCGAGCGGTATCGGCAAGGCTATCGCACTCACGTTTGCACGCGAAGGCGCAAGTGTTGCAATTGCCGACCTCAACCTGAACGCAGCAAACGAGACCGCCGCGGAAATCCAGGCGACTGGCAAGAAGGCGCTCGGCGTTGCAATGGATGTTGCGAACGAGGAGTCGGTCAACGCTGGTGTCGCAGCGGTGGTCGCGGCGTTCGGCGGCGTGGACATTCTCGTGAGCAACGCGGGCATTCAGATCGTGCATCCAATAGAGGAATTCAGCTACGCCGAGTGGAAGAAGATGTTGGCGATCCACGTCGACGGCGCATTTCTGACGACGCGTGCGTGCTTGCAACACATGTATAAATCGGGCCGCGGTGGCTCCGTCATCTACATGGGCTCGGTACACTCGAAAGAGGCGTCAGTGCTCAAGGCGCCGTACGTGACTGCGAAGCATGGGCTCATCGGTTTGTCCAAGGTCGTCGCAAAGGAAGGCGCGAAGCATGGTGTTCGCTCGAATGTGATCTGCCCTGGGTTCGTGCGCACACCGCTGGTAGACAAGCAGATTCCGGAGCAGGCGAAAGCGCTCGGGATTTCGGAAGCCGACGTGATCAAGAACGTCATGCTCAAAGAGACCGTCGACGGCGAATTCACAACAGTAGAGGACGTGGCCGAAACTGCGTTGTTCTTTGCTTCGTTCCCGAGCAACGCGCTTACAGGCCAGTCGCTCATCGTGAGCCATGGGTGGTTCATGGAGTAACGAGGCGGCTTGAGCAGGGGCAACTGCGACGTTCTAATTTCGACACGTCGCACGTAGGCCGCAATCTTAAGGCGAGTTTGGTCGTCGAGTATGCGGCTGCTGCTTGCCGCTGCACTCGAGGCCTCATCGCATGCAGATCCCCGGAATGCGGCGCGTGAACGTCGAGCGTGCCCCAGTTCACTGCGACCATTTACTCGCAGCATTAAGATCAGCCGCGTCTGTTACAAATAAGCCGCCATCAATAGATGGTGTGCGTATCGCGCTTGATCCGACTGAAGCATTGCACCACAGAGCGCATCGACTTCGGCTGTGTCACCCGATTCGATGATGGGTCGTACGTCAATTCAATTCCGCATCCGAACGATCAGCATTACTGCGTCACTGCCCATCGCTGCGGGTACAGCGACGACATACAACGTATTGCTTCTAGCACGACTTCGCACTGTTTGTCAGTAGTGGTGGTACGAGCGTCCGACCCGATTCTGTGGGGGCTCGCGCACGGGAGGAGATCGGCCACGAAGGTGTGCTCGAGGAAATTGCCGTGCAATCGTTTCAGCGCTGGATCCGCGCGAGTGCGCAGCCTATCGTCGGAGGAGTCGACTGGTTTGCGATGCGCAACGTGGTGCTTGAAGCCGCTTCTCGCGCGAACACCGGCACTGACCCGATTTCCACGCAAACCAAGCGCCCGCTTGCGTCTAGCGGTTTGCACTGACGCGCTCCGCTGGGCGAGCCGGTCGCGGCCAGGCTGCGTGGTTGGCGACGCCGCAGCCTTGTGCCACCCACGCCGGTGGTGTTCAACAACTGTCGGCTAATTTTACAGGCGGCTCTTCATACTTGCCGCTTTGGATTCATAAGTCGCTGTTCCTGCTGAGTTCCACAGTTATGGCATGTTCCGTGCTGAAAGCGAGGGGCGTGCTAGGAGTGACGCACGGGACTGTTGCGCGTCGATCGGGAACGAAAACAGAGATAGGCGAGCGTATCAAGTGATCAGACTCATCTGCGTAATCGTGTTGCAGCTGGCGAGCTTTGGCAGCTTTGCGGGAAGCTCAAGCAGTTCGTTGCTCGTTACGGTTACCGTCGTCAGACCTGCGCCGGTGACGAGCGTAAGTGACACGAGCACTGTACCTGTCGCAGTTACCGATGCTGCGCAGGGTGAGACTAAGACAGCGAACCCTGTAATTAACGGCGTTCAGTACGTTACGGTCAACTACTAACGTTCAATGGCGCGAGATGGTGTAGCGCACGGGTAAACATAGCATCCAGTTTCGATGTGCTGCTAGCGCGGCTCCACCGGATGCGGAAACAGCTGGGCTTTCAACATTCTCTGGACCGATTCGACCAGAGTGTAAGCATATTGCGCGGGCACGATGACGACATTGTCCTCGCCGCCTGACCGACGTTCCTGTCGGATAACGATGTCGCCCTCGGGGTTTTTGTAAAGTGCGATCGCATCGACCCGCTTGACTACGATCAATGCTTCATCCGACCAGCTGAAATCATTCGCTTCCGTCATCGACGTCCCCTGTGTAGTTTGAAATCCGTGTCTTGTTGCGTCAGCGAGGCAATCCCGCCGACTGCCAAAGTAACGCGCGCTGACGCGTTGGATACCCGCGGTGTCGGTATGCTGCCAGAGCCAATAGCCGGACGAGCTTTGAAAGAATCGCCAGTTATCCATAGCGAGCGCCGAGGTGAGACCTGGCGACACAAACTGCCGTAGCGTCTACGGACGAGTATACCAATGAAACGGAGTACGTAAAGTAGAGCGCGCGCGAATGCGCGCGCCACGAGGTGCGGATTATTGGCTGCGGGATTTTAGCGTGTGCGGATGGCGGACGTGCGCGTGGTGCAGGGCGACGAATCGCGTTCGTCGCGACGGAACATTAATCGACGCTTACCAACCGCTTCGTCACCGAAGACCAACGAAGGTGCTTGGCGACGAGCGCTGCGCTCAGCATCACTGCCACTACCGACAAGAACGCTGCCATGCCAGCGTAGAGGCGCGAGGAAAGAGTGTTGAGGGCCATATCGAATTTCCAGTTGTGGGAATGCGTAAGGCTATCAAGTACTCCCCGCGCGAGCGCATGACATTTCCCACGACGCCCCGAAATTGCAACGCAATGCGCCTGAACGTGCTCAACCGTTTGTGTGATTCAGCATATCGAGCAACGCCTGATTCGCTTTTTTCATAGTATCGAGCGATTGCAATAATTTTTGTTGCTGATCTTCAGGCAGCGATGGTGACAGGACAATGAACGCGCCAAGCACCGCAAGATTATTCTGCAGCACGTTCCCGACTACGGCTTTCAAGTCTTTGTTCATGGTCTCGTCCTTGTCGTCGAATGGTTGCTATCTGCAGAGGCATTGTGTCGTCGGCTCAAGCTGCTCGCAAGATCAAAAAGGGGTTACAACTTCTTACATTTTCTTCGCGCACATCGCAGAGATGGCACTGTCACACAGTGAGATCGTCACGCACGGAGGAAAAATGAAAAACCTGATGCTGGCCGCGATCGCGGCGCTAGGCCTGGGTGGCTGTGTTGCTGTGCCGGCGCCTTATTCGTACTATCCTGAAAATGCGTATTACTATCCCGCTTCAGCAGTGAGCGTGGGGGTCTACGCCGGGCCTGGTCGTTATCGTCACCGTTACTACGGGCGGGATCGCTGGTAAATGGCTGCTCGTATGCAATTCCCGGTGCTGCACATCGAACGCGCTTGCAGGCGTCGATTCCGGCGCTAGAGTGTGTCGAGCCATAAGGCCGGGATCGTGTTCGAGCTTGTTGCTTGTAAGCCGTGCTGCTGCGACGAGCGCCTTCTTGGGGCTTCGGCATACGCCTTAGCTCGGGTAGCGACGCACATTCCTCAAGTGGAAGGGTCGCCAACGCTACGCCTATAATGACAATATCGGGCGGCTCGGCCAACAATCAGCTGTGGAGGGCGTATGAATGCCAGTGTGAAGCACAGATGCTTCGCTGCCGCGGCGATTGCTTCGTCGGGCCTTATCGCTGGACCCGTGAGCGCACAGTCCTTAGCGCTGAGCTATGGATTAGAAGTAGAGTCTGCGCGCACGGTTCAGCTTGTGACTCCTGTTGATCGATGCATCGGCCGGGGACATGCGTTCATCGCTGCGGCTTGCAGCAGTCCGGGTTGGAAACTGCCGACAAACGCAACCGTTGCCGACACACCTCCAGTTCGGGCGTCCGTCCCTGCCGCAAACGCCGCAGCGAAGGACGTGGCAACGGACGGTGACTCGCGTGACACTGAGTCACCGTCGCCTGAGTTGACCGTAACACCGCTTTATGAGCTTCCACTGCTCGGTTCTGCCGAGGCAGACGCTCGGCTGCCTCGGCTCGAAGGAAGCAAAGACTTGACCGGCAACCTCAAAACCGTCGATGTCAATTTTCGCCTCGGTTCGAGATACCGCCTTACGAGTGCCGATGACGGGTGGGGCCCTTACAAGTTTACCGACGTGGCATACGAGAGCCGCGTTCAGAACAACATGAAGGCGCTCGGTCTCGAGCTTCTGTTTCCTTTCCAATAGCCGCTTCTGAAGCACGTACGTGCATTCCCGTTTCGGGTGCGCGTCGACATGATCGCAAGTGTGGAGTCCTCCGTCGCAAAAACGCAAGCTGCGGCTTACGCTATCGTTTTGGTCAGGGCTTTCCCGATGTTCAAAGTGATCGCAATGTCGTCCGGTATGCCGGTCAGCGGAAATGCAACGCGTGAGCTTTCGGCTTATTGCGGCGTCGACATTCAGGCGTCCCACGTCAAGCGCGGTGTACCCCGCACCGGCGCCGAGTGGACGGCGCTTGTGAAAATCGCAAGTGGGGAGCTTGATGTTCCATGTGCACAGTGGGAGCGGCTTGTCGAGCTCGGATTAGTCCAGCGCGCCGCTGGTGTGCCGGTTCTAACCCAGCATGGCCGCATGACTTTGGGATTGCCTGAGTAGACGCGATAGCATCCGTTCGTCGCGCAGGTGCTCTGAACGCCGATACATTGCAGGTTTAAACAGCATTGTGTCTGGCGACCGCAGCTGCCATGCGAGTCGCGCCTTTTGACGGCGTAGCCCGTTCGCGCATCCGGCTCCGAGGTCAAGTGCTACGATGGCAGTCTTATCAACGATGAAGATCAAAGATCCACATGCATTTACGCATACGCTTCATCGGCAAAGCGCTGGAATACCTCGAGGCAAAAGGCCACGACGACCGCAGACTGACTGTACAGGTCAACCCTGAGCTTATGCATGTTGGAGATCTCGTCCGGCACCCGCTTTTCCCGGGGCGCAACGTCTACGTAGTTGCGCGTGAAGTCGATCTGATCGATCGTTGTGTCACTGTATGGCTGGACGAATTGCCCGGAGCAAATCAGAATGCGCGCGACCGTGATCGGCCTGCTGGCAGTGACGTGGAAATCGCGGACTCGCCGTTTCCCATAACGCCCTCCAATATTGGCGATTGATTCTCGTTTTACCGTATAGGCGCACTCGGCTTCGATGCGGAACGCGCTGTCCGCTTGGACGTCATTCGGTCGGTGCGCCCTTCGACAGCGTCAAAAATGATAAGAATTTCGATTCGTGAAAGATGGATGGTTCATCGCGCGCCTGATCGTGGTACCTACGCCCACCCACATTGGGTGGGACGCCTCGGGGCGAGCTGAACAAGGGCGGCTGAAGCGGGCGGGCCGCCGGCCTGATCGGACGGCACTGCGGAGCGAAGAGAAACGAGAAAATCAGCTAGTACGGCCGCGGCGGCGGCAAAACCGCTTTACGCGGTCCGTGTGCCGTGTATGCGCTTGAGCTTCTCGAGCTGTTTCCCATCGACTTCGGTGTTGGCGCAAAGAAAGTAGAGATGCGCGCCTAGGGGCTGCCACTCGCACTTCTGCTTTATCTTCTGCTCGGCGAGCTCGTGGCACTTGCCTTTGTGAACATGAAGAACCTCGATCTTCATGTTCTCACTCCTGCGTGGCAAATCCGCGAAAACCGCGGCGCCCTCACTGAGATCCCCAATCATATCGCCGCAAACGTCACAGCTGAAGACGGGGCAGGAGAGCGTATCCTTGAACAGGATCTTAATCATCTTTTCTATTCATAATTTGTGGATGAAAACTGCTGAGAAATGAGACTCTCGGCAGCTGCAGCAAAATCTACCGAAAAAGAACGCCGCGTGCCAGTTCTTTTTTCGCACTTCCCATGCTGCCGAGACGCCAAACGCGGAGTCACGTTCACAGTGCGCGCGGAACATACTGATCGTTCGTCGCGCCGGAATGTCACCGTGTACTACAGTTGAGTTGACACGATCTAGTGTCAACGTGGCACGCGCAGGATGTCGAAACGGGACTTCGGGATTCGTTGGACGAGCCCTGATAAAGGGCGCTTCATTCAATATGAGCGTGTTCAGACCGCTTTCTTTTGCTAGTGAGTGCGCGTCGCGCCGGGTTCGAGCGTGGGATCTCGACGCTCAGCATGCCCGCTGAGTGTTGCTCAGAGGTGCGGTGTAACCTACGGGCTCGTTGAGCAGACCACTGCAGCAGAGCGCGCGACTTCGGGCCGCGGCAATCCTCTGGTGAGTTGGTGTGGTGAGGCGCTTAGCGGGCGGCTCGATCGCTCGTTCGCACCTGAAATGCAGGTTCGCAGCGATTCGGACACGCGGCGGTGTCGAGTATGTCGACACCGCGCGGTAGGCACATCGCGCCTGTGAGCGAAACCAGGAATGCCCCGCATCACGCAGCGGGGGGCGCCCGCCTCTAAGCGGTGGCGCTGCTTTTGCCCGGCTGTTTACCCGAGCGGCTCGACGCGGAGTCACTTGCAGACGCGTCGGATTGATCCGTCGGCGCGGTACCCGCTAGTTGTGCGGGGCGGGTTACCGTTGTGCCACCCGCCAGGGTGCTGACTTCGCCCGAGACCTCGCCGCCTTCCTCGATGCGGATCTTGCCGTAGCGGATACGACCCGATACGCGGCCGGTCGAGTAAATTACAAGCTGCTTGCGTGCGGTCAGCTCGCCTTCGAAACGTCCACGAATTTCCGCCACATCGATGCTGACGGTGCCCGAAAATACCCCAGCTTCGGCAATCTGAACCACGCGACTGTCCATTGAAGCTTCGACGCGGCCTTCCACGACGAGGGTGTCGCAGTCAGTGATTTCAACGCCTTTCAGCTTGATATCCGGACCAACGATCAACCGACTGCCCGTGGTTTGCTCGTCGCGGCCCGGCGTTTTCGGCGGCTCGGTCAAGCGTGCTTCCGGTTTAGGGGTTTCAGTGGGTTGAGAACGGGCAGGGGTCCCGCCGCCACTCAGGCCTGGCGTCACGTTAACCGGCCGCGGATCGTTGGCGCGCGGTGGGTTTTCGTCCTTTTTGCCGAAAATACCGTCTCGATTGAACATCGCGTCTCCTATTGCAGTTGATGTCTTTCGCTGCTCGAGGCAGCGTTTTTTCGCGGTCTTGAAGCGGACCGCCGTGACGTGACATTGCTTTCAGCGTCACGCTTGAGCGCAAGTGTATCGCGGTCTACCATCGAAGCGGGCGAAAAAACGCGACGGGATTGCCGTCGCGTGTCCGCGCTGGACCAGAGGCAGTCGCCAACTGGCGAGCGGTGCGGGGGTCCACCAGAGACTTCCCCTCAGTGCTTCGGGACAGGTTTCAGGAACGTACGCTCACCCAATTGCTCAATCTTTTTTGCAACCCAGACGAACGCATCCACCAGCAAGTCGGCATCGTGCATCGCGTTGATGGCGACCTGACGCTCGGATTCGGACATCCGCGCTGAGTTAATGCGGCCGACGATGATAGAACCCAGTTTAATTTCCATGTCTTTAATCACGGTTGTTCTCCTTTCATCCAGTGTCGCCGTTACCCGACGGTCCACCGCTAGACTTCCTTTTGTTCTCAACTACTTCGGATGCAATTATAGACATTTACCGTAAGCATTTGTTGCATTGCGGTAGCTGATATTATGTCAAGCGAAGACTAAACAATTCTAAGCCGAGACGAAATATGGCCACGCGCCTTCCCCCGCTCAACGCGCTGAGAGCTTTTGAGGCCGCCGCGCGTCATCTCAGTGTGAAAAAAGCGGCAATAGAACTCAACGTAACTCCCGCGGCTGTCAGCCACCAGATCCGGATGCTGGAGGACTATCTCGGCGTGCAGCTTTTCCACCGCTACAACCGCGCGTTGGAACTGACCGATGCCGCGCGCGCTTCGCTTCCAAAGCTGCGCGAAGGATTCGATTGCCTTGTGCAGGCGGTCGAGCGTCTGCGATCCCATGTCAGCGGTGGGGTGCTTACGGTCAGTGCCGCACCCTCGTTTGCGGCGCGATGGCTTATGCCGCGGCTGCACCGCTTCATAGCAGCCCATCCCGAGGTCGACGTGCGTGTGTCTGCGCGCATGCGCAGGGTGAGTGTTGACGGCAAGGGGGACGTGGCTGAACGCGCGACAGTCGAAGCCTGGCTCGACGATTCGGACATTGCCATACTTTACGGGCGTGGAAACTATCCGTCCCTTTGGGTAAAGAAGCTGTTGAATCTGACGCTTACTGCTATTTGCAGTCCGCAACTGCTGCAGGGGGCGAATGCGCTGAAAACTCCCGATGACTTGACCCATCACATGCTGCTGCACGACGATACCGGCGACCTGTATGACAACGAGCCATTTTGGGATGTTTGGCTGCGGGAAGCCGGCGTTAATGGTGTCGATGCGCGCCGCGGTCCCCACTTCAGCCATGCTGTGCTGGCATTCGAAGCCGCGATTGACGCAGTAGGCGTCGTTGCCTCGATGCCGGTGCTGGCTGCCGAAGACATTGCAGCCGGCAGGCTTGTCGTGCCTTTCGACTTGCATGTCCCGCTCTCGTCTGCGTACTACCTCGTTTGCCAGGAGAGCGCTTCTGCTCGTCCCGCCGTCGCGTTATTCCGGGAGTGGTTGCTTGAGGAAGCCGGGCGCGATAACCGGCCGTCCTAACGGTCCGACTACGCTTCGAACTGGCTGCATCTCCGCCGGTGTCGCGCTGGCTCGCGCCTTGTCCGTTCGACGCCGAGAGCGTCTCAACCACGCCGCATGCGCGAACGTGGGACCTGAGGTGAGGTAAAATCAGACGAGCCCCTCGCATTTGCTGGGGTATCCAGGTTCGGGGTGTAGCTCAGCCCGGTAGAGTGCTTGCTTTGGGAGCAAGATGTCGCAGGTTCGAATCCTGTCACCCCGACCATCCATCACATTCATGGCGCGGCCGCAGCAAGGCCCGCTGGCACGTCATGCCAGTCAAGCAAATCATCGAGCAGGGGCTCGTCCCGGTCCTGATCTATACGGATGACATTGAGGCCGGCGCGCGCGAGCAGCTCGTAAATCTGTCGCGGCTGCCGATCATCCACCATCACGTCGCAGCGATGCCTGATGTGCACGCGGGCATAGGTGCAACTGTCGGCACAGTCATCGCGACGAAACACGCCATCATTCCGGCCGCGGTGGGGGTGGACATTGGGTGCGGCATGATTGCCGCCCGTACTTCGCTGACAGCACTACGACTTGAGGAAAAATCGCTCAAGCGCATCTTCGAGCAGATTTTGCGCGACGTTCCTGTCGGACGCGAACAACATCGCGATGGGCGCGAGATCGCGATTGCTGTGGCGCCCCTGCAGCGCGACCTCAAGCGCATTCTCGACGGGCATCCGCAGATAACCCAAAAGTTCAAGCGTGCTAACAATTGGATGCAGCAGATGGGAACGCTCGGCGGCGGGAATCACTTCATCGAAGTCTGTATCGACGAGTCGGAGCGGGTGTGGGTAATGTTGCACTCCGGCAGTCGCGGCATTGGCAATGCCATTGGCACCTACTTCATAGAGCTTGCGCGCCGTGACATGGAGCGTCAGATTTCAAACCTGCCCGACCGAGATCTCGCTTACCTCAGCGAGGGTGCCAAGCACTTCGACGATTATGTCGCAGCAGTGGATTGGGGCCAGCACTATGCGGCCGCCAACCGCGGGGCGATGATGGTCCTCGTTCTCGACGTATTGCGCCGTCACTTACCGCCGTTCGAAGTGACACAGGAAGTGGTGAACTGCCATCACAACTACGTCGAACGTGAGCATCACTACGGCAGCGACGTATGGGTTACTCGCAAAGGCGCCATTCGGGCGCGCTCAGGCGAGCTCGGAATCATTCCCGGCAGCATGGGCGCCAAATCCTACATCGTGCGTGGTCGCGGATCCGAGCAGAGCTTCGATTCATGCGCCCACGGCGCCGGGCGTCGCATGAGCCGCTCGGCTGCACTAAAGCGCTTCACGGCAGCCGATGTGGCGGAGCAGACCGCGGGTGTCATCTGTCGCAAAGACAACAGTGTGGTCGATGAAATTCCAGCCGCCTACAAGTCGATTGATCAGGTGATGGACAATCAGCGCGATCTCGTCGATGTGGTGCACACGCTCAAACAGGTACTTTGCGTCAAAGGCTGAACAAGCCGTCTCAGACTTAAGGAGCACGGTGTCTCATGCTTTTATGGTGAAGGGCGTGAAGTTCGTGTTTCTGTCGTAGTAATCCTCGTTTTCAACTTTTTTCAGCGCACCGACGATTTTGTATGTGAGCGGGGTGAAGATCACTTCGACGCTCACTTTCGTTACGAATTGCGCGAGCATCACAAGCGGCAGCTTGTCGTTCGGGATGATGTTGGAATTGTAGAACGCGAGAGGATAGAACAAGGCCGAGTCCACGGCTTCTCCGAAAATGGTAGAGCCGATAGTGCGTGCCCAAAGCCAGCGGCCGCGCGTGGCAATCTTCATCTTCGCCAGAACAAATGAGTTGACGAACTCCCCGCAAAAATAGGCCACCATGGACGCGGCTACGATGCGCCAGGTCGATCCAAACGCGACCTCGTAAGCGGCCTGATGTTGCCAGAACGGCGCGGGCGGAAGTGCGACGACCACGCTGGCCATCACCGACGCGAACAGGAGTGCGCCGAAACCACACCAGATAACACGCCGTGCTCGCGCATAACCGTAGACTTCGGTCAGTATGTCGCCGAAGACGTACGAGATCGGGAAGAAGAGCACGCCGGCGCCGAACGTCACGCTTCCGAGCACAGGCAAGTCGAGCTGCGCGATCTTTGCCGGCCCAATGAGATTAGAGCAGACGAGCACCGTTACGAAGGCGGCCATTACAAATTCGTAATAACGGTAATCGCGCCGACCTTCCGTCATTGCAGAGTCGATGCGTTCAGGTGAGCGGCAACATGCAGTGTTGCCGAAACGCCGGCCGCTCGCATATTCTTTTATACCAGCGCTCGAAGTGCGGCATCGACGGTCGCTCGATGGGTAGACTGAACCACCGATAAGCGGCGACCCCCATGGGGATGTCCGCCATGGTAAAGCTCTCGCCAGCGATGTACTCGGCGCCGGCGAGCTGCGCATCGACGATCGCGAGATTTGCGGCGAGCCTTTTGCGGCTTTCTTCGACTTCGGTCATGTTCCGTTTTTCAGGAGCAGTACGAACGAGGTTCCAGAAGACGGGCCTGAGGTTGAGCCACATCGTGGTGCTGTACCACTCCATCCAGCGGTCGGCCGACGTAGCCGTGTGTGCGTCGGCAGGCCATAACGTGCCGACGCCCTGTTTGCGCGAAAGGTAGCGCACGATTGCGTGAGATTCCCACAGCACAAAGCCGTCATCGCTGATCGTGGGCACGAGCCCATTCGGGTTCAGCGTCTTGTATTCGGGCGTGTTGTTGACGCCGAACTGCATCCCAGCGTCGATGCGCTCGAAGTGCAGACCAAGCTCGCCGCAGCACCACAGCACTTTTTGCACATTGATGGAATTTGTGCGGCCCCAGATCTTCAGCATGCGTTCCCTCTGTTCATTCTTTCGGAGTACGGTCCGACACGTGCTCGTTGAACGCTTTGAAGAAATCGTCAGCAAGCTTGCGCGCAACGCCATCGATAAGGCGCGCACCCAGCTGAGCGAGCTTGCCTCCGACCATCGCTTTGACCGAATAGCTGAGGCGCGTGCCGGCCTCTTCTGGTGCGAGTTCGACAGCGGCCTGGCCTTTGGCGAAACCAGCGACGCCACCCTGGCCTTCGAAGATCATCGTATAGCCACAGGGCGCGTTCACGTCCGCCAGCGTCATCAAACCCTTGAAACGGGCGCTCACGGGTCCAATGCGCGCGGTCATGGAGAGCTGATATTGGGTGTCGGATACCTTGTCCAGCAATTCGCAGCCTGGAATACATTCCTTCAGCACTCGCGTATCGTTCAGCGCTTCCCAGGTTTCTGCTTGGGGCAACGGGATGAGTTGCTGCCCGGTCATTTCCACGTCGTCGGCTCCTCTGTCATTCCAGCTGTCGCTGATAAGGGGGTGAGTATAGCTGTCAGCCGCTTGGTCGTCCCGTTGCCGCACGACCGACCTGCGCCGCGGAGAAGGTTCACATGCAGGACGGCTTGGGTGACTGCGGCGTCCGAGTCTCATCGACTCAAATGACGGTGGGATGCGGTGTGGAGGAGCCTGGAGTGAGTGACCGCGCGTACTCAGACGCGGGTCCGTAGGACCACCGAGCTAACGTCTGAGCTTACGTGAATCACGTGCGCTAAACGGCCAGGCTCATCAGGAGGCCCTCAATGCTTTGACCGGCTTCGCTCCAGCGGGCATTCCGCAGCGAGACGGCGTATCTCGCGCGACGCGGCGACCTTGCTATCGCGTACGTACATCTCGTGGTTTTGTTCAACGTCGTCGAGTCGATAGAGATAATTGACCATCATGCCCGCCGACTGCTGCATGCCTCGTTTTGAGGTATCCGCGAGCCAGTTCAGCCTTTCAAGACGCGCACCGTTGCCGAGATGAAACCTCGCGACGGGGTCCGCTGCTTCGCGATCGTGTTTCGCGCAGGCAAGATAGTAGGCCGCAAGTGACGTGAGAGGTTTGCGCATGCGCTCGGCTTCCTGCGGATTCTCATGCCACTCGGGCGCGTCGATTCGGCGGAGCAGCTCCAACTGTGACGCCGCCGACGACGCATCGAGCTGCTTGCACATCGTCTTCAGCCATACGCGAAACCCTGGTATCGGTGAGAGCGTAGCGAACGTCTTGATGCGCGGGAACTCCTGGCCGAGGCGTTGCGCGACCTGCTTGATGAGAAGATTGCCAAAAGAGATGCCGCGCAAGCCCGGCTGGCAGTTGGTGATCGAATAAAAGATAGCGGTGTCCGCGGATTGCGGATCGATCTGAGGAGCCTCAAGCGCAAGCAGATTCTCAACAGAGGTACTCATGCCTCGGGTGAACGCGACTTCGATGAATATAAGCGGTTCGTGCGGCAGCGCAGGGTGAAAGAAAGCGAAGCAGCGTCGGTCTGCCGCAAGCCGCCGACGCAAATCGTTCCAGCCCGCTATCTCGTGAACGGCTTCGTGCTCGATCAGCTTCTCGAGGACGATCGCGGGTGTATACCAGTCGATGCGCTCGAGGGTGAGGAAGCCGCGGTTGAACCAAGAGCCAAACAGATGCGCAAGGTCGGCGTCTATGCCCTTCCATTCCGGATGCTTCTTGAGGGCATCAAGGACTTTACGGCGCATAGACACCAGCGCTGCAGTAGCCCCAGGCGCCGTGTTGAGCCGGCGGAAAAGCTCCTGCCGCGGCGCTTCGACACAACGCTGCAGGACCACCAGGTTGTCTTGTGTACGCTCTGCGTAATATGCGTTGTAAGCGCGCTCGAGCTGCGCGGTATCGGGTGAAAACTCCGCCGCCAACGAGTCGAAAAAGGCTGCGCGCGCGTCGTTGGGTAAAGCATCGTATGCAGCAAGAGCCTCGCGCGCGATCACGGCGCCGGAGACTTCACCGCCCTCGGACATGAGCGCGTGGCAGAGCTCGATTGCCCGGCGCGCTCGACGCTGCTCGGCAGGCGGCACCACCGATCGCACGAGCCTCCTGAAAAATGAAGGCGCATTCATTACTGATGCAAACAAAGTTGTAATCAATCCCTGCGTCTCGCTGCCGCTCGCGGGTGCGGAAATCCCCGGGAACGGACTTTGTAACGCTGGGATCTGCACCGCAGAAGGGCGGAGTGCACGCATGGTTAGTGCGGTACCAGTGCGGTTCGCATTCGCCTGAACCTTGCCTATAATGGACCTTATTCGGCGTGTGCACGTGGCGTTCCATCCCCTGAATAACGCGGAGAAGCATTTGGATAGCGTCGATCTGCAGGTTTTGAAGAGTGCGCGCGACTGGCTGCAAGGCGGTCACCGCGTCGTTCTGGTTACCGTCGTAAAGACGTGGGGGTCGGCGCCGCGGCCTATTGGGGCACTAACGGCCATACGCGATGACGGCATGATCGCGGGGTCGGTCTCAGGGGGCTGCGTCGAAGACGACATGATCGACCGCGTTCGCAAGCGTGAGCTCGTTGCCGACAAACCCGCCTCCACGAGTTATGGAGTCAGCGCCGAGCAAGCGCGGCGCTTTGGGCTGCCGTGCGGCGGCACGCTCGAGCTCGTGCTTGAACCGCTTGGTACGCAGAGCGAGCTCGATGAGCTGCTGGTGCGCGTCGAGCGGCACGAGCTTGTCGTTCGCAAGCTGCACATGGATAGCGGGCGCGTCGACATCGCACCCGGCAAATGGTCGGATCAGCTCCGCTACGACGGCGAGACGCTCGTCAGCGTACACGGTCCGCACTGGCGGTTGCTGATTATAGGTGCCGGGCAGCTTTCAAAATATTTAGCCGAGATGGCGCAGGCGCTCGACTATCACGTGACGGTCTGCGATCCGCGCGAAGAGTATGCGGACACGTGGGATGTTGGCGGTGCGCAGCTTACGCGTGACATGCCTGACGACGTGGTTATCGCGATGAATCTCGACGCGCATAGCGCAGTCGTCACGCTAACACATGATCCGAAGCTCGACGACATGGCACTCCTCGAAGCGCTGAAATCACCGGCTTTTTACATCGGAGCCATCGGCTCCAAGAAGAACAACGATGCGCGTCGAGACAGGCTGGCGGAATTCGATTTATCGCAGGCCGAAATCGCTCGCTTGCACGGCCCAGTGGGTCTGAAGATCGGCAGCAAGACCCCGCCGGAGATCGCCATTGCGATACTGGCGGAGATGACTGCGATCAAGAACGGCGTGAAGCTTGGGGGATTCGTCGAGCCGGGCAGGCCAACTACTCAAGGCTGTGCTATTCCCGAAACTGTGATTCGTGACTCGTGAATCGACGACCGCTTGTCGTGTGACAGCCGTTATCCTCGAGAGCTCAATTGCTGTGAGTCACCGCTCCCGAATAATGAATACCATCTAGCACCGTTAGCCAGCCATGCGAGTAGCCTTACTTGGCGCAGGTACAATTGCGCGTCTGTTTCTCGACCATATTCGCCGAGGCGACCTGGGCGACGATGTGGAAGTCGTCGCGATCGCGGGCCGCAGCGCGGCATCGCGGGGCCGCGTGCTCGCGCGTGATTATGATGTCCCGTTTACTGTCGACATCGAATCGCTGATCAGTCAAAAGCCAGACGTGGTGGTCGAGGCGGCATCGCACGAAGCGGTGCGAGAGTATTGTCAGCCGCTCCTCGCCAAAGGCATTGGCGTGATCGTCTTGTCCGGCGGCGCACTGTGCGATGATGAACTTCGATCGAGCCTCGAGCACGCGGCTCGACAAAGCGGAGCGCTCTTCTATGTACCGTCGGGCGGCATAGCGGGGCTCGATGCGTTGAAAGCCGCATGCGTAGCGGGTGTCGACGAAGTTAAGATTACGGTGATGAAGCCGCCTGCTGCATGGAAGAACATCCAATATGTCGAGCAGCTCGCTATCGATCTCGACCGTTTGACCGAGCCGCATATTCTTTACGAAGGCACGGCCAGGGGCGGGGTGCCGCTTTTCCCGGCCAACGTCAACATCGCTGCAGTCCTTTCGATGGCCGGAATTGGTTTCGATCGCACTCGGCTTAAGGTACTGGCGGATCCGGCGCTCAAGCACAATACGCACATGATCGAGATCCGCGGAAAAACGGGGAACATCAGTATCAAAGTTGAAAATGTCCCCGCGCCTGATAATCCGAAGACGGCATGGCTGGCATGCTACAGCGCCCTTGCAGCGCTGAAGCTCGCCAAATCGCCCATCCGCTACGGAACCTGACCGCAAGCAGCGTCGGACCTGAACGGTTTGGTCGATAGTAGAATGAAGGTTCTGTGCTTCGCCCCATAATGATTGCAACTCCACAATGAAAGTCGGATTTATCGGGCTCGGCGTAATGGGCGGCCCCATGGCAGGTCATCTCGCACGTGCAGGTCACGAGCTCACCGTCTATAACCGGACGGGTCACAAAGCCCAGGCCTGGGTTTCAAAGCACGGCGGCCGTGTGGCGTCGTCGCCCAGGGAAACAGCGTTGGGCGCTGAGATCGTTTTTTCATGTGTGGGCAATGATGCTGACCTGCGGGCCATAACCGTCGAGGCAGACGGTGCATTTCACGGCATGCAGCGTGGCGCCCTATTCGTCGATCACACGACGGCGTCAGCCGAGGTTGCTGTCGAGCTGGACCGCGCTGCACGCGAGCGTAATCTCGCGTTTCTCGATGCGCCCGTGTCGGGAGGCCAGTCTGGCGCGGAACAAGGGATCCTCACTGTGATGGCAGGAGGCGATGCAAAGGCATTCGAGCGAGCGCAGCCGGTCATCGCACATTACGCGCGCGCCGTTACGCTGATGGGCGCTTCGGGCGCGGGTCAGAAGACCAAGATGGTCAACCAGATTTGCGTTGCGGGCGTGGTCCAGGGTCTCGCAGAAGGTCTTGCTTTTGCGCTGCGGGCCGGTCTCGATGCCAAGCGCGTTCTGGAAGTGATCTCGAAAGGCGCCGCTACATCGTGGCAGATGGAAAACCGCGGTCATACGATGGTCGATGGGAAATTTGACTTCGGCTTCGCAGTCGATCTGATGCGCAAGGACTTGCGCATCGCCATGGAAGAAGCGCGCGCGAATGGCGCCGAGCTGCCCACGACAGCGCTGATCGATCAGTTCTATGCGAAGCTGCAGAAGCAGGGACACGGCAGACTGGACACATCCAGTCTGATGAAGCTCCTTGCGGACGGTAAATCATGAGCGTCGTGCCCGCTCTGCCCGCCGCAACGGTGACGCTCGTTCGAGACACCCCCACAGGTCTCGAAGTGCTCATGCTTCAGCGCAATTTCCAGTCCGGCTTCATGCCCGGCATGTTTCTTTTTCCAGGCGGTGCTCTCGATCCGGGCGACAGAGCCGCAGCAGTGCTCGCGCGCTGTGCCGGCCTTGATGACGAACGTGCCAGCGCGGCATTAGGCACTTCAGATGGCGGTCTGGCGTATTGGGCCGCGGCAATCCGTGAGTCGTTCGAGGAAGCCGGCGTACTGCTCGCCTATGCTGAAAACGGCGAGCTCGTGAACCCCGGTGACCCTGCGCGTATCGCTCGCTTCGAAGAATACCGCAGGAGGCTGAATGCCGGAGAAGACATACTGGCCGAGATGCTTCAGCAGGAAGGCTTGCAGCTCGCGGTCGATCGCCTCACCTATTTCAGCCACTGGATTACGCCTGTGACCGCGCCGCGCCGATACGACACGCGCTTTTTCGTCGCCGTGGCGCCACAGGGACAGGAAGCGCTACCCGACAATGTCGAAGCGATACACCACGTCTGGGTGAATCCGCCGGAGGCTGTGCAACGCCATCGGGAAGGCAAGTTCAAGATGCGTACCCCGACGATCCGAACCCTCGAGAAGTTTGCAGATTACGACAAGGCCGATACGCTTATTGCGGCTCTGCGCGCGCAACCCACCATTCCTGCGCTACTGCCGCGAATCGGCCGGAAAGGGCAGCGGCTCATGCCGGGCGATCCCGGTTACGACGACATCGCTGCTGCGGACGAACAAGGACAATGGAAGAAATAGTCGCGGGCGACTCGGTTAGCATCGCCCCGGGAATCGTGCGCATCACGGCACCGAATCCCGGCGTCATGACGGGGCCTGGTACGAACACGTACATCGTCGGTCAGCGCGAGCTCGTCGTGATCGATCCGGGGCCGGACATTGGCTCGCACATCGATACGTTGCGCGCCGCAGTCGGCGAGCGGCTCAAGTGGATTCTGTGTACTCACACCCATCTGGACCACTCGCCTGCGGCGCGTGCATTGAAAGACGCGACGGGCGCGCAGATCGCAGGGCGCATTGCCTCACAGGACGGCCGCCAGGATGCCGCTTTTGCTCCCGATCGTATTTTGAATGACGGGGACACGGTTCGTGCCGACGCCCTCACCCTGCGAGCGGTTCATACGCCCGGACACGCTTCGAATCATTTGTGCTATCTGCTCGAAGAGCGCCGCATGCTCTTCACAGGCGATCATGTGATGCAGGGCTCGACCGTCGTCATCTCACCGCCCGACGGCGACATGCAGGCCTATTTTGCTTCTCTCGAAAAGCTCCTGGCGCTCGATCTGGCTGCGTTGGTGCCCGGACATGGGCGCGTCATTGAAAGGCCACATGACGAAGTGCGGCGCCTCGTAGTGCATCGTCTGAAGCGCGAGCAGAAAGTGCACGATGCGCTCACGCGTAAGAATCCGGCGACATTGGATGAGCTCGTTCGGCTCGCCTACGATGACGTTTCGGAACGGCTCCATCCCGTTGCGCGGCGTTCGTTGCACGCTCATCTGATCAAGCTCGCAAACGAGGGAAGGGCGAGCGAAACGGTGTCAGGGTGGGTGCCTCGTTGACCGATGTCAACTGTGGACTGTCATCTTCCCCTGCTTAGCGCGTGCGGGCTGTGTGAGCGCGCGATTGGCGTACCTCACGCATGCGAGATCCTGAAGACGTATTCCGCGCGCTTGCCCGCTCAGCATTCCGCCGGCGATTTCGGCTTGGCTTAGCTGAGCGCGAATACCTGCATCGCAAAGGACTGGCGACGATGCTCGAGCATGCCCGCGATTTCGTCGCGAAGCGGCTCGGGCCGGCCCATCCGGCTAAAGACGGGAAGCAGACACCATGGCGTGGACATCCGATATTCATCGCGCAGCATGCGACGGCGACGTGTTGTCGGGGCTGCCTGAAGAAATGGCATGCTATCGAACGAGGGCAACCGCTCAGCGCTGTGCAACAGGCGCACATCGTTTCAGTATTGGAGCGGTGGCTGCGGACGCGGACGGAATCAGTGGATTGATCTCGCAGCAGGCGCGTTAGCGTCGAGACAGGAAGCTGATCGCCGCGAGATTCAGCGCGTTGAGCCAGAAAACAGGGGAGGCGCCGAGCGCAGCGCCCAGTGCTCCCGACAGCAGGGGCATGACGACCCGGGCGATATTGTTCGCGGTTAAACGTAATCCGGTCACCTCGCCAGCCCGTCCGGCCGGTGACTTCTCGAAAGCCGTGCTCATCAACAGGGGTTGCGTGCAGCCCACTCCGATTCCGATCATGAACGCCATTGCCATCAGTGCGTAGACGCTTCGCAACAGAGGAAAAAATGCGAAAGCGAACGCGGCTAGCAGTAGAAACCTGAACATGATCTGGTCCGGGCGCAAACGTCGCGTCAGGCTACCCAGCATGAAGCGGGTGAGGAAGACCGCGACCGCGTAGGCGCCGAGAATCAAGCCTGTCGTGGTCGCCGACATGCCTATTTGGTGTGTAAAGACCGGCACGTAAAACGCGAAGAGCTCCGAGGAGGCTACAGAAAGGCCGCTGATGATGATCAACCTTCTCAGGGGCGGATCGCGTAGCAGCTCCAATGAGCTACTCTTGCGGGCGGCCGCAATCGGCAGTGGAACCCGCACCAGGTTCGGTTTGAAAATGAGGAAACCAATGGGTATCACCGGGAAAAAGGAGAAGAACAGAAACGTGAGAGCGTGGCCCGCGTGGTCGATCGAAAAGCCGGCGAACACGGGGCCGATGAAGCTGGACATCGAATAACCTATCGAGAGCCACGCGAAATTCTGTGCTCGGTGTTCGGGCCGACCGATGCCTCCCACTAACGTCTGTATCGATACGTTGAAGAATACGAAGCCGCCCCCCATGAGCATGGTGACAGCCAGCAGCCCCGCGATCTCGCGCCACAGAAAGCCGGTCAGCATTGCAATCGCCGTAGTGATTGCGCCGATCAACAACGGCAACCGGGCGCCCCGCACATCGGCGAGGCGCCCCGAGTAAACGCCGAGCAGCATCGGGATGACGGCATAGAAAGACGCCAGTACCCCGACCATCGGCTGGCTCGCACCGAGCTCGAGTGCGAATAGCGAGACGACCACCTTGCTGCCGATGTAGCAGGCGTGTATCGAGATGCTGAGCACGATGATGGGGACCATTTTCATTTCGGGTCCATGTGTCGCGCCACGTAGCTCACCGCTGAAAGATGTGCTGCGTTGAGCCAGAAAACAGCCCTGCCACCCAGAGCCGATCCGAATATGCCCGAGAGCACTATTTGGGTTTGCGGCTCATAAAGCCGCTCGTCACGAGCAGTGCTGCGCATGTCCAGAAAACGGGCGCGACACCCAGCAGCGAGGCCAGTGCGCCCGAGGCGACCGGAACGCCGACATGGGTGATATTGTTGATCGTGAGACGCAATCCGGTGACTTCGCCCGCGCGGCCCTCCGGCGAATAGTTGTACGCCAGATTCAACGTAAGCGGTTGGCTGCAGCCGAGTGCGAGCCCTATGCCGAACGAAAGGGCAAAAAGAACCGGCACATACTGGATCAGCGCAAATGGCACCAACAGTACCGCAGCACAGAACGCCGCAGTCCTGAGCACGGGTTCGATCCCGAAGCGTCGCGTGAGCCGTGCGAGTATTGCGCGAACCACGAACGTTGCGAGGGCGAAAACGCCGAGAATGTTGCCTATGCTCGATGCGCTGAGCCCGATCGAGTGTCCGTAAATTGGCACGTAAAAGCCGTACAGATCCCAGCCCGTGGTAATCAAGCCGCTGACGATCACGGCTCGCCGCAGCAGTGGAAGTCGCAATAGCGCAAATGTGTTACCGCGTTCCTTGTTGCCAGTAGCAGGTCTGACTCCGAACCGTTTATCGAAAGCGAAGACGGTAGCGGGCGCGAGCAGCAGCACCGCGAAAATGAGGTAGCCGTATTTGTGGCCAAGATAATCGATGGCATAACCTGCGAGCACCGGTCCGCAGAGATGACCCGCCGCATAGCCCAGGCCGAGCGTCGCAAAGTTGTGCGTGCGCTCCGCTGCCGTGCCAAGCGCGCCGCCGAGCGTCTGATTCGATACATTGAAGAAAACGAAGCCCGTGCCAATCAGGATGCAGGAGCCGTAAAGCGTGATCAGCGTCGGACTGAGAAAGGGCAGGAGCAGGCCGACAGACATCACCAACGTCCCGATCAGCATGGGTCGACGCGGCCCGAGCCGGTCGGAGATACGTCCCGAGGACACCCCCAGCAGAAGCGGAAAAATGGAATAGACGCTGATGAGCGTGCCGACTTCGAAGGGATTTGCGCCGAGCTTGATCGCGAAGAGTGAAGCCACGACCCGGCTGCCGATGTGGCAGCCTTGCACCAACACCGTCGTAATCGCGACTACATAGATGGGACGCAAAAGTAGGCGCGGCATGAGCCGGTCAGTATGTTCATATGCTGGAACGGTAGTACGGGCGGCACAGGGCTGGCGGGAGACGCGCTCGGCGGCAGAGAAAGCAGCCGTATCGAGTGTCTAAGAATACCGCATCCATGGTGCAACGGGAATCGCCGAAGGCGTGTCGTGCAGCCTCACTGTGCCCGAGATCCATACCGTGAACCATGCCATTTGCTGATAAGAACAAGCCTATCGCCGCGCATCTCTCTGCCGTGACAGTGTCTCAAACGCGAAGCCGTCAATTCGACCGGCGTGTAAAATGGTTCGTCATTGGAGGATCCATGAAACAGATCAAGATACCTGCGGTTTTCATGCGCGGCGGCACGAGCAACGCGATCGTGTTCAATGCAAACGATTTGCCGCGCGATAGGGCGCTATGGGACGAAGTCTTCCTTGCTGCGATCGGCAGTCCCGACCCGTATGGACGTCAGCTCGACGGCATGGGCGGCGGCATCTCGTCGCTGTCGAAGGTCTGCATCGTGAGTCCTTCGACTCGAGCCGATGCCGATATCGATTACACGTTTGCGCAGGTATCGGTCAAAGAAGCGAAAGTCGATTACAGCGGCAACTGCGGTAACATGTCATCGGCGATGGGCCCATACGCAATCGACGAGGGGTTGGTGAAAGTGAGCG
>JAQGNH010000298.1 GCA_028291945.1 Betaproteobacteria bacterium
ACTGATCAAGCGCGACATCGAGCGTTGGACCAAAGTCGTGCAACAGACCGGCGTCAAAGCGACGGATTAAATTCCGCGCCGCCCATCATCGCCATCGTCAAGTCCGCCGAAGTCGACGCGCTCGCAGGCTTCGACTTTGGCGAGATTCATCTGCTTACGCCGGGTCGTCGAGAAGAACGACCGAGCGGCGTAGCTCGCAACGCAGTGCGCTGGGCATGCGACTAAGTTAGTAACCCGAGACGCTGCTCTCTCGCGCACGGCGGCGTGGTGGCGTCGAGTGCGGCGCATCTGGTAGTCTCGCCTGAAATAACAAACCCTAGCGCCAAGGGACACACCCGTCCCAGGAACTGCCCTGCCGGAGGACACTTCTCTGAAGCTCATCGACATCGCAAAAGTCATTCGCAGCAAGAACGCCGGCCCGACCACGCTGACGCTCGATCTGCTCTTCAACGACGAAGCCGGCTACAAGGCCGCGTGCGCATCGGAAGCGTTGACGCCACATGCGATCGCGAAGCTGTACGAAACCTCGCCCGAAAAAGTAGAGGTGCTTCCGTATCCGCCCGCGCTCGCGATCAAGATCGTGATGCCGCGCAGGATCGTGTCCGGAGATCCCGGCGACAGCGACGTATACGGCGCGCAGCAACACCGGCCTATGTTGGGGATCGAGCTATGACGACTGCAATCGAACGCCTGCGCGCGAGCGTGACCGGCGGCGGCAAACTTCGGCCGCTGCGCGTGATGGCCGCATCCGGACAGCTCGGGTACGGCATTCCCGATCCGGCTTTCAAGGCCGGTCTCGAGCAGAAGCCGCATTTCATCGGCGCCGACATGGGGTCGATCGACCCGGGCCCGTATTACCTCGGTGCAGGCAAGATGGCGCAGTCGGACACGATGGTGCGCGCCGATCTGGCGAAATGTATCGCCGGCGCACGCAAGCTCGGCATTCCCCTGCTGATCGGCACCGCGGGCGCCGCGGGCGCGCGTCCGCATCTCGACGCGACACTCGACATCGTGCGCGACATCGCTCGCACGGAAGGGCTGCATTTCAAGCTCGCGTCGATCTCCGCGGACATGCCGCGCGATTTCGTGAAGCGTGCGATCAAGGGGCAGCGTGTGGTGCCGCTCGGCCACACGCGCGAGCTCACAAACACCGACGTCGACAACGCGACGCAACTCGTCGGGCAGATGGGCATGGAAGCGTTCCAGCGCGCGCTCGATGCAGGCGCGGATGTCGTCATTGCCGGCCGCGCATGCGACTCCGCAATATTCGCTGCGATCCCCGCGATGCTCGGATACGAAATGGGACCCGCGCTGCACATGGCGAAGATCGTCGAATGCTGCTCGCTGTGCTGCACGCCCGGCGGTCGCGACACGATCATCGGTACGCTCGACGGCGGCACCTTTATCCTCGATAGCATGAATCCAACGAGACATGCCTCCCCGATGTCGGTCGCCGCGCACAGTCTTTACGAACAGGCCGATCCCTACGCGGTGCGCGAGCCCGAAGGCACGCTGCATATGAGGCACGCACATTACGAAGTCGTGGACGAACACCGCGCGTGCGTTTCAGGCTCGACGTTCGAGCCGGCTAAGCAATTCACCGTGAAGATCGAAGGTGCGATGCGGGTCGGTGAGCGCGCAGTGTTGCTGTGCGGTTCGACCGATCCTCGGGTGATAGAGAACGCAAGCTCGATTACTGCAGGCGTCGAGAAGCTCGTGCGCGAGCTCACGCCGCCGCGGCCGGAGAAGCCTTACTCGATGACGTGGCGCGTGTACGGTCTGGGCGCCGTCATGTCACGCGAATCCGTGCCGGATCCGCTGCCGCCTGAAATCTTCATCCTGTGCGAATGCATCGCGGATACCGCCGAGGAGGCGCGCGCCGTCGCCACGGTGACCAAGCAGTACCTGCTGCATCACGGTTTCCCCGGACGTCTCTCGACTGCCGGCAACGTCGCGTTTCCGTTTACACCGCCTGAACTTGCGGCTGCTACTGCGTACCGGTTCAACGTGTATCACGTGATGGAGGTGGATGCACTGGAGCCGCTGTTCCCGGTGCATTTGGAGCAGTTGTGAGCGCCCCCTACCTAACCTCCCCCCGCGCGCGGAGGGAGGGATGTTTTTTTCGTGACGCACTGTCATGAAGATGCGGTTACTACGACTCATGTTAAAAACACCTTGGGGGTTCGCCCCTTCGACTGCGTCACTGTGCGCCTGGCTCAGGACACGACTTCGACTGCGGGCTACCGTGCCCCCGCTAGGCACGAACGGGTTCTTGAGATGCGTTCTACTCAAGCGCGCCGCAGGAGCAAGCACTGTCGCGCTGATCATCTCATTCCTGACAAGCGCGCCCGCCGTCGCGCAGATGGAAGTGGGGCCTAAGACCGAGAAGACTTACGGCATCGGTTTGCCGCGCGATTACGCATCGCAGCTCTTCAAGGATGCGGATTATCCGGTGTTCGCGCTGAAGCCGGGACAGGAAGCCTATAAGGACATCGACGGCGCACGCATGAAGAAGGACATCGTCGCGCTCGGCAAGATTGCGTTGCATTACCGCGATACCGTCAACAAGCAGTGGTGGGGTCGCTTCCCCGGCACCGATGCCGACAAAGCGGGCGTGAAGTACATGACCGATGAATTCGCGCGACTCGGGTTCACGCTGAAGTCCGTGCCTTTCACGCTGCCGACCGATTGGCGCCCGCAAAGCTGGGACGCGAGCTACACATCTTCGAGCGGCACGAAGGTCGATCTCGCAACCATCTTCCCAGTCTCCGGCACGATGGGCACCGGTGCTGAGGGCGTAACGGCCGAGGCCGTCTGGGTCGGCATCGGCGCTGAACCCGATTTCATTGGCCGCGACGTCAAAGGCAAAGCCGTCATCATCTACAGCACGTTCGTTCCCGGCGGGCGGAGCCATTCGGCTTCGGATCGCGCGGGCCTCTTCGATGCCAACACGCGCGCAGAAAAGCTGGGCGCCGCGATGGTGATCAACGTCATGGCGGTCCCGGGCAATGGCCATTTTCAGCCGGAAGGCGGCTTGCGGAAAATCCCGCAGATGACTATCAGCCAGGACGAAGGCTTCGCACTGCGCGACCGGCTTGGCAAAGGCGAGAAGATCAGCGTCATGCTGCGCTTGATCGTGCCGCCGCTGAAGAACGTTCAGACCGTTTACACATTCGCCACTTTGCCGGGACAGTCTGACGAAGAGATCATGCTGCAAGTCCATACCGACGGGTACTTCCAGGGCGCCACCGACAACAATTCGGGAATGGCCGCTGCTCTGGAGCTTGCGCGTCACTACGCAGCGCTACGCAAAGAACAGCGGCCGCGCACGCTCGTCTTTCTGCTATTCCCGGATCATCACCATGGCGAGGTCGCCCATCGCATGAAGGGCGGCATCGACGAGACGTACGCCTGGAGCAAGGTCGCGCTGAAGCTCACCATCGAGCATCCTTCCGAGACCTCGCTCTACATGTACAACTCGGGGCTGACAGCGACCAACAATCTGAGCGCGGTGCGCTGGAACGCCATGGGCAGTCCCGAATTCGAGCGCACGGTCTTCGATCAGTTGCGCGATTTCGGCGTGTCGGTCTACGGCGTGGAAGACGAACCGAAGAACGGCAACTTCGCGCCGTCCTTCCACATCATCAATCACGTCGTCTATCACACCAGTCTCGACACACCGGAGCTGGTTCCGGCCGAGGGCATGCAGCGGTCGGTCCGCGCCTTCGCGTCGATCATCGACCGCGTCAACGCGATGACGATAGCTCAGGTGCGCGGCCCTAACTTTCCGCCGAAGGATGGCCGCGGCACGGTTCTCGGACCGATCGGCAAGTAACGCTGCAGCACGAACGCGTAATTTTAGTGACCATCTCACCGTCCGCCTGGGGAAGCAATGAAAAATAAAGATGGACGAAGCACATGGATTGGACGCCTCGCGACACTCGTTGCGTTATGCGCATTCGCGCTGCCCGCTACAGCGGAAGTCTCCGAAGTGCGAGTGGTCAAGCAGATCGGCCTAGGCTTTCTTCCCCTGATGGTGATGGAGCACGAGAAGCTGATCGAGAAGCACGCGAAAGCTGCGGGACTCGGCGAAGTCAAAGGGACGTACACGACGACCGTCGGACCCGCAATCATGAACGATGCGATGCTGACGGGCCGCATCGAGGTTGGAGCAAACGGCCCCACGTCGATCATCCTCATCTGGGCACGCACGCTGGGCACCGACAACGAGATCAAAGGCATGTCGCCGATGATCAATTCGCCGATGTGGCTCAACACCAATAACCCGAACATCAAGACGATCCGCGACATCGGGCCGAACGAGCGCATCGCGCTGCCGGGCGTCAAGACGTCCAATCAGGCAGTTGTGCTGCAGATGGCGGTCGCGAAGGAATACGGCATGAAAGATTTCGCGAAGCTCGACCCGCAAACGGTCGTGATGTCGCACTTCGACGGGATGGCGGCGCTGCTTTCGAAGAAAGAGATCACGCTTCATCTCACGACGCCGCCGGTGATGTATCTCGAGCTCGAGCAGCCCGGCATCCGCCGTATCCTCAGCTCCGACGATGTCCTCGGCGGTCCGACGACGTTCACCAACATTTTCTCGTCGAGCAAGTTTCGCAACGCGAATCCGAAGACATACAAAGCCGTACTGGCGGCGTTCAACGAGGCCATCGAGCGCATCAACAAGGACAAGAAGTGGGCGGCGCAGGTCTACCTCAGCATGGCGAACGACAAGAAGAGCACGCTGGCGGATATCCAGAAGCAGCTCGAAGATCCGAACATTCAGTTCACGACGCACGCAACGAACGTGAAGAAATATTCGGACTTCATGTTCGACATCGGCCTGGTCAAGACACGTGCGAATTCGTGGAAGGATCTTTACTTCCCGGACATTCATGATCA
>JAQGNH010000299.1 GCA_028291945.1 Betaproteobacteria bacterium
CTGCTGCGCGGCTGCATTGCACGAGACCGGAAATTCAACGCGTCCCAATTGTTCGGGTGGCTTGCCAGCCATCGCCTCGTGCGCGTGTGCGCCTGTCGCACCGCCGAGCAGCATGATCGCCACGGTCCCCCTTAACCAAGTGCTCTTCGTCATAGCGCCCTCCACGCATCAGCGTTGCAGCCGTATTGTCGACGAATTCGTCGACGCTCTGCACAGGGACATTCTGCGCTTGCCGCTTGCAGCTCTCAACTCCTAAAAACGTAGTTGCGGTTCATGAATGAATGTTGCGGCGGTCTGACGTTACCGCAACCGCGGCCCTGTCCCAGGGTGCCATGGCAGTTGTGGCAGTGGTGCTGTGTAAAGAGTTGCGCGCCGCGTTTTGCGTCTCCCGGCGGCGCGCCAAGGGATAGTGCGGTCTGTGCAGAGACGCCGGTGCTTGCGAGGCCTGCGGTTATGATCGCGATAGCGAGTGTAGTGTTTCGTGCGCGCACGCTCGAAATTTTCGTGATGGTTCCCTGGCTCCTCAATTGAGAGGAAAGGCCATGCGAAGACTGCAACGGTACAACGGCAGCGCGGAACCAGATCAGGGTACTATCTGATCTGCGCGGAACTCCTGGCGCCTGCCGGTCTGGCAATTCGACATAATTACTTCTGCGTAGATACCACTCTGCAGCAGGTCAAGTATCGGCGCGACAAGAACTTGAACTGCTTAGTAGAAGAGTCGGCCACGGTCCGACCATCTACTACATCAGATATGAGTAGCAAGTTAGCCGCCTTGATCGTTCGACGCAGACAGCAGAGGAGGTGGGAAGTACGCGTGCCGCTTGAAGTCTAGCGCGTTAACACGCGATCCGTGTCAGGCAGGTGGCCGATCAGCTTGCGGATCGGAGAGGGCGTCCGTCGCACCACGGTCGGTATAGAACGGATCCTGGTGTCGTTTCGCAAGTGCATCGCCCTTCCACCGATTGGTCGTAAGCAGCGTGATTTCCGTACTATCCAGTAGGCCCAACATACAACGGCAAGTAGGGACATCTGGCTCTATCTGAATCCCGCGTTTGGCCGCTACACTGGTGTTGCAGCTGTGCATGTGCTTCTACCAACTTACTGAAAACGCACAATGTCCGGTTCCGTCTACGCCCGCCCGCACTCTGCGTCGCGACTGCTTCGCGCGGGTTGACGCTGCCGCTTAGCTAAATCCAGGACGCACGCATTCAGCGGCGAGCTCCCCCACGCGGCGCAGTACGTCTTCGGTCTGCTGAGACCACGGTATCCCGCAGTTCAGCCTGAGGCAGTTCCTGTAACGATTTGACGCGGAAAACATTTGTCCCGGTGACAGACTGATCCGCTCCGCCAGGGCGCGCTCGTAGAGCTCGAGCGCATCGGTGCCTCCCGGCATCTCCACCCACAGCACATAGCCGCCGGTCGGGCGCGTCACTTTGGTGCCGGCCGGGAAATAGCGGCTCACGGCCTGGGTGAAGAGGCGCACCTGGCTCTCGTACGTTTTTCGTAAAGTGCGGAGCAGCCTGTCGTAGCCGCCGTTTTCGAGGAACGAGGCGATGGTGACCTGCAACAGGTCCGAGACACCGACGGAGCTGATGAACTTCAGCATCTGCACTTTCTCGAAGTATCGCCCCGGCGCCACCCACCCCACGCGCAACCCGGGCGCGAGCGTTTTCGTGAAGGATGAACACAAAAGCACGTTGCCCGCCCTGTCGTATGCTTTGGCGGCACGAGGCTGCACCGGGCCGAAATGCAATGCGCTGTATACCGCGTCTTCGATGAGCGGCACGCCTCGGTCGGCCAGCATTTTGACCAAGCGGTTCTTCGCTGCTTCGGACATTGTGCTGCCGAGCGGATTGCTCACTGTCGGCATCAGGAGGCATGCTTTGACCCTCTGCCGCTCGATCGCAAGCTCCAACGCATCCAGCGAGATGCCGCTTCGCGGATGTGTCGGCACTTCCAGCGCTTTCATCCCCAGGCTTTCGATGATCTGAAGCAGCCCGAAATAAGTAGGTGATTCCAGCGCCACCACGTCGCCGGGCTTCGCGACCGCTCGAAGACAGAGATTAACCGCCTCCACGCAGCCGTTCGTCACGACCACCTCATTGGCTTCGAGCCGAACGCCATAGTCGCGCGCGCGTAGAGCGATCTGCCGTCGCAGCTCGTCACGCCCGGGCGGCAGGCTGTATGTCGCAATGGTATCGGGCATGCGCCGCGCAACATCCGTCAGGATGCGCCGCAGCTTCGCTGTGGGCACGAGCTCGGCGTACGGAATCGCCGTGCCGAGCGGCACCATCCCCGTCGCTTGCGCCGACTCGAGGACGCGGCTTACCAGCGCATGCACGCCCACGAGCTGCGGTGTGCGAGGCGGCGCCGACACCGAGGGCTCTTGGAGCACACGCTGCTGAGGACGCACGTAGTAACCGGATTGCGGCCGCGCCTCGATGAGGCCGCGATCTTCCAGCACCCGGTAAGCCTGGACTACAGTCGATACGCTGACACCGCGCTGACGGCTGAGCCGTCGCACCGACGGCACGCGCTCGCCAGGCGCAAGCGTACCCGACCGAATCAACGAGCTGATGTCGCCCGCAACGGCCTCATACAACACGGTGCTCTGTTCGGTTTCCATGTCCGTCAATACTCTCGGTTCGAGCAGGTTGTTGGTAGACACAGTTACGCACAATCGCTACCGATACAGTTGCACGGAAAACGCAACTGTAACGCTGTCAGGTTACGTGATCTGCAGCTGTTGTGGAACTCGCTGTCGCCATACCATCGAATGCATGAAACGCGATGCCTCAGGTATGGTCTCGCTGCGCGCAGGAGACTTTCTCCGGCTTCACTCAGCCTCCGGCACGGTGATTTCGTGCCGCTCCGGCACGCTGTGGATTACTCAGGAGCAGGATACGCGCGACATCGTGCTCCGGCCGGGGGCGTGCTTCACTCTAGACCGAAGCGGTCTCGCACTGATTTCGTCGCTCGGTGACGGTGAAGAACCCGCAGTGCTCCAGCTCCTCACGCTGAGCAAGAAGGCAGAGAGCCACTGTGCATACACGATGGTACGCAGCACACCCGCCCGTTGAACATGCAGCGAGCGGCAAAGTCAGTCCCGCCATAAGTAAAGCCGAAAGGAGACCCAGAAGAACTGCGTTGCTCATTTTGGTAGCAACCGGCTGGTTCACCCATGATGCAGTGACATTCCAATTCGCGGGCCTATACATGACCACGTTGGTTCTCAACAAATCAAGATGGGGTCAGCGCCAAAATTCCCGCTACCATCAGCACGGCATCGACAAGCCATTGGCGGGTGTGTCCTTCCTGCAGGAGCTTCGATCCGAGATATGCGCCGACGAGCATCGAGAGTTCGCGCGCAGGACCACGTAGCTCACAGGTGCAAGGCGCATTGCAAAAAGGACCAACACGTAAGAGAGCGGGACGAGCGCGCCGAGCGAGCGGCTGCCCGCTCGGCACTCGTTTCTATAGGTTTATGACAACTATCGACGGCGATGTCCTGCTCACGGACGTGTGGTGCGCATCGCAGCACCGGCGCGCATGCCCGAATTGAGCTCGGCGATACGCAGAGCATCATCTTCTGCTTCTCTCAAAAGCCAGTTCCGAAAAGTCGAGATTTTCGGTAGGTCCGCGGCCGATTGCGGACACACGATGAAGTACGCATACGGCGCTTCCAGCGCGTCTGCGAACGGCCGCGCGAGGCGTCCACAGATCAGGTCCCAGGACGCGAGCGCTGTGCGCGCGAGCGCAATGCCCTGTCCGTCGATGGCAGCATCCATGGCCATGCTGGATTGATTGAAAAGCGTCCCACGTGTGAAGTCGACGCCATCGACGCCGACGTGCGCCAGCCATCGCGCCCAGCCATCCGCGCTGTTCGTGTAAAGCAGCCTGTGACGTTTGATGTCGCGAGGCGAGCGCAACGCGCCAGGTCCCTTGAGCAGCTGGGGGCTACACACCGGAAAGAGCTTTTCCGTGCATAGCCGCGTCACGTGCAGCCCAGGCCATTGTCCGGTTCCGTGGCGGATCGCCAGGTCGAAATCTTCGCGCGCGAAATCCACGTGCTGAATCGAAGCGCTGACGCGCAAATCGATCTCTGGGTGAGCCTCGGAGAAACGCCCGAGGCGATGGACCAGCCACTTCGCCGCGAAATCCGGAGAGGTGGTGATCGTCAAGACGCCGGACTTCTGCCGCTGTAGAAGTCGCTCGGTGCCCGCGCCAAGGCGGTCGAACGCATCGCGCACCACCTCCAGGTAAGCACGCCCTGCCTCGGTGATGATGAGCCGCTGGCGCTCGCGGCGAAACAACCGCAGGCCCAAATCAGCTTCGAGCGCCTTCACCTGCTGACTTACGGCGCCCTGCGTAACGAACAGCTCTTGAGCAGCCTTCGTAAAGCTTTCGTGACGCGCAGTGGCCTCGAAGGCCTTGAGCGCGTTCAGAGAGGGAAGGCGTCTTCGCATTGGCTTCAGTTCATTAGAAAAACTATGGTAACACCCAGAAAAGATGCTTTGCCGTGATGCCCCAGTATGCCCGAGGATTCGTCTGCAGTGGAAGGGTTGCAGGACACGGCACGGAACAGCAGTAAAACTTCGGAGCAGAGGAGTCAATTTTTATGGCGCCAGTTGAGCAGAACACCATTAAACGTCGGGGCACCGGTCTCAGGGCGTGTGATCCGGAGCGCGCCTCGCCGGGATACACCTTGTTCGCGCCACTTTTCGTCGAGAGCAGAACGGTGTACCTGGTCGACTTGCAGGGCAACATCGCGCACAGCTGGAAGATGCCTTACTCGCCCGGTCTTTCCGGTTACCTGACAGAGCGCGGCACGCTCTACTACAACGGCCGCTTTCCTGAGGAGAATCACCTGAGCCGCTTCCCGTTCAAGGGCGGCGTGGCGCTGGAAATGGACTGGAACGGCAAAGTGCTTTGGGAGATACGTCGACCGGACCAGCACCACGATGGGATTCTGCTCCGCAATGGAAACGTGTTGCTTGATTGCATGGGCCAGGTGCCCGATGAAATCGCGCGGCGAGTCAAAGGCGGCATCGAGGAACCCGAGATGAGCTCGGCGCAGTATCACGCGCGCGGCGAGTCGGAGGCGGGCAAGATGTACTCGTCATATCTCGCGGAGGTCACGCGAGACGGCAAGACGGTGTGGGAGTGGCGCACGTGGGAGCACTTCGATCCGGTCGCCGACGGCATCGCGGAGACGCAGGCGCCGCGCACGATGTGGCATCAGGGGAACAGCGTGAAGGAATTGCCGGATGGCAACATCCTCATGAGCTTCCGGCCGACATCCACGGTCGTGCGCATTTCACGCAAGACCGGACACATCGTATGGAAGCTCACTCAGCCGACGGTGTCGGGGCAGCATGCGCCGACCCCGCTGCCGAACGGCAATGTGCTCATCTTCGACAACGGCGTGCATCGTCCGGATGACTCGATGCCGTATTCGCGGGTGATCGAGGTCGATCCGAAGACCAACGAGATCGCGTGGAAGTATCAGGACAGCCCGGCGTGGAATTTTTTCTCGCCGCGCATGGGCGGTGCTCAGCGCCTGCCAAACGGCAACACGCTCATCGCCGAATCCTCATACGGCCGCATCTTCGAGGTGACGAAAGAGGGCGACGTGGTCTGGGAATACGTCAATCCGTTTTTCGGCACGCCGCTCTTCGGCGGCCGGAAAGGCTCCGAGAGCAACCACATCTTCAGAGCGTACCGATACAGCGAGGAGGAGATCGCCCGAGCGAGGAATCCCTGATGCGCCCGCCCTTGCACTGCTTTGACACGTGATTGCCCCCGGACTACATTGGTGAGGCTCCGGGGTTTAATGCAGACACCCCGCTAGACGATCTTCGTCCAAGTCTGCGCATCCCGCTACGCGAGGAGGCGCACTATGGACGTCCCGAATCCCTCTGCTGTACCGCCACCGCAAGTCACCGCTCCCGGCATGGTGATGATCCGGCCGCTCTTGCTGAAGCCGCAATGGATGAACGGGCTGTCAGAGCGATTGCTCGTTAGTCACTACGAAAACAATTACGGTGGCGCAGTACGGCGATTGAACGCCATTAGATCGCGTCTTGCGGCGCTGGACTGGGCAGCCGCACCCGTATTCGACATCAACGGGTTGAAGCGCGAAGAGTCGATCGCGGCCGGTTCAGTGATCCTGCACGAGATCTATTTCGAGTCGCTCGGTGGGGAAGGCGACAATCCCCCCACTGGACGCGGCGAACCACCGCAGCCGCTCGCGCGAGCGCTCGAGCGTGATTTCGGCAGCGTCGGCGCCTGGCGCACCGAGTTCACGGCGATGGCAAAGGCACTTGCAGGCGGCTCAGGCTGGGCGATCCTCGCGTGGTCCGAGCGCCTGGCGCGGCTGGTCAACCATTGGGCCGCAGACCATGCGCATACTTTGGCGGGGGCCACTCCAATCTTTGCGCTCGACATGTACGAGCATGCTTATCACCTCGATTTCGGCGCAAAGGCAGGTGTCTATGTCGATCAGGTGATGGCAAACCTGAATTGGCCGCGCATAGGCGAGCGCTATCGGCGCGCGATCGGCGAAGGGCCAAACGAAGACAAGCTCTTTCTTCCTTTCGGCGCGCCGGTGCAGGAGGAGGCGCGCATTTCAGCAGAGGAGCTGAAAGCCGCACTTGATGGTGATGATGGGCGCCGACCGGTACTTCTGGATCTCTGTCTCCCGCGTGACATGCCGCGGCGCACGGATATGCTGGCGGGCGCGGCCATGCACGCGCCGGCCGCACTGCCGCGTTGGGTCGAGGCCCTGCCTCGAGACCGTCCGATCGTTGTTTATTGCATTTGCGGTTTTCAGGTGAGTGGCACGGCCGTGACCGAGCTGCGACGCCGCGGCTATGACGCAAGGGCTCTCGCCGGCGGAATTACTGCGTGGCACGCGGTTGGCGGCAAGACCGTGCCGCTGAATAGCTCGACGTACGAAGGCACGCAGTGAGTGCGCATTCGCCAATGAAAGGAACGCCTGCATGAGCATGCTCAAAGAGTATTACCTGCAGCCCAATGCGCCAGACCCGGTCATGTCGGAGGCCGAGGTACTGCGCTGCGTGCGCCGGTTCGTGCCAACAGCAAAAGCCATGACGCGTGTTGATGAATCCGGCGGCGAAGCGCGGACCTACATCGTAGATGAGGCCATCGTGCTCAAGGTACAGCGGCCGCAACAAGTGCGCGTCGGCACAAGCCTCGCCCGCGAAGTTTTTTTTCTTAACCAGTTGGCGGCGGCCGCGCCCGCAGGATGTGAAGATTGGCGGACAGCAAGAGGCTGCATTTCAGGCCGCATGCCGACGAACTTGTAAACGGAAACGAAATGCCCGATGCCCTCACGTCCGTTCGGCTCTACGCGGCGTTATGAGCGTGGGGTAAGCTGCGTAATGGCCAACCGGGTTTGGTATTTTGCCTCCGTCCAACATCGCCCACGACCTGACTCCGTGGCGCACCTGTGGCAATGGCGTATCCAGCTCGAGGGTGCTGTGGTCCGCCGTTCCGGCGCATTCTTCTACACCCTTGATGATTGCATCAGGGACGCACAGGAACACGGCTTCAAGGCGCAGCTATCCGCTAGCGACAGTTTCGGACAGACCAGCTACCGCATGGACAGTCCAGACGACGACGGCAACCCCACGCCGCGCAACTGACGCAGACCGTCACTGTTGAGTCGCGTGGCACGGTTCCTCGGCAAAGCCGTGCTCCTTGGCGTCTTCCACACACTCAGGAAAACTCTCAAACCAAACCGGCGATTGGTGCCGCTCTCCATTGCGATCCACGCAGCGCCAAGACCAAACCCGGCGCCCTTCGTCGTAAATGAGCGTCCAATGTTCCATGCGTGAACTGATGCAAGTTACGCACCGAGACGTCACGAATGGTCCTGACGTTTCAACGGTATTTCTACCTGCACGAAGCCGGGCCCGGTTCGTTTAGCGTTGCCTTTTCCGCTGTGGACGGTCACGTCCGATCGCAATAAATTACCGCATCATTGGAGGGGACGGATACGTGGATCGAGTGTGGCTCTTCAGGTGCGTTACTCAGCACAGCAGTGCAAATGTCGTGGCTCAGGGTTGGCAGTGGCGCGTTGAGGCCCCTGACGGCGCGGTATCAGCGTCGAGCACAAGCTTTGGCACGCTGCCTGAGTGTGTCGCCGACGCAAAGCGACACGGTTTTATGGGCGATGTTGATCCGTCAACGGGCACATTCACAACCACCCGCTACGAGATGAGGGTCGGAGACTACGGCGACATTGTCCTCCGCCCGCGAACACAGCCTAGGGACTGAGCGGCTCCGTGCTCCACGCAAAAATCTAGCGGACCGAGTAGATCACACGCTGCACGGTTTCTTTCGGCATGTCGGTTGCACGCTCGTTTTGCTGAAAGGAGAACCGCCATGTCAGACGAGAGAAGAAATAAGGGCCAGCAGGACCGGAACCGCATCGACGTTCACGAAGACTATGAATTGCGTTACTGGACCAAAGAACTCGGTGTTAGTCCAGACGAGCTGAAATCAGCCGTGCAGAAGGTCGGGCCGAGCGCCAAGGCAGTCCGCGAGCACTTGGGAAAGTAGGCTCTTGAGAGTTCTGTGCGCTGGGTCATCGACCACCAACCGCCCGACGGCTGGGGCTGGGAAGTCTACAACGACGAGCGTCAACTAATCGCCGCGTCAATCGTCCCGTTCAGCAGCTACGTCGCGTGCATCGTCGATGCGGAGCTACGCGGCTATCCGAGCACATTCGACGGTTCGAAAGGGAAAGACGCCGCATCGTGATGGTGCGGGCTTCGGCGCGACTTGGATACCAGCGCGAATGGCGTGATTAGCGACGGGCTTGCATGTAGCCGATTATGTGTTCGCTGGAATGGCGTTTCAGAATGTCGATGAAAGCGCCGTATTCGTCGATCAGTCTCTGAGCGTCGCCCGCTGCTTGATCGTTCTTAGCCGTCCGAGCGCGATCTCGCTCGTCAATCCAGAACTTCTGCCTCGCCCGGATCGAACGTAGAACCAAGTCGGTGTTGCTCTTGGTGTGTGGCAAAGAGAGCCCTCTCACCGATATCATGCGCTACGCTCCCTCGCTGTCGAGCCATGTGCGTGAACCATTGACATTGCCCAAGTCTCCGAGCCAACTACGATTCATCGCGTTTGCAGCGTCTCTATGGCGTGCTGCGGGCTCGGCGCTTTCGACATCACCACCAGGGCGCGCTCCAACGCCTTCACGTAATCAGGGTATCGCGCAGCGAGCTTCTCCCACTTTGCTGCATCCAGCCAGTGCGTGAGCAGTTGCCACAGTTGTTCCTTCTTGGGATACCTGTCGAGATTCGCTTCCAACGCGGCTGCGATGTCGAACCCGGCGGACTTTTTCTTGCGCCGCTCCATAGCAACAGGCGCTGGTAACCCGAGCACCGAGTGTGGCGAATACCTTCCTCTGATTGAGCCTCTTCGCCGAGTGCGCGATTCAGTGGAGTTCGGACGGAGCGGGACTACTTCAGCCATGGCGTGGTGGCTCCTCGTGCCGGTCTCGGTCGTCTAGCGCGTGCAACAGCGGCCAGTAAGCCCAGCCCGGCAGCCGTTCAGCACGGCGCATTCGAATAACGCGAAGGAAAGCGGGCAGGCAGCCCACGATCGCAACAGCGAAGATCGTCGCGAGGCAAAGGCCGAGGGTGCGCTCGTCAAGGTCCATGACGGCTAGGTGCGCGACACGCGGTCTTTGATGCGTAAGCAGACGTGAATGGCGACGACCGCGGCCCAACAGACAGGCACCAGCATAAGTCTTTTCATGGTGGGCTCCCCTATGTAACGCCGAAAATAGCATGCGCCTGCCGCGCCGGGCTCGTCAACGCTGAACCGAGCAGGCGGGAAATCGGCACACGCTTTGCCAAAGAAGAAAGTGCACGCGGGTCGTTGGGTGCCGGCTTTCCCGCGAGTGCTGTCTAGGAGACGGTCGGAAATAGTCGGCCGCTCTGCTGACGGAATAGCAACAGAAACCTGTAGTGGCGAGGTCTGACATGGCATCGGAGTCCGCTGCGTTCGTCACGGCTGCCACAGCTCAGCTACAGATTTGCGTAAGCCTGTTCAAGAACCGCGATCTCGCGGCGGCCCTATCGTCCTTAGAGAAGCTGGTGGAGTATTGCGAAAATCATCCGCGCTATGTGCGCGAGTGGGCGCAGCTCGATGTGCTTACTGAGATAGTGAAGGTCTGTGCCTCC
>JAQGNH010000306.1 GCA_028291945.1 Betaproteobacteria bacterium
AAGTTGCCCTGGCGATTGGCGCGCGCCATGGGCGTTCCCGGAATCGCTGCGTCCATGAAAGCAGGGTAGCTCACGGCCCATTGCATCGTTTCGACGCCGCCCATCGAACTGCCGGCAACGGCAACGAGATGCTTGAGGCCGAGGCACTCGGTCAACATGCGGTGCTCGGCGTTGACCATGTCGCGGATGTTGAACCGGGGGAACTTCATGTTCAGGCCCGATCTCGTAGGCGAGGTCGTCGCATTCGGATCCATCGACGCAACGCCAAGCGTATCCGGCTGAATGACGAAGTAGCGGTCCGGATCGAAAGCCTTGCCGCGCCCGACCCAATAGGACTGGCTGTTGCGATTGCCCTGCAAGCCGTGGAGCGAGAGGATCGCGTTGCTTTTCTGAGGATTGAGCGTGCCGAAGGTGATGTAGGTCATCCGGAAGTCGCGAATGAGCTCTCCGCTTTCCAGCTTGAGGTCTCCAAGCTGGCAGGTCTGGACCGCACTGGGTTTGGTCTGACTCGACGCGGGCGTGCTCCACCCGGCGAGAGCCGCGAGCACGATGACAGCGATGCGCAACGACAGCATGAAACCTCCTCTTTTGATAAGTCGCGTGAACGATTGTTGTTAACGCATTGGCCTGCGGCGCGTCGGCTATTGTATTCGTCTGGAGGTGATTCGATCCTCTGACGGGAGCGAACTCAGGCGAGGACAGCCTGCGTCGGACGTCAAAACACGATCCGGCCGCTAGAGACGAGGCCTTTCATACCTCTACGACCCGCGCGACGTTGCACTGTGAGAACATCCGGAACGTTCGAGCTTCAACCCTTTCCTTCTGAATGGCTAATCGATGACTCTTGCTTACTGGATGATCCTTGTCGCTGCCCTGGTACCCTATATCGGCGCTGCCTACGCCAAATTCTCGGGAGGCGGCGGAAAGACTTACGATAATCGTGCGCCACGGGCCAACGTCGAGAGCCTGCCGCCACAGCGGCAACGCGCCTACTGGGCGCAGCTGAACGGCTTCGAAGCCTTCCCGCCTTTTGCGGCGGGCGTGATCGTTGCGCATCTGGCCGGCGCCCCGCAGTCCTGGATAGACGCGCTGGCGATAACGTTCGTCGTGTTGCGGGTGATCTACACGCTGCTCTACATCCATGACAAGCCCACTGCGAGGTCGCTAGTCTGGGGAGCAGCATTCGCATGTGTCGTGGGCCTGTTCGTGATCGCGGCAGCGAGGTAGCAGGTCGATGCACATCAAGCCGGAGTAGCGCTCCATGAACTTGCGAATTCCTCCTGCCCTCGCTTCTGCGCTGCTGAGCCTCGTCTTGTCTAGTCATGCGGGGGCGCAGAATGCACCCGGCGCGTACCCAACGAAACCGATCCGCATGATCGTGCCGTTTACGCCGGGCGGGCCCGCAGACATGATTGCGCGCCCGATCGCGCAAGGGCTCACCGAGCGCTGGGGACACCCAGTCATCATCGACAATAGGCCGGGAGCAGGCGGCAACATCGGCGCGGAAGCCTTGGCAAAATCACCGCCCGACGGTTACACGATAATGGTGACGACTCCGGGCATCATCGCCGTCAATCCCAGTCTCTACAGCAAGATTCCGTTCGACACGATTAGGGACTTCGCAGGCGTCACCAATGCCGCCACCACAGCCAATATCATGATCGTGCATCCCTCGCTGCCGGTTAAAACGGTGAAGGACCTCATTCAGATCGCCCGTGCGCGGCCAGGCGAATTGAGCTATGCGTCGGCGGGGAATGGCTCGGCGAGCCATCTCGGAACGGAGATTTTCAAGAGCATGGCGAACGTGAATATCGTGCATGTACCCTATAAAGGCGCAGCGCCCGGCGTCACCGATCTGATGGGCGGCCACGTGCAAGTGATGATCATAGGGATGGCCGTGGGATTGCCCGCCGCGCGCGGAGGTAAAGTGAAACCGCTCGGCGTGAGCAGCCTCAAGCGTTCGCCGGCTGCGCCGGACTTGCCGACATTGAACGAGTCCGGGCTGCCCGGCTTCGAGGTCGTGAACTGGATGGGTTTCCTGGTTCCGGCGAAGACGCCGCAGGATATTGTCGCCAGACTGAGCACCGAGATGCGCGCGATTCTGCAGGCGCCGGATACCCGGGAGCGTCTCCTGAAGCAGGGCATGGAGCCCGTCGGCAACACGCCGGAGGAATTCGACGCCTACATCAAATCCGAAATTGCGAAGTGGTCGAAAGTGGTGAAGCAGGCCGGCATCAAGGCTGATTGAGCGTTGGCCTCACATTGCTGACACAACCGTTGCTGAGCGGGAGATTGCTCAGTCCGGCCGCGCGCCCGATTCCTTAACGACGCGCGTCCACTTCACGATCTCAGCGCCGAGGAAACGTCCGAGGTCCGCCGGTGTCGATGTCATCGGCTCGACACCTTGTGCGAGCAGCTTTTCGCGCACATCCGGCGCTTCGATGATGCCGACAATCGCGCGGTTGAGCTTATCGACGATCGCCGCAGATGTTGCACGCGGCGCGAGCACCGCGAACCACGCATTCGCTTCATAACCCGGCAGCGCAGCTTCGTCGATCGTGGGTAGATCGGGCGCGGCGATCGAGCGCTTCTTGCCCGTGACGGCCAGCACGCGCAACCGGCCAGCGCGCACGTGCGGAAAGCTCGAAGCCATGTTGGCGAACATGAGCGACACCTGTCCGCCCACGAGATCCGTGAATGCCGGCGTCGCGCCCTTGTAAGGCACGTGGACCATATTGATCCCGGCCATAGAGTTGAAGAGGACGCCGCTAAGATGCGTCGACGTGCCGCTTCCTGCCGAGGCGTAGAGGAGCGCGCCCGGTTTGTCTTTCGCGAGCGCGATAAGCTCTTTCACCGATTTGGCCTGCACGCTCGGATGCAGCGCCAATACGTTCGGGATCTGCGCGATCAGTGCGATCGGCGCGAAGTCCCTGATCGCATCGTATGGAAGCTTCGGGTAAAGTCCTGGATTGATCGCGTGGCTCGTGTACGCCATCACGATCGTGTGGCCGTCAGGCAACGCCTTCGCGGCGAGGTCCGTGCCGACGATGCCTCCGGCGCCGGCGCGATTGTCGATCACGAATTGCTGCCCCCACATCTCACCCAGTCGTTGGCCCAGCGTACGCGCGAGGATATCGGTCCCGCCGCCGGGCGGGGCCGGTACGATGAAGCGAACCGCACGGGAAGGATACGTCTGCGCAATCGTGGCGCTGCTGACAGCCAAAGCTGCGATCACAAACCCGAGCCCGAGCCGCGTGTACACGCCTCTTGTAGTGTTCCTCCGCGGCACGTCATGTTGTTTTGGGTTCATATCGCACCTCCGTTGCGAGCATCGTAATTTTCTTACACTCCCTTGCGCGGAAGAGTAACGATCGCCCAGCCCGCAGCTGTCGAGTCGCCGCGCTGATCCACGGCTTCGATGTCGAGCTTCACGGCACCGGAGCGGCTGTCACGCGCGTCCTTCGATACCACCTTACCGCGGCAGGTGGTGAGATCGCCGATCATGTTGAAGCGGCGCACTTCGCAATATAGCTCCGACAGAAAGCCTTCATCGCCGATCCAGTTGGTGAGCATCGTCGCGATCCACGCGACGCGCTCGGGTCCGTAATCGTAGGCTTCCGGAACGCCGACAGCCCGCGCAAGCGGGGAATCCCAGTGCACCGCTTCAGGCGGTTCCGGAATGTTGTAGCTGTTGGGAATGCCGGCGGCAGGATGGCGCCGCAAGTAGTCGAACCAGTAGCCGTGCGCCTTGATGAACAGCCCGCCCCACGCCTGCTCGAATGCGACGGCGGTGGTCGCGGTGTAAGGCCCGCGAATGATCTGCGGTATCGAATCGCCGACCTTCACGTCTTCGAAGTAGAGCGTCTGCCGTCCGCGGCATTGCTCCTCCGCGTATAGTTTTGCGATCTCCTGCAGCCGTTCATCCGTATAGCGCTCGGCGAGCTGCAGCTTCTTGTATTTGCCTTTGTCCTTGGCGGCGACGCGCTCGACGCGCATGCCCCAGGAGTCGGCCTGCGCGAGCTCGCGCCCTTCTCCGTTGAGAAAACGGATCAGTGAAATCTGCTTGAACATGCGGCCGGCGAAGCGGCTCGGCAGCTCCACCAGATCCTTGAAAGTCACTTCGGGATCGATGCGCTCGCCCACTCGTATCGGTTCGTGCCACCGCCAGTGCGATCCCGCGAAGAACGAATGCACGCCGGGGAGGCCTCCGCGATACCCGATCGAGATACGGCTGTACGCATAGAGCTGGCATGGCGGCGCGATGAGACCGCCATGACGCGACCCGCGCGCATGCGCCTCATCGAGGAACAACGGATTGCGGTCGCCTGTCGCGTGCGCCCAGTGCCGCACGGAGTCGCGGGTCACCTCGGTGAGATAGGGCGGCTCGTTGATCGTGACCTTCTGGCCGATCTTCGAGCGGACACGCGCGAGCTCAGCGTCAGTGGCGATGCCATGTGCTATTGCCATGTGTTTCCTTCTTACTTTGGTTGCGGGTTTGCGGCGCGATCGGGGGACGGTATCTCCGCAGCCGCGGCAATGACGTTGCCGCTAATGAGGCGCTCGATCTCGTCATCGCTCAATCCGATCAGCGATCCCAGTACCTCGCGCGTGTGCTGGCCGAGCAGCGGCGGCGCCTCGAGCCGAGTCTCTTCGTAGCGGCCTTCGAAACGCAGTGGATTACCGATCACCTTGACCGTGCCCGCTGTCGGGTGCTGCACTTCCTTCACGAAACCGCGCTCACGCACGATGGGCTGGTTGAGCGCCTGCCCGATGCTGTTGACGGGTCCGTGCGGCACGTCGGCGGTGTCGAGAATCTGCTGCCACTGCGCCACGGTCTTCGTCATCATGATCTCTTGGATCTGCCGTTCGAGCTCCACGCGGTTCCTGTGGCGATCCTTCACGGTTCGAAAGCGCGCATCGGCGATCAGGTCCTCGCGCCCGATGGCGCGACAGAAATTGCGCCAGAATCCGCCGACGTGCAGCGCGAGCACGATGTGTCCGTCCTTCACCGGCATGAGCCCGTAGGGCACGATGTTGTGATGGCTGTTCCCCATTCGGCCCGGGTTCTCACCCGTGACGAGGTAGATTTCGGCGAGGTAGCCGAGCAGTCCCATGAGCCCCTCCAGGAGGCTCAGGTCCACGTGAGATCCCTCCCCGGTCGCGTTGCGCTCATTCAACGCCGCCATGACACCGATCGCGGCCCATAAACCGCCGCCAATGTCGCCCAGCGGCAAGCCGAGCTTCGTCGGCGTTCCATCCGGATAGCCGTTGATGCTCATGACGCCGCTCAGCGCCTGCGTCACGAGATCGAACGAAGGCTTGTCGCGCATCGATCCCTTTGCACCGAAGCCGCTGATCGAGCACAGGATGAGCTGTGGCTTCAGCGCTTTCAGACGCTCATAGCCCAGACCGAGGCGATCCATGACGCCGGGACGGAAGTTCTCGAGCACTACATCGCACTTCATGGCGAGCTTGAGCAGAATCTCGCGCCCTTCTTCAGTGCGCGCATCGAGTGCGACGCTGCTCTTGTTGCGATTGATCGACAGGAAGTAATGGCTCTCGCCGTTGACGAACGGCGGTATGGTGCGAGTCTGGTCGCCGCCGCCGATCTCTTCGACCTTGATCACTTCGGCGCCGAGATCGGCCAGGATCAGCGAGCAGAACGGGCCTGCGAGCACGCGCGACAAATCCAGAACACGCGTACCGTCGAGCGGCCCGCGGCGTTTTCGCGCAGGCGTACTCTGCGTCTTGGTCATGAGGCGCTCAGCACAGCATGCATAATGACTCCCATCGATTTCGGGTTGTAGCGATTATTGGCGCATGGGCCACGGCCGTTGGCGCTGCCCTGTGAACCGCGGTGACTGTTTACAATGTAAACGTATTGCACAGGCAGACCGGCATGGCACGCAGACTATCCAACGAACGGTTCTTCCAATGTCGCACGGTGAAGACCCACGGGTTCGTCTTCAGAGGGCTGCAACAAAGACATCAAGCGAATTAAGGATGGCGGACGTTTCTGCAATATACACCCGGCACGACTCGGGGTCGGCTGCCCCCTGAATGCTCAACCGTTCAACCAGGCCGCACGCGCTGGAGCACAGGCTATACGGAAACGAACTCTCTGCAAGGCAGCCGCCATGAAGTCATTCTTGCTTTGCCAGACCGCACGTGCACTTGCCACTGTGAGCGTGCTCATCTGGCATCAGATGGCTTGTGCCCAAGGCGTCGGCGCTCAGGAGCATCGCGGCGAGCCCATCACTACGGACTCTGAAGCAATCGCTTACAAGCTGACGCCGTCCTTTTATCGCACCACCAATCAGCCTGACGCTTACGATCTCAACCTGCGCGCCAATCTCGTATCGCATGCGGCGTGGGTGGGCTTTTATAGGCGGGCGAACGAGTTCCAGCAGCTTCGAGTCGGCTACGAGAATACGATCTCTTTTCCGTTCGGGCATCTTATCCCCTCGATGCAGTATGCGACGCGCGGTTTTCTCGGCGGGAGCCTGAATGCCGAAATCGGCGAGCGCTACTTCGGCTTGCTCGGAATCGGCCGCACGAATCTCAAGGATTACTTCAATCTGAATTTCGATCCGAACGATGCCGTGCTGATCGGGGCCGGCACGCGCGTGCTACCGAATACGACGCTGAGCGCATTCCAGATTCGCGATGACCGTCTAGGCACCGGACAGCGCGTATTCCACGTGATCGCGCGCATCAAACCCGACGCCCGCACGCGCTGGACGTTCGACTTGTTTTACAAGGACGGGCGTGCCGCGGCCGAGGACGAAGTGAAGGTGCATGGAACGGGCGTTTCGGTCACTTACGATTTCGACCGCTACTTCGTACGCGCAGCGAGCGATCCGCACGTGAACTTTACGAAAGAACACATGGTTCGGCTGGCAGCCGGACTTCGCTTCTGAGGCGCACAGGCCAGGCTCGGCTCTTGGAGATTCTGCATGCGCCAGCCGCCGCCAGCGTTATCCACTCATTCGATCTTGATATTCGCCGCACGCACGACTTCTCCCCAGCGCTTGAGCTCCGAGTCGATATAGAGCCCGAAGACCTCGGGCGTGCCACCAACAACTTCGACGGACATCGCGGCGAACCGCTCGCGCAAGTCGGGCTGCTCGAGCGCGCGATTGAGCTCCGCATTGAGCTTCGCCACGATCGATTTCGGTGTGCGCTTCGGCGCGACAATGCCGTACCAGAGACCTGTCTCCATGCCGCTAACACCCGCTTCGGCGAACGTCGGCACGTTCGGGAGCAACGGATTGCGTTTCTCGCTTGCGGCGGCAAGCGCCTTCAGCTTGCCCGACTTCACGTGAGGTAGAAAGGGCGGCGGACCATCGATCATCATCTGTACCTGACCGCCCACCACATCGGGCAGCGCTGCGCCCGTTCCCTTGTAAGGCACATGCAGCAACTGCGTGCTCGTCTTGAGCTTGAACAGCTCTGCCGCGAGATGTGGCGGGCTGCCGGATCCCGCGGAGGCGTAGCTGAACCTGCCCGGGCTCGCCTTGGCCGCAGCGATGAATTCCTTCAGATTGGCGGCCGGCACGGAGGCATTGACGAACATCGCGAGTGGAATACGCACGAGCAGCACGACCGGCGCGAAGTCGTTGACGGCGTCGTAGGGCAGCCTCTGGTACAGATGCGGTCCGATACCGTGCGTGGTCATTGTCGCCTCGAGCAGCGTGTACCCGTCGGCGTCGGCTTTCGCAGCGAGCTCAGTCGCGATGATGCCTGAAGCACCGCTCCGGTTGTCTACGACGACCGGCTGTTTGAAAGCATCAGCGAGCTTCTGCCCGACAGCGCGCGCAATGATGTCGGCCGACCCGCCGGGCGCAAAGCCGACGAGCACGCGTATCGCCTTTGTGGGATATTCGGCAGCAGTGCTCGTTGCGCCGACACACAGCACTGCGGCGCAGCC
>JAQGNH010000330.1 GCA_028291945.1 Betaproteobacteria bacterium
CGACGGCATGGTCGCAGGGAAGCTATCCGAGCAAACCCGTCCGCTGGATCGTGCCGTGGCCTCCGGGCGGCGGCGCAGACACGTTGACGCGCCTGCTGAGTCCGAAGCTGAGCGAAGCGCTTGCGCAACAGATCATCGTGGACAACCGAGGCGGCGCGGCCGGAAACATCGGCGCCGAGATGGCGGCCAAGTCGCCTGCCGACGGCTATACGATCGCATTCGCATACTCGGGGACGCATTCGATCAATCCCAGCATCTACAGCAAACTTCCGTTCAAGGAGGCCGACTTCGCGCCGATCATCTGGCTCTCGTCCGTGCCGCAAGTACTAATCGTGCATCCTTCACTGCCGATTAAAACAGTCAAGGATCTCATCGCCCTCGACAAAGCCCAGCCTGGCCAACTCTCCTATGGCTCGAGTGGAAGCGGCGCTATCAATCATCTGACCGGGGAGCTGTTCAATAACATGACGGGCACGAAGCTCGTGCACGTGCCCTACAAAGGCGGCGGTCCCGCAGCCGTTGCATTGCTGTCCGGAGAAATCGGGCTGATATTCGGTGAGCCTGCGTCGGTCGTGCAGTACGTGAAGGCGGGCAGGCTGCGCGCCGTTGCGGTCACCAGCGGAAGGCGCTCGTTAGTCCTCCCCGATCTTCCGACGGTCGCGGAATCCGGGGTGCCGGGCTACGAGGTGACCTCGTGGAACGGCGTGCTCGCGCCGGCTGCAACGCCGCCGGACGTGATCAAGCGGCTCAACACAGACCTCAACAAGATCATCAGCGCTCCGGACATGAGCAAGCGCATGATCGAATTTGGCTTCGAGCCGGTGGGTGGCCCTCCCGAGAAGTTTGGCGAGTTCATTCGAGCCGAAACTGCGAAGTGGGCGCCGGTTGTGAAGCGAGCGGGTGTGCGGGTCGACTGAGGGAGATAGAACATGGCGCAACAGCCCATGGGATTGCTCGTTGCCGGCTTCGATTCTTCGCCGGTTCATGAAGACGAGTTCAACGACTGGTACGACACCGAGCATGTACCGGAGCGCCGGCGTGTTCCGGGCTTCGTCAATTGCGAGCGCTGGATCGGCGCAGAAAATTCGAGGATCGCCATCGCGACCTATGATCTGCAATCGCTCGACGTGCTTAAGAGTGAGCCGTATCGCGCGATTGCAGGTGAAAACCTTTCCCCTTGGTCGAAGCGCGTGACGAGCAAGGCGACACGCCTGTGTCGCTTCGAAGCCAAGCAGTTGCCGCCTGGCAGCCAGTCAGCACCATCCGGCGCGGGGGGTCTCATGATGTATGCAATGAATGTCACGCCTGAAGCCGAGGCTGAGTTCAACGCGTGGTACGACGAAGAGCACATTCCGAGACTGTCCGCAGTGGCCGGTTGCCTGCTGGCCCGACGCTTCAGCAACGTGAGCGCGGTCAGCGCCGGCCGGCAGCGCTATCTCGCGATCTATCACCTGGCTACGCCGGACGTGTGCTCTTCTGAAAAATGGAAAGAAGCGGCGAATACGGATTGGACCGCGAAAATGCGGCCGCACTTCCGCGATGGTCTACGCGTCGTGCTGAGGCGCTACGAGCGAATGAAATAAAAGCATTAACTACGAAGGACACAAAGGACACAAAGGAGAGCAAAAGCTTCAACCCGGACATACGAACGGTGCGCTGCCCACTCCGATCAACGACACGTGTGGTTCAATAATTGTTCTGGGTCCGCTCGTTGGATTTCCTTCGTGTCCTTTGCCCTTTGTGGTTGATGCTGTGGTCTGCTGTTAAATCGCGCGCGAGTTACTTGCGCCAGGATGCCCCACCGTCGATCGTGACCACGGTGCCCGTCGTGTATGACGACAGATCCGAGCACAGGAAGACGATCATATGTGTGACCTCGTCGACGGTGGCCAGCCGACCGAAAGGGAAACCCTTCGTGAGCTCCCGCCAACGCTCGGCGTTGCCGAGCTCTTTTTCTGCGCGTGTGCGCCAACGCACAACCTGACGATCGGTTTCGGTTGCGCCTGGATTCACACCCACGACGCGCACGTCGTAGTCTCCGCTTTCGGCGCCCAGCGCGCGCGTGAGCGCTATCAGGCTCGCGTTGCCCATGCTGCCCGCAATGTAGTTTGCCGTCGGCCTCTCCCCCGCCGTGCCGATGACGTTCACGATCACGCCGCGCCGGCGTTCGCACATCGCGGGGTAAATCTCGCGAATCAGGTTGATGAAGCCGAACACCTTCAGATCCCACGCGTCGCGCCAGCTCTTTTCATCGACCGCCGCAACCGTGCCGTGTGGAATCGCGCCGGCGTTGTTTACGAGAATGTCCACGTCCGAACAAGCACGCGCAAGCTTGCGCGCGTTGTCACTTGCGCCCAGATCCATCGCGTGGCATGTCACGTTGACCTCGTGAGCGTCGGTGATCTTGCGCCGCGCGGTATCGAGGTCCTTCGCGCTGCGTGAGGCGAGGTGAAGATGGCAGCCTTCGGCCGCGAGCAGGTGCGCGGTGCTATAGCCTAATCCTCGCGATCCTCCGGTGACGAGCGCAGTACGGCCTTTGAGACCGAGATCCATTGAGACTTCCTCGAGCGACGTGTTGACGGGCTGCTAATGCTACCATTCCGGCGCGAGCGAAGACGAGCTTGCAGGCGCCGCGCGGTAGTGCTGCGTGTCGCAGCGTCACACGCGCGGACGCGCTACTGCGGGAGGGCAGGCATGCAATTCGTGAGAACAGGGTTCGCTGTGGCGCTCGCTCTGGTTGCGAACGCAACGGTGATCGGGAGCGTCGATGCCCAGCAGTATCCGACGCGCCCTATCCGCTGGATTGTTCCCGTGCCTGCAGGATCGACGACGGACATCGTCACACGGCTCGTCGCGCAGAAAATGAATGATGCGTGGGCTCAGCAGATCGTCGTCGACAATCGACCCGGCGGAGTCTTCACGGTCGGCAGTGAAATTGTCGCCAAAGCGCCCTCCGATGGCTACACGATAGGCACACTGCTCACGCCGCACGTCGTGAATCCGTTCGTCCTGAAGAACCTGCCGTACAACACGGAGCGCGACTTCACACCGGTCTCACTGATGGTGATCGTGCCCGGCGTGATGTCGATGTACTCCGGCCTCGGGCCGAACACGCTGAAGGAGGTGATCGCGCTGGCGAAAGCGAAGCCAGGTCAGCTCAATTACGGCTCGCCCGGCCCGCTCACATCCGGCCACCTTTCGATGGAGCTGCTCAATCTTCAGGCCGGCATCAACATTACGCACATTCCCTATAAAGGCGGGGCGCCAGCGATTATCGATCTCATCGGCGGAAGGATTCAGTTCATGATCAGCGGACCGCCGGGCGTGCTCCCGCACATTAAAGCGGGGCGTCTCAGGCCGATCGCAACCACGGCTGCAAAACGCTCGCCGGGATTGCCGGATGTCCCGACATTTGCCGAGTCAGGCTTGCCCGGTTTCGACACGTACGAGTGGTATGGGGTCTTCGCACCCGGCAGGATGCCCAAAGCCGTGCTTACGAAGCTGAGCGGCGAGATCGCACGCATCATTCGGCTGCCCGAAATGAGCGACAAGCTTGCAGCTCAGGGGGCGATACCGGTCGGCAATTCCGCCGACGAGTTCGCGCGCTTCGTAAAGTCCGAAATGGATCAATGGGGAAAGGTCGTGCAGAAGATCGGCCTCAAGCCGGACTAGCACCCGGAAACGCGTCGACGATCGCGCCCGCTGCGTCAGGGTAGCGCTCCAGATTCGTGACGGTGTCCGCCAGACGGTCGGCTTGAGCTCGCGTGGCGCCGAGGCCGAATTCGAGACACGCCCGGAATTTTCCAAGCAGCTCTTCGCTGGTCATCGGTTCCTGCGGGCTCCCTTTGATCGTTTCGCTCGAGACTTCGACGGTGCGACCCGCCTTGAGCACGAGTCGTACGCGAGCGGGCTCGATAGCCGTCGCATCGATCGCAGGGTCGGAGATCACTTTCGTTATACGGCTCAGTGCAACGATTTTCGGATCGCTGATCGCGGCCTGCTGATACGTGTGGAGATCGACTTTGCCATCCGCGAGAGCACGGGCGAAGCTGTAGGAGGCGTTGAACTGCGCGTGCACGACGGAATCGCGCGAGACGTCGTAGGGCTCGCCCACCGTAAGCCAGTTCACATGGCCCATGCGAATTTCGACACCTTCGACGTCATGCACGCGTATGCCCTGAGCGTGCAGCCCGATGCCGAGGCCGATCGGCGTGTGATTGCAACGGCAGCAAGGATACGGTTTGAAGCTGTACTCAGGCGTGCGCCAGCCGCGGCCGAGGTCGTCGATCAGTAGTTCGGGCTTCACCTCGTTGCGTTCGTAAAGTGCAAACAATCCGGCATTGCCTTCCAGCGTGCGGCGCGTACCCGTGAGGCCGTCCGCGGCAAGGAATGCACCGGTGACGGCGTTACGCGCCGCAAATCCGGCGCCGAGCCGCTTTGACAATACGCCGTCGCGCATGCTCTGCGCCGAGCCGCTCGTCTGGTGGAACGCCATCCCGAGTGCGTTGGTGAGCCCGTCTGCGTCGAGTTTCAGCAGACGTCCAGCCCCCAGGCTCGCCGCAAGCGTGCCGAACACCATCGTCGGGTGCCAACCCTTGCCGAGGCTGTTATAGCACGCGAGGCCCAAGCGGGCATGAAGCTCAGTGGCGACTGCCATCGCGAGGATGAAATCCTGGCCGCTGATCTTTCCGACCTCTTCGGCGGTCGCGAGCAGCGCGGGCAGCACCACGCAGCTCGTATGCACGCGCGCGGGATCGTGCTGGTCATCGAAGTCGAGCGCGTGCGCGGCTGCACCATTGGCCATCGCAGCAGTGGGTGGAGAGTAACGGCGCTTGCCGAGGAGACCTGTTGCTGCCCCTGATTGTTCCCACCGCATCAAACGTGAATTGAGCTCAGCGATGCCGGGTGCGCGAGGCGCCCCGCCGATCACTCCCAACGTGTCGAGGAGCAGCGCTTTGACCGTTTTGACTACGGCGGCCGGCAGTTGCGCGTAAGTCCAGCGTGCGATGTGCTCGCACAGCTCACGGCTGAAGCCTTCGCCCAGAATCGGTGCAGCCGAAGACTCTCGTAGCGGCGTAACACTGGCCATGGTCGCGGTTCCTCCGGAAGGTGCTTGAGCGCAGGGATCGTGCCGATCCCGCCATTTCTCGATTATAGGCGCGCTAGAATCAGCGCTCCTCCTCTCACACTCGAAACGAACACATGGGCACAGTTTGCGTCGGTATCGACACCGGCGGCACGTTCACGGATCTCGTTGCGGTCGAGCTCGAGCGTGGCCGCTATCACTATCATAAAGTCCCAACGACTACGGCTGACCCGGCACAGGGCATCCTCGACGGCATTGCCGAGCTGCTGGATCAGAATGCGCTCGACCGGAGCGACATCAAGTTCCTGGTGCTGGGGACGACCCTTGCGACCAACGCCGTCCTCGAAGGCAAGTGGGCGGCGACCGGGTTGCTGACGACCGCGGGCTTTCGAGATGTGCTAGAGCTCGCGCGGCAGCGCCGTCCGCACTACTTCAATCTCGATATCCCGAAGCCCATGCCGCCGGCAGCGCGCGATTGCCGCCTCGAAGTGCAGGGCCGCATAGCTCATGACGGCGCAGAGGTGACTCCCCTCTCTGAATCGGACATTCGGCGCGCGATCGAGGTGCTGAAAGAAAAAAAGGTGGAGGCGGTGGCCATCTGTTTTCTTCATGCGTACGCTAATCCGCAACACGAGGAGCGTGCGCGAGAGCTCGTCCAGCAGCTGTGGCCTGAAGTCTATCTCTGCACATCGAGTGACGTCCTCGCGGAGTTTCGCGAGTTCGAGCGATTTGCGACGGCGACCGTGAATGCGAGCCTCATGCCCGTCATGGACCGTTACCTCCAACGGTTCGAAAACGGTGTAGCGGATCTCGGGATACGCCAGGCGCCGCGCGTCATGCAGTCGAATGGCGGGGCCGTTTCTCCAGGTGCCGTGCGCAAGGTGCCGGTCAACACATTCTTCTCGGGGCCCGCCGGCGGCGTCATCGGAAGCGTCGGGCTCGGCGAGCAGCTGGGGCTGCCTAACCTGATCACGTTCGACATGGGTGGCACGAGCACCGATGTGTGCCTGATCAGGGACGGAGAGCCGGCCAAGAAAAGCGAGCGGGCAATGGGCGGTTTTCCCGTGCGCACCCGTACGCTCGACATCCACACCATCGGTGCAGGCGGGGGTTCGATTGCGTGGGTAGACGCAGGGGGTTTGCTCAAAGTGGGCCCGCAGAGCGCAGGTGCGAACCCCGGGCCTGCGGCCTACGGGCGCGGCGGAACGAAATCGACGGTGACGGACGCGAACGTCGTGCTCGGGCGGCTCAATCCGAAAACACTGCTCGGCGGCCGCATGGCCATGCACCCCGAGCAGGCGCATGCCGTTATCGATGAGCTCGCAGAAAACCTCGGCGTCGACAAAATCAAAGCGGCAGCGGGCGTCCTTGAGATCATCAACGTCAACATGATGGGCGCAGTGCGCGTGATTTCGGTCGAGCAGGGTGAGGATCCGCGCGATTTCACACTGGTTGCGTTTGGCGGCGCGGGCCCGCTGCATGCGGCAGACGTCGCTCGCAATATGGGTATGCGCAAGGTGTTGGTGCCGCCGCGGCCGGGGTTGTTGTCGGCGATCGGTCTGCTGCACGCGGATGTGCGCGGGGACTTCAGCCTCACCCGTCTCGTGCGCGCCGATGCAGCTGGGTTGAAGTCCCTGAACGATGGTTTCAGGACGCTCGGCAAGCGCGGTGCGCAGTGGCTCAAGGGCGAAGGTGAGGAGCGCGGTGCGTTCCAATGGTTTATCGATCTGCGCTATTTCGGGCAGAACTTCGAGCTGATCATCGAGTTGAAGAGCGAGCGGCTGGACGAGCGCTCACTCGCGAAGCTCATCGAATCCTTTCACCGGCGCCACAAGGACTACTACGGTTATGACATGCGCAGTCAACCCATCGAAATCGTCAACGCGCGCCTCGTGGTAACCGGCAAACGCCGCGCGACGCCGCAGGAGCGCGTGAAACTCGTTCGCGGTGCGCTGAAGCAGGCGCTGATCGAAAAGCGCAAGGTATGGTTCCCGCAGACGGGCTTCGTGCCGACGCCGGTGTACGACCGCGACCGGCTCTGCGCAGACTGCCGCATCACCGGTCCCGCGATTATCGAACAGATGGATACGACAACCATCGTGCCGCCCAAAGCGAAGCTGAAGCAGGATCGGCACGGTTATCTGCACATGGAGCTCGAGTCCGTCGAAAACAAAAGGAGCGCCGCATGGGCCGCCGCATAGATCCCATACAAGCCGAGGTGGTCGCGCGCTTTCTGCTTGCGACTGCGGAAGAAATGGGTGCGACGCTGACGCGTACCGCATTCTCGCCGAACATCAAGGAGCGCGCGGATTGTTCGACTGCGATATTCGACCGCTCAGGCCAGGTGATCGCGCTCGCGCAGCGTGTGCCTATCCACCTCGGATCGATGGTCGGTGCCGTCGACGAGATCCTCAAGCGCTATCCTGAGTCCGAGATCCGCCCCGGCGACATGTTCATAGCGAATGATCCGTACAACGGGGGTGGCACGCATTTGCCCGACATCAACGTGATCGCGCCCGTTTTTATCGGCAAGCGTATCGCCGCATACGTTGCGAACATTGCGCATCATGCCGACGTCGGCGGGATGGTGCCGGGGTCCGAGGCGGCGGTATGCCAGTCGATCTACCAGGAAGGGATACGCATCCCCCCGGTGCGCATCATGCTGGCCGGCAAACTGAATCGCGACGTGTTCGACATGATCTTGCTCAACTCGCGCACGCCGGATGAGCGTGTGGGAGATTTGCAAGCGCAGTTTGCTGCGAACATCGTCGGTACGCGCAGCGTAGTCGCGCTGTTCGACCGCTATGGCGTGCGCGAAACCGAAGCGACGATAGCTGCGTATCTCGAGTTCACTGAAAAACGTTTTCGGGCCGCAATCGAGCGTCTGCCGGCGGGGCGCTACGAAGCCGAGGACTACCTCGACGGCAACGATGAAGACAGCGTCGCCAAGATCAAGCTTGCGTTGACGGTCGCACGTGACAAGCTCACCTTCGATTTCGCGGGCTCGGACGCGCAACTGGGCTGCGCGCGCAACATTCCGTATCGCGCACTGCTTGCGACCGTCTATACGGTTGCCAAAGCGCTCCTCGATCCGGAAGTGCCGGCAAATGCCGGCTATTACCGCACGCTCGACATTACCGCGCCGCCGGGCAGCGTCGTCGGCCCAGTGGCTCCCGCAGCGATCGGCTGTCGCTCGATATCGGCGAGCGTGCTGGGCGACGTCATCGCAGCTGCGCTCTCGCAGGCGTTGCCGGATAAAGCGCTCGCCGGCAGCGGACCGCACCATCTGTACGTGCTTTCAGGTACTGATCCGCGCAACGGCAAGTATTTCGTCAATTACGAAACGCTTGCGGGCGGCATGGGCGCACGGGCCAAGCGCGACGGCGTCGACGGGGTTCGGGTGCATGCGTCCGGCTCGTCGAATCTTCCTGTCGAAGCGCTCGAGCATGCTTACCCGTTCCGCGTCGAGCGCTACGCGCTATGGGAGGGCTCGGGTGGACCAGGACGTTATCGCGGCGGCATGGGCGTGTTGCGCGACTACCGCGTGCTGGGTGACGATATCGTCGTGAGTCTGTCGTCCGAGCGCCAGCATGTCGCGGCGCCCGGGTCGCAGGGCGGCGGTCGTGGTGTGCTCGGCGCGTTCGTGCTGAATCCGGGCACGCCAGGCGAACAGAAGCTGCCTCCCGCCGCGGCGGAGGTGAAGCTGCCGCGCGACTCTGTGCTGCGCATTTGCACGCCGTCGGGTGGCGGTTACGGAGAGGCGGCCGAGCGGGATCCCGCAGCGATCGCGCGCGATTTGCGAGAAGAGCGTGTTAGTCGCAACGGCGCGGGGAAATTACATGGAAAGGGAGTCGAGTCATGAACAAGCCGATTGAGCCCGTTGTCCTTGCCGAAGCGCGCAGTCATTTTCCCGCGCTCGAGCGATGGACCTACATGGACGTTTCCGCCCGGAGCGTGCTGTCGCGTGAAGTCAGGGCAGCGATGGATGCGCACCTCGACGATCGCATGCTCAACGGTGCAACCGACAAGGACCAGTTTTTCGCGCTCGTCGAAGGCGCGCGCGGGCGCTTCGCTCAATTGATCGGCGCCGATGCGGACGAGATCGCCTACACGAAAAACATCTCCGACGGGCTGAACATGATCGCGACGGCGATCGACTGGCATCGTGGAGACAACGTCGTGTTGTGTCCCGAGCTCGAGCACCCTAACAACGTGTATGCATGGCTCAACCTTCAGCGCTACGGCGTCGAGGTGCGCATGATCCCGGCGCGCGGAGGTCACATTCCCGTGGACGCGCTCGTCGAGCGCATGGATGCGCGCACTCGCGTTGCGACGGTAGCAACCGTGTCTTTCGCGCCCGGTTTCAGGACGGACGTCGACACGCTCGGCAAGGCGTGTCGCGAGCGCGACGTGCTGCTCCTCGTGGATGCCGCGCAATCGGTCGGTGTGCTCCATACCGACGTGCAGGCATCGAAGATCGATGCGCTATCGGTATCGACGCAAAAAGGTCTGCTCGCGCTTTATGGCATGGGGTATCTCTATTGCCGCCGCGCGTGGGCGGAGCGGCTGCATCCGGCTTACCTCGCGCGCTTTGGCGTGGATCTGGGCGATGCGCACGAGGCGAGCCTCGGCAGCTACGATTTCAAGCTCGCATCAGGCGCACGGCGTTTCGATCTCGGTAATTACAACTTCCTGGCAACCGCCGCGGTCGACGCGTCGATGAAACAGCTGCTCGAGTGGGATACGCGCCGAATCGAGCCTTACGTGCGCGACCTTACGCATGCGCTCGCGCGGGGTTTCCTCGAGCTCGGCCTTCCCGTTGCTGGTGGCGAGCCCGGGCCTCACCTCACGAAGATCGTGACGGTCGGCGTGATGAGCGCTGACCATTATGGCGCCGGCGACGAGCGTTACAACCGGCTTTACGAGCATCTCGTCGCGAATCGGGTAAAGCTTTCGATACGCCGCGGGCTGCTGCGCTTCTCCCTGCACGTCTATAACAATATGGAAGACGTTGAGCGCGTGCTCGGGCTATCGCGCGAGTTTCTCGCGAAGGATGGTAAGCGATAGAGCTCGTATCGGCGAATACTGCAGCTCGCCGCGCGGACGGAGTAAGAGATGCTTAACCCATCGCGCCGCCGACGGTCGATTCTTCTCGGAGGCGCTGCCGGCTTCGGTGTGCTCGCGGCCCGGCCGTTGTATGCACAGGCGTGGAAACCGGCGAAGCCGATTGAAATTGTGATCGGAACGAGTCCGGGCGGACCCCAGGACAGAATGGGCCGGGCCGTGCAACGCATCATTCACGAAAGAAAGCTGACCGATGTGCCGGTCAGCGTCGTCAATCGTCCGGGTGGCGGAGGCGCAGTCGCAATGGCCTATCTCAACACTCATCCGGGCGACGCGCATTATGTCGCGGTGAACGCGATCACCACCCTGACGAATTACATTACAGGTAAGACACCGCACGGTCCCGCAGACTTCACGCCGCTCGCAATCATGGGCGTAGAGTACGTCGGGCTCTGCGTGCGCGCCGACTCGCCGATCCAGTCAGGAAAAGGAGTCGCGGAGCGATTGCGCAAAGATCCGTCGTCGATGAGCGTGGGCGTAGGGACAGCTCTGGGCAATGCGACGCATCTCTCGTTCGCGCTCGCGATGCGTGTGGCGGGCGTCGACATCAGGAAGATGCGTACGGTCGTCTTCAACTCGGGTGGCGAATCCATGACTGCGCTCCTCGGCGGACACATCGACGCCGCCGCCAGTGCGCCGTCGGCGATGCTGTCTCAGTTGAGGACGGGTAAGCTGAGGATGCTGGCCGTCGGCGCGCCTGCGCGGTTGACCGGCGAGCTTGCGGCCGCGCCGACCTGGAAGGAGCTCGGCATCGATTCGAGCTTCGACCTGTGGCGCGGCATCGCCGGACCGCGCAATCTTAGTGCGGACCAGGTCGTCTTCTGGGATCGCCTACTCGGCGTCGTTGCAGGAAGCATCCAGTAAGCAGGAGCTCGAAAAAAATGATCTCGAAAATATCTACAAGAACAGCGCCGAGACAGCGAAGCACTGGAAAAGCGGATATGTCGAAGTCCGGACCGTGCTAGTCGAGTTGGGGCTCGCTAAATGATGACGCGGAATGATGACAGGGAACGACCCCTGCGTCGGCTCTGACTGGTTTTATTCATCATTCATCATTCATCATTCATCATTCATCATTCCGCATTCATCATTCTGATCCTATATGGATGAGCACTTCGTCCCCCGCGACGCTGAGTTTCGTCCCGAGCGGTGTGCTGCGGCTCGTGATCTGCTCTAGCGCTGCGGATTCCTTGCCGGGATCGCAAACATAAGTCTCGTTATTGTCGTTGTGCCGGACGAGGCGAAACGCCGCTTCTCTTATTCTTCGCCCATCGACAACCACGCGAGCGAGCATGCCGACCCAGTCGCCATGCTTGAGGCCACCGTGCCCTGTATGAAAAGAGAAGCTGCCCAGCCCGTAGAAAATCGGACGGCCTTTGTAGACTTCCACCGGGAGTGAATAGTGAGGACCGTGACCGATGACGACGTCTGCGCCCGCGTCGATCGCGGCATGCGCGATCTCGCTCATGTACTGCAGCACGTCCTGATGCAGCCCCCAGTGCTGTGATGCAACGACCATGTCGCACTGCTCGCGCAGCCTGCCGATGTCTTCCCGCAGCCGCTTGAGGTAAGCCGCGTCTGCCCAGGTCATGACTTCCGGCGGCACGCCGGGTCGGTTCATTGGAGGAATTTCGGGTCGCGTCTTATGTGCGGGTACGCGGTACGCGGTATGGCCCCGCAGCGCGGCGACGCCCGGGCTGTGCTCGCCGGCCTCGTGGTTGGTTGGCCAATAAACCGACGTGCGCTGTTGAAAACCAACTTGCCCTTCGCGGGCTTTGACGATGGCGGGTGCATGTGCGGCGGCGCTGTTCGCGCCGCTTCCCGTGTGCGGTATGCCGAGCGCGTCGAGCGTCTTCAGGGAAGAGAGGATCGCATCTGCACCGTAGTTGACATTGTTTGCCGTGCCGACGGCGTCGAAGCCGGCGATCCGCAGCGCCTGTGCGAGGCGCGGTTGCGCATAGAAACCTTCGTCGGAAAGCGAACGTGTGGCGCTGGGTTCGTAGAAACAGCACTCGAGGTTGGCAAAACGGATGTCCGCTTGCTGCAACACGCGCTGCACGCGCACGAAAGGCGCTTCCGGATCGGTGACATTCATCAAGTTGATGTCACCCGTACACATCAGCGTAGTGCTCACGGCTCCTCCTTCCAGCATGGGCGAAGCGATGAATATACACTGCACTTTCCGGCAGGCAGCCCAGGGTCAGCGCAGGCCTTGACAGGGTAGCTGATGAGCGACAAGCTTGAAGTGCGGCCGAAACCGACGAATGCCGGTGGCGGCATAGGAGTAGAGATGTTCAAAAACATCCTGATTCCGACAGACGGCTCCGAGCAGTCCCAGCGGGCCGTGCACGCGGGCGTGGAGCTCGCAAAGGTGCATGGTGCTCGCCTGACGGGCATACATGTCATTCCCGATTACCACCTGCTGATCGCGTATGAGGGCGCATTCGATCCGGTTACAGAGGAACGGATCGAAGAAGAAGCCAAAGCGCGCGCCGATACCTACTTGGGCTTCCTGCGACAGGCGGCCGCTCAGGCCGGCGTGCAGTGCTCAACCGTTTGCGAAACCAGCGATCATCCGTACGACGCGATCTTGCGTACGGCCGATACGAACGGATGCGACCTCATACTGATGACTTCTCACGGCCGTAAAGGTCTGGCAGCGGTGCTGCTTGGGAGCGAAACACGAAAGGTACTGACCCATACAAAGGTGGCGGTCCTCGTCGTGCGCTAGGTGCCGTGGTCCCGATCGCTTCGCCTTAGTTTTTCTAACTCAATCCGGCACAAAAACTCTACTGCAAAGCAGCAATAAACGTTGCCACGGGCTGAAGCGTGGGGGCATAATGAAGTCGTGCTGGTGCTCTCTCAGAGTGTCGGCACACTCCTCCAAATCCTCCTCCTTTGGTGGAACTTTAGCGCAACCCCAAATGGTTGCGCTTTTTTTTGCATCGCGCCCTCGGCAGTAAACTTTTTCCACGGACTACCGCAAGCCATCGGGTTTTCCTTCATGCTGCGTCGCAGTAGGCGGGTCGCCAGGGACCGCGTCTTCGCGCTCTTCGTTCACCTTACCGTCTCGTATCAAACGTCGATGTGAACTCAGGCTTCGCGGCGCGTACCCAGGTGCAGGTGACTTCGGCGGGTTTGTTATACTCGCTGAGCACGAAGTTTTGCCGGTCCTCGCGCCGCGACCGCGGCGGCTCCCGACGTCCCCGCATCACGCCTCGACGAGTTAACCGCGTGACCGCGTCCCGTCGCTGACTTGACTACGGTCAAGGCTCGACCACGCTCGCATGTGAGATTCTCCAGCACGAGCTTTGTGTGCCGCCCGGTGAGGGCGTCTCCAACAAGGGCCCACGATGAAGATCCACGAATATCAGGCGAAGGAAGTCCTCCGCAAGTTCGGCGTGCCCACCCCGCAGGGTTTGCCATGCTTTAGTGTCGATGAGGCGGTAGAAGCCGCGCGTAAGCTCGGCGGCGCGGTGTGGGTAGTAAAAGCGCAGATTCATGCCGGTGGCCGCGGTAAAGGCGGCGGTGTAAAGCTCGCGCGCTCCATAGAGGAAGTGCGCGAGCATGCGGCCGCGATACTGGGCATGCAATTGAAGACCCATCAGACCGGGCCGGAAGGTCAGAAAGTGCGCCGGCTGCTGGTCGAAGAAGGCGCCGACATTCGCAAGGAGCTTTACGTCGGCATGGTCGTGGATCGCGGCTCGCAGCGCGCGGTGCTGATGGCTTCGAGCGAAGGCGGCATGGATATCGAGGAAGTCGCCGAGAAATCCCCTGACAAGATCCACAAGGTTGCGATCGATCCGTTTACGGGCCTCGCGGACCGGGATGCTGAAGAGATCGCCCGCAAGATTGGCGTTCCGGGCGCCGCTGTGCCGCAAGCGCGTGAGCTTCTAAAGGGTCTGTCCAAGGCATTCGATGAGATGGACGGCTCGCTTGCCGAGATCAATCCTTTGATCGTGACGGGGAGCGAAAAAGTGATGGCCCTCGACGCCAAAATGACTTTCGATGACAACGCACTTTTTCGTCATCCGGAACTCGTTGCGTTGCGCGATCTCGATGAAGAAGATCCGGCCGAGATCGAAGCTTCCAAGTTCGACTTGTCCTACATTCAGCTCGACGGAAACATCGGCTGCCTCGTCAACGGCGCAGGCCTCGCAATGGCAACGATGGACATCATCAAGCTGTACGGCGGCAGCCCGGCCAACTTTCTCGATGTGGGTGGTGGTGCCTCGGCCGAAAAGGTGACCGAGGCATTCAAGATCATGCTCAAGAACCCGAAGCTGAAAGCGATCCTCGTCAATATATTCGGCGGCATCATGAAATGCGACGTGATTGCACAAGGCGTCGTGACGGCGGCGCGTCAGGTCAGCCTGAAAGTCCCGCTCGTCGTACGCCTGGAAGGTACGAACGTCGAGCTCGGCAAGAAGATACTGGCCGAGTCGGGCCTTCCCATCATTTCCGCAGCGAACATGGCGGACGCGGCCGACAAAGTCGTCAAAGCCGCTGGAGGGAAGTGAGCCACCATGAGCATCCTGATCAATAAAGATACCAAGGTCATCACACAGGGCATCACCGGTAAGACCGGGCAGTTCCACACGCGCATGGGCAAGGAGTATGCGAACGGCCCCAATTGCTACGTGGCCGGCGTGACACCCAAGAAGGGCGGCCAGACTTTCGAGGGCATACCGATTTACGAAACGGTGAAAGAAGCAAAGCAGGCGACCGGCGCCACCGTTTCGGTCATCTATGTGCCGCCACCGTATGCTGCGGCCGCGATCGAAGAAGCAGTCGATGCCGAGCTGGATCTCGTGATCTGCATCACCGAAGGCATCCCGGTGCGCGACATGATCCGCACGAAGTACAGAATGCAGGGCCGCAAAACCCGGCTGATCGGCCCCAACTGCCCCGGCGTGATCACGCCGGATGAGCTGAAGATCGGGATCATGCCGGGCCACATCCACCGTAAAGGCCCCATCGGTGTCGTGTCGCGCTCCGGAACGCTGACGTACGAAGCCGTCGGGCAGCTGACCGCGCTCGGTCTGGGTCAGTCGAGCTGCGTCGGCATTGGCGGGGATCCGGTGAACGGCATGAAACACGTGGACGTGATGAAGCTCTTCAATGACGATCCGCAGACCGAAGGCGTGGTCATGGTGGGTGAAATCGGCGGGACTGATGAGGAGGAGTGTGCGCGCTGGGTCAAGGCGAACATGAAGAAACCCGTCGTGGGTTTCATTGCAGGCGTCACGGCGCCTCCGGGTAAGCGCATGGGCCATGCCGGTGCGATCATTTCAGGCGGCAAAGGCACCGCGGCAGAGAAGCTCGCAGTCATGGAAGAGTGCGGCATCAAAGTGACGCGCAATCCTGCTGACATGGGCAAACTCATGAAATCGGTCATGAAGTAGCGGCGGCCTGCTCGATTTGCACTTTCGCTCTTTCGCACGATCATAACGAATAGCAAGCCGAGCGCCGCGGAAGGCGCCGGTGGAGGAGACGCAAGTTGGAAGGCGGTACGGTTAAACGCGGCAAGGGTGGTCCCGGCAAACTCAAGGGGCGCCCGGTCGATCCGGTGGCGCTTGGAGAAGTTCAGGCGCTGCTCGGCGATGCGCCGCGGCGGCGTGACCTCATGGTCGAGCACTTGCACAAGATCCAGGATCGCTATGGGCACCTTTCTGCCGCCCACCTGGTAGCGCTCGCGCGTGAAATGCGCCTCGCGCCGACTGAAGTTTACGAAGTCGCGACCTTCTATCATCACTTCGATGTCGTGAAAGACGGTTTGGCGCCGCCGGCTTTGACCGTGCGTGTGTGCGATTCACTGTCGTGCGAGCTCGCGGGCGGTCGGGAGCTTATCGAGGCGTTGCGGCAGGGTCTCGGCACAGGTGTGCGCGTGATTCCCGCCCCATGCGTTGGCCGTTGCGAGCAGGCCCCGGTGGCTGTCGTGGGCCGTCACCCGGTCGCGCACGCAACACCAGCAGCAGTCATGTCGCTGATTGGAGCTAACAACACCGAGTGTCCGGTCGAACCTTACGTCGCTTACGAGGAGTATCGCGCGCAAGGCGGTTACAAACTCGCAGCTGAATGCCTGAGCGGTCGGCGCGATGTCGAAGAGATTCTGAAAGTGATGGAAATCTCCGGCTTGCGGGGGCTCGGGGGTGCCGGGTTTCCTGCGGGCCGCAAGTGGCGCATCGTTCGCGCAGAGGCGGCGCCGCGCCTGATGGCGGTCAACATAGACGAAGGGGAGCCCGGGACCTTCAAAGACCGTTATTATCTCGAGCGCGATCCACACCGCTTCATCGAAGGTGTCTTGATTGCAGCATGGGCGGTGCAGATTTCTGAGATTTATATCTACCTGCGGGACGAGTACGCAGGCTGCCGCGCAATCCTTGAGCGTGAGCTCACCGCGCTGACGTTGAACCGGCCGTGCGCGCTGCCGCCTATCTATCTGCGGCGCGGCGCCGGTGCGTACATCTGCGGCGAGGAATCGGCCATGATCGAGTCGATCGAAGGCAAACGTGGCATGCCGCGGCTGCGCCCGCCGTACGTCGCTCAAGTCGGGTTGTTCGGCCGCCCCACTCTCGAGCACAACATGGAAACGCTCTTCTGGGTGCGCGACATCATCGAGAAGGGTGCCGAGTGGTTCGCTTCGCAAGGCCGCAACGGCCGCAAAGGATTGCGCTCGTTCTCCGTGTCGGGCCGCGTCAACAAGCCGGGCGTGCATCTCGCACCGGCGGGCATCACGGTCAAAGAGCTGATCGATGAATATTGCGGCGGAATGCAGGCAGGCCACCAGTTCTACGCGTACCTGCCCGGTGGCGCGTCAGGCGGTATCCTGCCAGCGAACCTTGGCGACGTCCCGCTCGATTTCGATACGCTGCATCCGTACGGCTGTTTCATCGGATCGGCTGCAGTCATCATACTGTCTGACAAGGACAAGGCTGCGATGGCTGCGCGCAACGTCATGAAGTTTTTCGCGGAAGAATCGTGCGGCCAGTGCACGCCCTGCCGGGTCGGAACTGCTAAAGCAGTCGGCCTCATGGCTGAGCGAAAGTGGAATCAACCGTTGCTTGAAGAACTTTCCGTCGCGATGGCGGACGCATCGATATGCGGTCTCGGGCAGGCGGCGCCCAATCCGATTCGATGCGTGATGAAATATTTTCCGGACGAGATCAAGTAAGCCTATGACAGCGCTCACCAAGGAAGAACTGGCTGCGATGCCCGTCGAGTTCAAGCTGAACGGCAAGGACGTCGTCGCTTACGGAAACGAGACGATCATCCAGACGGCGAAGCGCGTCGGTATCGATATACCGCATCTTTGTTACAAGGATGGCATGCGCCCGGATGGTAACTGTCGCGCGTGCATGGTCGAAGTCAAGGGCGAGCGCGTACTGGCTGCTTCGTGCTGCCGCAGGCCGGCCCCGGGCATGGAAGTAACCACGAACAATCCGCGCACGGTGCACTCGCAAAAAATGGTGCTCGAACTGCTACTCTCGGATATGCCCGAAGAGCGGCATACGCGCGCGTCCGAGCTCGACTACTGGGCATCAGAGCTGCGCGTTGGCAAACCGCGCTTCGCGTCCCGCCACAATCCGCCGCCGGACCTTACCCATTACGCGATCGCTGTTAATCTCGATTCGTGCATCCAGTGCACGCGCTGTGTGCGCGCTTGCCGCGAAGAGCAAGTGAACGACGTGATCGGCTATGCGTATCGCGGCGAGCGCTCCCAAATCGTTTTCGATCTCGATGATCCGATGGGCGGCTCGACCTGCGTCGCATGCGGTGAGTGCGTGCAGGCGTGTCCCACCGGGGCGCTCATGCCCGCCCGCGACGTCGGCCTTGTCAAACCCGATAAGCAGGTCAATTCGGTCTGTCCCTATTGCGGCGTTGGCTGCCAACTCACGTACAACATCAAGGACAACAAGATCCTTTACGTCGATGGCGCGAATGGTCCTTCGAACGAAGGGCGTCTGTGCGTCAAGGGGCGTTATGGTTTCGACTACGTTCATCACAAGCAGCGCCTGACGCAGCCACTCATTCGCAAGGCGGGTGTGCCCAAGCACGCGAACTTCACCGTCGACCCGTCGAATCCGCTCGAGTATTTCCGCGAAGCAAGTTGGGAAGAGGCGCTCGATCTGGCGGCGGAAAAGCTGAAAGGTATACGCGACGGCCGCGGGCCACGGGCACTCGCGGGCTTCGGCTCCGCCAAGGGTACGAACGAGGAGGCCTATCTTTTTCAGAAGCTGATCCGCACCGGTTTCGGTTCGAACAACGTCGATCACTGCACGCGGCTCTGCCACGCATCCAGCGTGGTCGCGCTTCTGGAAGGGATAGGATCGGGTGCTGTGTCGAATCAGGTGAACGATGTTGCGCGAGCCGAAGTGATATTCCTGATCGGCGCAAACCCGATTTCGAATCATCCGGTCGCCGCAACCTGGATCAAGAACGCCACAAAGAACGGCGTGAAGCTCATTTATGCCGACCCGCGGCGCTCGGAGCTTGCCCGGCATGCTGAGTACTATCTGCAGTTCAAGCCGGACACCGATGTCGCGCTTCTGAATGCGATGATGCATACGATCGTGCACGAGGGGCTGGTGAACGATGATTTCATCAAGAGCCGAACGATCGGATACGATGAGCTGAAAAAGAATGTCGAGGGTTACAGCCCTGAATCCATGGCGCCGATCTGCGGTATTGCCGCAGAAACGATCAGGCAAGTCGCGCGCCTGTTTGCTACATCAAAGGGCTCGATGATCTTGTGGGGAATGGGCATTTCGCAGCACATTCACGGCACTGATAATGCACGTTGTCTGATTGCACTGTGCCTCATGACCGGTCAGGTCGGACGTCCGGGGACGGGCTTGCACCCGCTGCGGGGACAGAACAATGTGCAAGGCGCGTCTGATTCGGGTCTGATTCCTATGATGTATCCGGATTACCGTCGCGTCGACAACAACGATGCACGCGCGCACTTCGAGAAACTCTGGGGCGCGACGCTCGATCCGCAGCCGGGGCTCACGGTGGTCGAAATCATTCGCGAAATCCTGGAAGGCAATATTCGCGGCATGTACATCATGGGCGAGAATCCCGCCATGTCGGACCCGGACGCACATCATGCGCGTGAAGCGCTCGCCAAGCTCGATTTCCTCGTGATGCAGGAAATCTTCTTGACCGAGACGTGCTACCACGCTGATGTCATCCTGCCCGCGACTGCGTGGCCGGAAAAAGACGGCACGGTGACCAATACCGATCGCATGGTACAGCTCGGACGTAAGGCTCTGGACGCACCGGGCGACGCGAAGCCGGACCTGTGGATCATTCACGAAATCGCGCGGCGCATGGGCCTATTGTGGAATTATCAGGGGCCGGCCGATGTATTCAATGAAATGCGCAAGGCGATGCCCTCGATAGCCGGCATCACATGGGAACGTCTGCAAGCGGAGAGCTCGGTCACGTACCCATGCGAGCAGGAAGGCGACGCCGGGCAGCCCGTAGTTTTCACCGAGCGTTTCCCGACGGCCACTGGACGGGCAAAGTTCGTTCCGGCCGACATCATTCCTGCGGCCGAACGACCTGACGGCGAGTTCCCCTTCGTGCTGATCACAGGACGACAGCTCGAGCACTGGCATACGGGAGCGATGACACGCCGCGCGTCAGTACTTGATGCGATCGAGCCTGAGCCTACTGCAATGATGCACCCGCTCGACCTCTCAGCGATGGGCGCGCAGGCAGGCGATGTGATCACCGTGGCCTCACGACGAGGCATCATTTCGCTGTATGCGCGGGCGGATGACGGTACGCCGCGCGGTGCCGTTTTCATTCCATTCTGCTTCTACGAGGCTGCCGCCAACCTGTTGACTAATCCGGTACTGGATCCTTTCGGCAAGATCCCTGAGTTCAAGTACTGCGCCGTGAAAGTGATGCGTGGCGGCGAGCTCACGCCACGCTCCAGCTACGGCGGTGGTCAGGCGCTTGCGGAGCTCAACGCCTGATGGCGGAAATTGACTGGGATCAAGGCTCCGGCGCGAGCGCGGTCATATAGTTGCAGCGCTCGCGCCGGCCTCGCGCGCAGAAAAGCAAGACGATTCGCAGGACTGAGCACCATCCACCGAAGGAAGCCGCACCATGCCCTTATCCGACATCGAGATCGCCCAGCAGGCGAAGATGCAGCGCATCGTTCAGCTAGCGCAAAAGCTGGGGATACCTGAAGACACGCTGGAACCCTATGGCCATTACAAGGCGAAAGTGTCTCTCGAATACATGGACAGCCTTGAAGGCCGCAAAGACGGAAAGCTGATACTCGTTACCGCGATCAGCCCGACGCCGGCGGGCGAAGGCAAGACGACGACCACGGTCGGGCTCGGCGATGCACTGAACCGAATTGGCAAAAAGGCGGTGATCTGTCTGCGCGAGCCTTCGCTTGGCCCCGTATTCGGCATGAAAGGCGGAGCGGCTGGTGGCGGCTATGCCCAGGTCGTCCCGATGGAAGATATCAATCTTCACTTCACGGGCGATTTCAATGCAATTGCGTTGGCGAACAACCTGCTTTCAGCGGTGTTGGACAACCATATCCATCACGGCAACGAGCTCGGCATCGACGTGCGCCGCATTGCGTGGAAACGCGTCATGGACATGAACGACCGCGCGTTGCGCGAGATCGTCGCCTCGCTGGGTGGTCCCGGCAACGGCTACCCACGTCAGGATGGGTTCGACATCGTTGTTGCGTCCGAAGTCATGGCGATTTTCTGCCTCGCGACTTCAGTCAAGGATTTGAAGAATCGGCTCGGAAATATCGTTGTGGCCTATACGCGCGATCAAAAACCGGTCCGTGCCAAAGACCTCAAAGTGCACGGCGCAATGACCGTGCTGTTGAAGGAAGCGTTGAAGCCGAACCTCGTTCAAACCCTGGAAAACAATCCGGCGTTCATTCACGGAGGGCCTTTCGCGAACATCGCCCACGGCTGCAATTCAGTGATCGCCACAAAAACCGCTCTCAAGCTCGCGGACTATGTCGTCACCGAGGCTGGATTCGGCGCCGATCTGGGTGCGGAGAAATTCGTGGACATCAAGTGCCGTAAATCGGGTCTCCGACCGGATGCGGTTGTGATCGTCGCGACTATACGGGCCCTTAAATATCACGGCGGCGTCGATGTGAAGGAAGTCAACAAGGAGAACCTCGCAGCGCTCGAAAAAGGCGTAGCCAACCTCGAACGGCACGTGAACAACGTGCGCAACCATTATGGATTGCCCTGCGTGGTCTCGATCAATCACTTCACATTCGATACCGATGCCGAAATCGAGCTGCTGAAGAAAAAGATGGCTCCGCACAACGTCCCGGTGCTCCTCGCTACACACTGGGCGGAAGGCGGCAAGGGTGCAGCGGAAGTTGCGAAGACCGTCGTCGATCTCATCGACAAGGGCGGCAGCGGGTTCAAGTTCGTGTACGAAGACGAGTTGCCCCTGTGGGATAAGATCAAGGCGATCGCCACCAAGATTTACGGCGCCGGCGATGTCACGGCCGACGCAAAAGTGCGCGGCCAGATCAAGCGCCTGCAGGAAGAAGGCTACGGCCGTTATCCGGTTTGTGTCGCCAAGACGCAGTATTCGTTCTCGACTGATCCCGCGTTGCGTGGTGCGCCCTCGGGGCACATCGTGAACGTCCGGGAAGTGCGCCTGGCAGCAGGTGCCGAGTTCGTGGTGATGGTATGCGGCGACATCATGACCATGCCTGGACTGCCGAAGGTGCCTTCAGCAGAAAAGATCGATGTGACTGAAGATGGAAAAGTAGTTGGGCTGTTTTAATGCTCTCGGGACGAACCGGTTGCTGCGGGTTGGCCGTGGCCTTGACGCTCCGGTATCATAGCGCCCTCTAGGCGCACCGTTCTGGACGCCGTTTGATCACCCCCGAGGAGGGCATCATTCCATGGCTGAAGTAATGACCCCGCAATTCTGGACGGGGCTGATAACCATCATCTGGGTCAACATCATCCTGTCGGGTGACAATGCGGTGGTGATCGCCCTCGCTGCGCGCTCACTGCCCGCGCACCAGCAGAAAAAAGCCATCGCTTATGGCGCGGGAGCAGCGGTCCTGATGCGGATCGTGCTGACGATCGTGGCCGTCGAGCTGCTCAAGTTCCCATACCTCAAGCTGATTGGCGCGATCCTGTTGCTGTGGATCGCAGTCAAGTTGCTCGTGCCCGAAGAGGACTCCGGCGATGGCATCGAGTCGAGCGCAAACCTGTGGACGGCGATCAAAACGATACTCATCGCCGACCTGGTAATGAGTCTGGACAATGTCATCGGCGTCGCAGCTGCTGCGAAGGGCAGCATGGTGCTACTTATTCTGGGGCTCCTGATCAGCATTCCCCTGGTGATCTTCGGTGCAACGATCCTGATGCGACTCATGGAACGCTTTCCAATCATCATTACGCTGGGCGCGGCGATCCTGGGTTGGGTTGCCGGTGAAATGGCGGCGACTGATCCGGTGCTCGCGCAATGGGTCAATGACAACGCCGCTTACCTGCACTGGGTGGCGCCCATTGCTGGCGCCGTGCTCGTCGTCGTTATTGGCAAATGGCTCGCTGCACGAGCGAAGAAGGATCACAAAGGCATCGTAGATCTCGCCGGCGGAGAGCCCAAAGCGTGATACGCGTGCGCCTTCGCGCCGACACGAGAGGAGTGCTGGGATGTTGAAACTGCTGTTGCCGGTCGATGGTTCTGACTCGTCAGTTCGCGCAGTCGAGTTCGCTGTACAGAAAAGAGGATGGTATAAGGATCCAGTTGAGCTTCATTTGATCAATGTGCAACCCCCGATGCCCTTCGGCAGCCGCGTTGCGTCCGTGATCGGCCACACTGCGATAGAGCAACATCATCGCGACGAAGGTATGGCTGCGCTGAAGCCTGCGATGCAGAAACTCGATGCCGCAGGCGTTCCGTACGTTCACCACATCTCTGTTGGTGATCCGGCCGAAGTAATCGCCGAGTTCGCTAAACAGAAAGGCTGCGACCAAATCGTCATGGGAACGAAGGGTTTGGGTGCGACGAGCGTGCTGCTGGGCTCCGTCACCACAAAATTGATTCATCTGAGCGACGTACCCGTGCTTCTCGTGAAATAGTTCGGCTCAACCTGTCAACGTGCTCGAGCGTTAAGAGCAGGTGCGGAAAGTGGGGTATTTCAGATGCCGCAACATTCCGATGCCGCCGTTATAAGCAAGCGAATGGGAAAGCAGTGCATTTAGTGATCGAATAAAAAAACTAAGCGTGGCCAATTCGAGTGCGCGGATCACAACGAAGGAGGAGTGGATGCAAACTCAGCGTAAAAGAGTACGCGGCCTCGTGCCGCTTCTAGTAGCAGCCAGCATTGCCGCCGCGACGCCTGTACCTGCCGCTTCGTGGGAACCGACAAAGCCGGTGGAATTCATCATACCGGCAGGAACCGGTGGCGGCGCAGACCAAATGGCACGCCTGCTTCAGGGTGTAGTGGTGAAGCACAACCTGATGAAACAGTCCCTCATTCCGATTAACAAATCGGGCGGCGCGGGGGCCGAAGGTTTTCTCGACATCAAGGCGGCCAAAGGCGATCCTCACAAAATCATCATCACGCTATCCAATCTTTTCACGACACCTCTTGCTACTGGCGTTCCCTTCAGCTGGAAAGACCTGACACCCGTTTCGATGCTTGCGCTCGACCAGTTCGTGCTATGGGTGAATGCCGAAGCGCCATACAACTCCGCTAAGGATTACATCGACGCGGCCAAGAAAGCGGGCCCCGGCAAGTTCAAGATGGCGGGAACCGGTTCAAAGCAGGAAGATCAGATCATCACCGTCGCTCTCGAGAAAGCCACCGGTGCGAAATTCACGTACATACCGTTCAAGGGCGGCGGCGATGTGGCGACCCAGCTCGTCGGCAAGCACGTCGATTCGACGGTAAACAATCCGATCGAAGCTGTTGCTCAGTGGCGTGCGGGCAAATTGAAGCCGCTGTGCGTGTTCGACGATACGCGCATGCCATACAGGGCCAAGGTCACGGACAAGCAATCGTGGAACGACATACCGACGTGCAAGGAAGCGGGTATCCCGACAGACTATGTGATGCTGCGCGGTATTTTCATGCCTGCCGGTGTAGCGAGGGAATCGGTCGATTTCTATGTCGAGCTTTTCAAGAAAGTGCGTGAAACGCCGGAGTGGAAGGAGTACATGGAGCGCGGCGCGTATAACCCCACATTCATGAGCGGTAAGGAATTCGGGACATGGGTGGCGAAGGCTGAACAGGAACATGTCGTCTTGATGAGAGATGCGGGCTTCCTGGCCAAGAAGTAGTCAGTGTTGGCACGGGCCGCATGCTGCGGTCCACTCTTCTGCCAGCACACCTGATCGGGCGCCTTCTCCAAAGGTAAACACATGTCCGAAAGTCCTGAACCGTCCCACCAGGAGACTGGCGGTTTCAGCACACGTGGTGCTGAGATCGCCGTCGCGATCGTTCTGTTCGCTCTCGGTGGGCTCGTTGTCTACGATAGCCATAGGCTCGGCTCGAGTTGGGGCTCGGACGGACCCGAAGCCGGCTACTTTCCGTTCTACATCGGCCTGATCATGTGTTTTGCGAGCGCTGCCATAATCGGCCAGACGCTGTTGGGCCGAGGTGCCGGGCGCGACGCTGTATTCGTCCAGTGGCAGCCATTGCGGCAAGTGCTCTCTGTGCTCATCCCCGCTGCTCTCTTCGTGCTCGGAATCCAGCTCGTCGGGCTTTATGTAGCTGCGGCGATCCACATTGCAGCATTCATGCGGTGGCTAGGGAATTACAGCTGGTTGAAGAGTGTCGTGCTGGGTACCGTCGTCAGCGCCGCTGCGTTTCTGACGTTCGAGGTATGGTTCCAAGTACCACTCTACAAGGGTGCGTTCGACCCGCTTTCGTTTCTGGGCTATTGAGGTCGGAAAAAGACCAGAAGCAAGGGGCCAGGAGAAATAGTTGGAAGACATCGCAGCACTGTTCCATGGTTTTGCTGTTGCGCTGACGCCGTTCAATCTGTTGTTGATGCTCATCGGTGTCAGTCTCGGCGTGATCATCGGCGTGCTGCCCGGACTGGGCGGGGCAAACGGGATCGCGATCCTGCTGCCGCTGACATTCAGTATGCCGCCCACATCGGCGATTATCATGCTCTCCTGCATCTACTGGGGGGCGCTGTTCGGCGGTGCGATCACGTCGATACTGTTCAACATACCGGGCGAGCCCTGGTCCGTTGCAACGACGTTCGACGGATATCCAATGGCCCAGCAGGGCCGAGCGGGAGAGGCGCTGACGGCGGCGTTTACGTCGTCTTTCGTCGGCGCGCTGGTCGCCGTGATCATGATCACTTTTCTCGCGCCACTGGTTGCGCGCTTTGCATTGCAGTTCGGACCGCCGGAATTCTTTTCGGTTTATTTCCTGACGTTTTGCAGCTTCATAGGCATGGGTAAAGAGCCGCCATTCAAAATCATGGCGGCTATGATGCTGGGTTTTGCGCTGGCAGCGGTCGGCATCGATACAGTGACCGGTCAGCTGCGCCTGATATTCGGATGGCATGAGTTGATGCGCGGCTTCGATTTTCTGATCGCGGTCATCGGACTTTTCGGAATAGGCGAAATCCTGCTGTCGATGGAAGAAGGGCTATCCTTCTCTGGTCGAGCGGCGAAGATCAATCCTAAAGTGGTGTTTGAAACGTGGGCTAAGCTCCCGCGCTACTGGGCAACATCCCTCCGAAGCTGCCTTGTCGGCTGCTGGCTGGGGATCACGCCGGGGGGGGCTACGCCGGCTTCGTTCATGGCGTACGGCGTGGCGAAACGGCTCTCCAAACACGGCGCCAAATTCGGTACCGGACAACTCGAAGGTGTCATTGCGCCGGAAACTGCGGCGCATGCCGCTGGCACGTCCGCATTATTACCGATGCTATCGCTCGGCATCCCGGGATCGCCAACGGCTGCGGTGCTCTTGGGCGGGCTGCTTATTTGGGGTTTGCAACCCGGACCGCTCCTTTTCGTGGAGCAGAAAGATTTCGTCTGGGGTCTGATCGCCAGCATGTACCTCGGCAACATCGCCGGGCTCATTATCGTGCTGACATGCGTCCCGTTGTTTGCGGCGATATTGCGAGTCCCGTTTTCCATCATCGCGCCGATCATCGTTGTAATTTGCGCAATTGGCGCATATACCGTGCACAACGCGATGCTCGACATATGGCTCATGCTGCTTTTCGGTGTTGCGGGTTACGTATTCAAGAAACTCGCTTACCCGCTTGCCCCGCTCGTCCTTGCGCTCGTCCTCGGAGATCGCGCTGAGGATGCTTTCAGGCAGTCGATGCTCATGGCTCAGGGCGACCTGCGCATCTTTTTCTCCAATTGGCTGGTGGGTGGAATGATGGGGCTCGGCCTGCTGATGCTTCTGTGGCCTCTGTTCGGACAGTGGCGCGAGTACTTGCGGAAAAAGGAGGCCGCCGCGCTCTGATTACGCGCGCTTATGGGCCACGTTAGGACTTGTCGCGGCGTTTAAGCCGGCTCAGTGTTTCCGGTGACAGATTGAGATAGGACGCAAGCTCTTTCTTGGGCACGCGTTCGGCGAGATCCGCGTGCTTGCGCATGAACCGCTGCAGCCGCCCGGACGCATCCAGCAAGTGGAGCGTGATGGTATGAGCCATCACTTCGCTCATGAGCTTCATGATCTCGAGATCGAACTCGCTTTTTACGAGCGGGTGCCGCTCCAGAAAGCTGATCCAATGCTGCATCGAAAGCTTAGCGGCGCGCACACGGGTGACCGTTCTTATCGAATACGGAATCGGCGTCTTGAGACGCCACGCGGCATAGCTCGTGTCGATGTCGGTCTCGGCCGCGAAGCGCAGGATCATCTCCTTGCCCTCCGCGTTCGACACGACGCGTTTCAATATGCCATCGAGGATGAAGTACTGCTCCATGGAGTGATCGCCCTGGTGCTCGAGCGTGTGCCCTTTGGGATAGTCCTCGACCTCGAGCAGCGGCTCGAGCTCCTGCCACTGGGCAGCGTTGAGATGCCGCAGCGCAAGATTCTGCCGCAGTTGCACGCGGACGATCTTGGCATCGGTATGGAGGGGGAGCAGGGGCATGTTGGCAACCGCCGCAAGGGCCACCCGCGACCGACGCAGTATAGCGAAAATCGCTGTCGTTACCCCCGGCACGCACCGGGGAAAAAGGGCGCGCCCCGGCCGGAGTGTCACCGCTATCCGAATCTTGACCGCGGTCAAGGGCGCATGTGCATGCAGGCGTCTATCATAGGTCGCAGTAAATCACAGCCACATTCGGCTGGCTGGATCTGCCGCCATGTTCACTTGCCACGGCAGATACACACCGGAAAGACACTTGTTCACACGACGGCGAGAACGCGAGGCATCTCAACATGGACATGACAACTGATACGAAATTGGAAGTGACCGACGGCTTTCACCTAGTCATTGATGCCCTCAAGCTCAACGGCATTGACACCATCTTCGGCCTGCCCGGTATCCCCATCACCGACCTCACTCGCATGGCGCAGGCCGAAGGCATGCGCGTGATTTCGTTCCGTCATGAGCAGAACGCCGGTAACGCCGCGGCAATCGCCGGCTTCATGACGCAAAAGCCCGGCATCTGCTTGACGGTGTCCGCCCCCGGCTTCCTCAACGGCCTGACCGCACTGACCAACGCCACCACGAATTGCTTCCCGATGATCCTCATCAGTGGCTCCAGCGAGCGCGAGATCGTCGACCTGCAGCAGGGTGACTACGAAGAGATGGACCAGTTGGCCATCGCCAAGCCGCTGTGCAAGGCGGCCTTCCGCGTGCTGCACGCCGAGGACATCGGCGTGGGCGTCGCGCGTGCTATCCGCGCCGCGGTCTCCGGGCGGCCGGGCGGCGTCTACCTCGATCTGCCGGCGAAGCTTTTCGCCGAGACGATGGATGCGGAAGCCGGAAAGAAATCGCTGATCAAGGTGGTCGACCCGGCGCCGCGCCAGATTCCCGCGGAGGACGCCGTGCAGCGCGCCGTCGAACTACTCAAGGGCGCCAAGCGTCCGCTGATCGTGCTCGGCAAGGGAGCCGCGTACGCGCAAGCCGACGCCGACATCCGCGCCTTCATCGAGAAGACCGGTATTCCCTACCTGCCGATGTCCATGGCGAAGGGCCTGCTGCCCGACACGCACGAGCAGTCCGCGGCCGCGGCCCGTTCCTATGTGCTGCCGCAGGCCGACGTGGTCATGTTGATCGGCGCACGCCTCAACTGGCTGCTCTCGCACGGCAAGGGCAAGACCTGGGGCGGCAAGGACCACAAGGCCTGGGGCGGCCAGAAGTTCATTCAGATCGACATCTCGCCCCAGGAGGCGGATAGCAACGTCCGTATCGACGCGCCGGTGGTCGGTGACATCGGTTCCTGCGTGTCGGCGTTGCTGGCTGCGATTGACTCCACTGCGGGCTCGAACTGGGTTAAGCCGCCGGCGGAGTGGCTCACCGCCATCGCGGAGAGGAAGAACAAGAACATCGCGAAGATGGCGGACACCCTGGCCAAGGTTCCGAAGCCGATGAACTTCCACAGCGCGCTGAACGTGGTGCGGGACATCATCAAGGCAAACCCGGAGGCCATCCTGGTCAACGAAGGCGCCAACGCCCTCGACTTCACGCGTAGCATCGTCGACATGTACAAGCCACGCAAGCGCCTGGACGTGGGCACCTGGGGCATCATGGGCATCGGCATGGGCTTCGCCGTTGCGGCCGCCGTCGTGAGCGGCGGGCAGGTGATCGCGATCGAGGGCGACAGCGCCTTCGGCTTCTCCGGCATGGAAGTCGAGACCATCTGCCGCTACAACCTTCCGGTCTGCGTGGTGGTCTTCAACAACAATGGTGTCTACCGCGGCACGGACGTCAACCCGACCGGCGGCTCCGACGTGGCGCCCACCGTGTTTGTCAAGAACGCGCGCTATGACAAACTGATGGACGCCTTCGGCGGCGTGGGCGTGCACGCCACGACGCCGGCGGAGCTGCGCAGGGCGATGGAAGAAGCCGTCCGCTCACGCAAGCCCACGCTCATCAATGCCGTCATCGATGAGACCGCGGGCACCGAAAGTGGTCGCATCACGAGCCTAAATCCGAGCGCCAAAAAGAAATAAGCC
>JAQGNH010000339.1 GCA_028291945.1 Betaproteobacteria bacterium
CGTCTTCGTTGGAGCTCACGGCAATGCCGGGGTTCTGGCCCGTGGTTTCATTCGTCGCTGCGGCTGGAGGCGCGGTAGCAACGGGGGTGCCGGGCACGCTCGATGTCTTCGGTGTGGGCGCCGCGGGTGGTGCGCCCGGTGGTTCCTGGCGACAGCCCAAACCAGTGAAGGCGACGATGGCAATTGAGCTCAGTACGATTCTATTGCGATTCATGAGGACCTCCTTTGTGTGTGACCCGCTTTCGGATACCGCGCAGCGCGCTACTCACGACGTTTGCCTTCTCACACTGCAGACGTCTCGAGAGCATGTCTCGACATGGCGACAGCAGCGCGACGCGGTGACCTGGTGCGGAGCACGAGTGTTACAGCTGTGTTCAAGCGAAACGCGTTCCCGGTCGTTATCGGCACGATAAATGCCGCACTTTGAGGTCCCCATGTCAACTTAAGAGGAACAACCCATGGCAACACGCACTCAAAAACCACAAGTCGCCGGCAAGCGAGATTCGAGCCCGCTGGATCAGAGCGGACTCCAAGGCACTCAGGCTCCTGCACAGAGTGATTCGGGCGAGGCACAGGGCCGGCACCAGCTTCCACCGCTGCCGTATCCCAAGGCCGCACTCGAACCCCATATGTCAGCGGAGACATTGGAATACCACTACGGCAAGCACCACAAAACGTACGTCGAAAAGCTGAACAAGCTCATCGCCGGAACGCGCTATGCAGACATGGAGCTCGAGGAGATTATCCGTACCGCTCAGGGGCCGATTTTCAACAACGCCGCTCAGGCGTGGAATCACACATTTTTCTGGAATTGTCTGTCACCGGACGCTGCGGGCAAACCGGAAGGACAGCTCGCTCGGGCGATCGACGCGAGCTTCGGTTCCTTCGCTGCGTTCCAAGACAAGTTTACCTCCTCCGCTGTCGAGCTCTTCGGCTCGGGCTGGACGTGGCTCGTCAAAGATCGAGACGGCAAGGTCGCGATCGTGACGACTTCGAACGCCGATACGCCTATCGCGGGCGACAACAAACCGTTACTAACGTGCGATGTCTGGGAGCACGCATACTATATCGACTACCGGAACGCGCGTCCTGATTTTCTCAAGGCGTACTGGAAGCTGGCGAACTGGGGCTTCGCGAATGGAAATTTCCAGGGGTAACGGCAGCAGCTGATGCTGGCGCGGCTCCCGGTTTGCCGCGCCTTTCCGCCATTCCTGCGTCTGATATGTTAGCCGAACCCCAGGCGGCCGAATGAGCCGAGAGATTAGCGAGCAACTTCAGTTCGCCGGCGTTCGTTCGCCTGCTGCGGCTCGAGTCCTTCAAAGCTTGATATTTGCCTCTTTGATCACCTTCGCCCATTTCGCGATGTCGTCACGAATCTCCTGAGCGAACACCTGTGGGCTGTTGCCCACGGGCTGCGCGCCGTCCACGGCGAACTGCGTGACGATGTCGGGATGGTTCAACACTTTGACGATTTCGTTATGCAGGAGCGTGATGATAGCGGCGGGTGTTCGCGCCGGCGCGGCGAGGCCATACCACGACGCCGATTCGAACCCGGGAAAGCCGGATTCGGTGAGCGTCGGGATATCCGGCAGTACCGATATACGCTGGGCACTTCCTACCGCGATTGCGCGCAGACGGCCCGATTTGATGTGAGGCATGAATACGCCGGGATTCGCGAACAGAAGATCCGCTTCGTTGGTGAGCAATCCAACCATCGCAGGTCCTGCACCCTTGTACGGCACGTGAACCACTTTGATGCCGGTGTTGAGCCTGAAGAGCTCCATCGCCATGGTTCCGCCGGAACCGGTGCCCGATGAAGCCCATGTGACTTTGCCCGGGTTCGCTTTGGCGTACTCGACCAGCGCCTGAACCGTGCGAACCGGAAACGCCGGCCTCGCAGCCAGAATGTTCGGCACGGACGCAAACTTCGTGACGGGCGCAAAATCCTTTATCGGATCGAACGGAATCTTCGGGACGAGGCTCACGGTCACGGTCATGACTGCAACTGCCGCAACGAGCATCGTGTAACCATCCGGTGTCGCTCGCGCGACGATCTCGCCTGCGATCAGGCCACCTGCGCCGCCGCGGTTTTCATAAAGGATAGACTGACCCAGCCGCTCGCTGAGCTTCTGCGCGAGGGGGCGCGCGATGACGTCGGTTCCGCCGCCGGGTGCAAAGGGCACGACCCAGCGCATCGGCTTGGTCGGATAGGCGCTGCTTTGCGCGTAGGCGTGTGAGACGCTCAGCAGCGCGACCAGTGCGGGAACTGCGATCGGGGTGCGCATAATCATTCTTCTCCTCGAAATAACACACGCTCTGGGCCTGTCCAGTCGAGACGGGCGTAATGCTGGATTTGCGTATTTAGGTGGAAGACGTCATACGTGAAGTTACAGTGACTCAAGCCGTTGAGAACGGCCGCGAGTTGTTGCCGCTGCTTTCACGAATGACCGCCTGGGCTACTTTAGCGTGAGATTCGCTTCCCGGATGAGCTTGCTCCACTTCGAAACATCGGACTTGATGTATGCGCCGAACTGCTCCGGTGTGCTTCCCACGACGTCCGAACCCTCGGCTGAGAGGCGCTGCGCGACCTCGGGCGCCTGCAGCGACTCGGTGATCGCGGCGTTCAGCCTCTGAACGATGGCCGCGGATACCTTGGCCGAAGTGGTGACGCCATACCACTGATTGACTTCATAGCCCGGCAGGCCGGACTCTGCGACCGTCGGCAGGTCCACAGTGGCCGAACGTTTGCTCGCGGTCATCGCGATCCAGCGCAGACGGCCGGCCTGCACCTGCGGACGCACGCTGAACATCGAGTTGAATCCGAGATGCACTTCGTTTGCGAGCATCGCGGTGATGATCGGTGCCGAACCTTTGTAGGCGATGTGCACCATTCTGATTCCCGCCATATGGCTCATGAGCTCGCCCGCAAAATGCTGTAGCGAACCCATTCCTGACGTGCCGTAATTGAGCTTGCCGGGATTCACCTTCGCGTAGGCAATCAGCTCCCTGATCGATTTGACTGGCATCGACGACGGTACGTAAACAACATAGAAAACCGACGTTGCGTGCGAGATCGGTTGCAGGTCTTTGACGATGTCATAGCCCAGTTTCTGACCGGACGCGGCGGCGGTTGCGTGCGAGGCGGTGATCAGGCCGATCGTATAGCCATCCGGATTCGCCTTGGCCGTGTACTCGATGCCGATGTGACCGCCTCCACCGGTGCGGTTGTCAACGACGACCTGCTGCCCCCACCGCTCGGACAGCTTTGCCGCAATCGCGCGAGCGGTGGTATCGGTGCCTGCGCCAGGCGCATACGGCACGATGAAACGTACAGGCCTGTTCGGATACGCGGTCGACCGCTCGCCTTCTGCGGCGTGCAGCGATAGCGCAAATAACGCGGCGGCCGAGACGACGGATACGAAGAAAACTTTCGATCGCAGCATGCTTTCTTGCTTGGCCCGTGGCCCTCGACGTTCGTAACGAGATTGCTTCGTCACTGCGGTTCCTCGCAATGACACTCTCTGTTTCCTCAGAGCTTGTCGAAGCGTGAACGGCCTTGGTTCAACACAACGGGGTTGCGTTCAACGTTCCCGTTCGCGCCGCGCTGTCACCCGCTGCCCTTTGATCGTCGTGCGCGAAAGAGCCCGCAGCACCTTGTCGACGACTGACTCGGGCACTTCTACAAGACAGGACTCGTCTCCGATCTGAATTGCGCCGATCGCGTCGCCCGCGATATTCGCTTCGTTGGCAATCGCCCCGACGAGGTCTTTAGGACGCACGTTGCGCTGATCGCCCACTTTTACGACGAGGCGTGTCATCGCGTCGGTGCGCCGTTTCGGCGGGCGGTGGCCACTGGTTCTTTGTTGCGTGCTACCGCTTTCCCACGGAGAGACGGGATGATTCTGCTTTCCCTGGCCTTTGCTCTCACGCCCGCTCTTTTTTTGCGGGTAAACGGGTTCGTCGCGCTGCCTGTCCCGCCGCGAGGGTGCTTCGTCGGCCCGCGTGCGCCGGGAGGGGCGCGATTCGGCTTTCTCCTCGAACTGGGGAATGTCGCCCTTATTGTCAGCTTCTTCGCCTAAAGTGGCTTCCGCCGCGAGCTTGGCAGCGGCCGCGGCGATGTCCATCGCATCGAATTCTTCGGCGAGCGACTGAACAGCGATGCGATAGGTGTCGAACGCATTCTCGATCAAGGTTTCGCGCAGCGATGCCGTGAGCATCTCGATCCGACGGGCGCGCAGGTCCGCCACCGTTGGGATACGGGCCGACTCGATGCGCTGCTTGACCACGCTTTCGATCGCCTTCAACAGGCGATGCTCGCGTGGCTGCACCAGCGTGATCGCGGTGCCTTCGCGTCCTGCGCGTCCGGTGCGGCCGATGCGATGCACGTATACATCGGGCGACTCCGGAATGTCGTAGTTGATGACGTGGCTGACGTGCTCGATGTCCAGCCCGCGCGCGGCCACATCGGTTGCGATCAGCAGATCGGCCACGCCTTCGCGGAAACGGTTCATCACGCGGTCACGCTGTGCCTGCGCGAAACCGCCGTGCAGGGCTTCGGGGCTGTAACCATGGCTCGCCAGCGCTTCGGTCAGCTCATCCACTTCGGTACGTGTACGGCAAAAAATGATTGCCGAGGTGGGCGATTCCAGGTCGAGGATGCGCCCGAGTGCTTCGAGCTTGTGGGGCCGGGGCACGACGTAGGCCACCTGACGAACGCGCGGTGTCTTGCGAACCTCCGCCTTGATCGTGACGCGCTCGGGGTTGCGCAGATGACGTTTGACGAGCTCGTTGATCCTCGGCGGAAACGTTGCCGAGAAGAGGGCGGTCTGCCGCTCCTTGGGCGTTTCGTCCAGTATCGCTTCGATGTCTTCGATGAAGCCCATGTCGAGCATTTCGTCCGCCTCGTCGAGCACCAGATAACGCACGCCGCTCAAATCGAGGCTGCCGCGCCGGATGTGATCGAGCAGGCGTCCGGGTGTCCCCACGACGACCTGCACGCCGCGCTTCAACCCGGAGAGCTGCCGCTGAATCGGCTGCCCGCCGTAGATCGGCAAAACGCTTACGCGGCGATGCCCGTATCGGTGCACTGCTTCCGCGACCTGCATCGCAAGCTCTCGTGTGGGCGCCAGAACGAGCGCTTGAACCGCACGCACCTTCGGATCGAGCCGCTCGATCAGCGGCAACGCGAACGCGGCGGTCTTGCCGGTGCCCGTAGCCGCGCTGCCCAGTACATCGCGTCCGCCGAGCAAAAGCGGGATCGCCTGACTCTGGATCGGTGTGGGCTCCTCATAGCCAAGCTCTTCGAGCACGGCGATGACTTCGGTGCTGAGACCGAGTCCTTTGAAAGTGATGCGCGTTTCGTCTTCGTCATTCATGGTGAGCCTCGGTTCAAGCGATACGCTACACAACTGCTTTGACCGGGACCTCGTCAGTGAAGACCCTGAACCCGGCTAGAGTGCTCGCGCCAAAAGATGTGGAGATCGCGACGTCGGTGGCATCCCGTCCGCGCGCCATCAGGATGCGGCCGATACGCGGCCGGTTATTGCGCGCGTCGAAGGTATACCAGCAGCCGCCCAGATAAACCTCGAACCACGCGCTGAAGTCCATCGGCTCGACCACCGGAACTCCGATGTCACCCATATAGCCTGTGCAGTAACGCGCCGGAATGTTCATGCAGCGGCACATCGCGATCGCGAGGTGGGCAAAGTCGCGGCACACGCCCTTGCGCTCCATGTAGCTGTCCCACGCCGACATGGTCGAACGCGCGTAGTGATAGCCAAAAGTGATCCAGTTGTGCACGTAGTCGCAGATTGCCTGTACCCGCGCCCACCCGGGCTCCGTGTTCGCGAAGAGTGCCCACGCGGCGTCGCCCAGACGATCCGTCTCGCAATAGCGGCTGCCTAACAGATACACGAGCGTGTCCTGCGGCAGCTCCTCGATCGTATGCTGGCGCGCGTCCGGCGCGACCACGTCAGGCAAGCCCGAATCGGCGATCACGAAATCCGTGCGTATCGTCGTCCTGCCCTGTGGCGCAGTAATTCGGGTGCAGACGTTGCCGAAGCCGTCGACGTAGTCCACCGGCGAAACGTCGCGATCGAAAGAGATGCGGTGCGGCGTCTGCAGGTCCTTGTTGCGCGAAGGATGGATGCTCAGCACCAGCAGCATGGGAGTGGGCTTCGGGCAATCGTAGGCGATCTCGAATCCGGCTTTGATATGCATTACGCAACTCCGCGCGCCGCGCCGCGGGGGAGTGCTGGACCCTCCGGCGATTCGCAGGTGATATGTACATCTACTGTGAAGCCTAGGCTGTCGGACGGAAAGCCTGACCATGTGCCCCAGATCGGCACGGCCTGTATCGGGTCGCGCGCCACAGCGACCCGAATCAAATCACGGTTGCCCACGATGCCATTAGTTGGGTCGAACTCCATCCAGCCAGCGCCGGGAATGTAGATCTGGACCCACGCGTGGGTCGAGCCACCGCCGGCATATCGTCCGGATGCGGTGGTGGGATTGTGGAGATAACCGGAGACGAAGCGCGCGGCGAGGCCCAATGAGCGCACGGCCTCGATCATAAGTATGGCAAAGTCGCGGCAGCTGCCGCTGCGAAGTCTGAGCGTGGTAAGAGGGTCCTGAATGCCCATCTCGCTGCGAGACACGTACGTGAAATCCTTGCGTATCGTCTGCGTCAGGGTGGCGAGCAGCTCGTAGGTGCGGACAGGACCTGCAGACCTCACAAATTGCCGTGCCCATTCGTAGAGCTCGTAATCGCGGTCGGGATACTGGCGTTCGATCGAGCGGAGGAGGTCCGGCATCTCTTCCGGATCGTAGGAAAAGGGATACGTCAGCGCATGCGCAGCAATCGGGAAGTCGAGCGGCGGGATTGGCGAATGGTCCAGCCGGATGGTGCTTTCGAACCTGAGGTCTTTCGCGCGCCGGGCGAATTCGACCACAGTGACGCAGTTGCCGAACACGTCGTGCACCCAGCGAATGCTGGAGGGAGTCGGCGAAATATTGAGACTGGCGTCGAGCAGCCGCTGGTCCCAGCTGTCGCGGGGCCGGAACATCAGGCGGTGCTCGCCCAAGGCGACCGCCTGCTTGTAGCGGTAAGTCGTGGTGTGGCGAACGTTAAGAATGGACATGCGCGTCAGCGAGTCTGGGCGTCATCGAACGCTTCGGCGCGCACCGTCAGCGCGACGGAGTGCATGCGTTCTCAAACCAGGGCTGCTTCTTCCTCGGCTTTCGCGCGCGTTTCACACCAGCCGACGACGACCGGGCGGTGCTCGATCCATACCTCATAGATCCAGCCGCCGCCGGTATCGGACGGGTGAATTCTGACTTCGGTCATGGCATAGTCTTTATGTCAGCGCGACTCAGGGCCGTCGCTCCCATGATCCTGCGGACCTTCGTGTTCTCCGGCATATCCATGCTCTATGGCGTCGGCGAGGCAGTCCGCACGCTTCGCAAAGCCGCGCGACGAGCGCGCGACATGAGCGGCATAGGAGTCCAGCTTCTGCCAATGCCAGTCACCGTTTCGATCTGCATAAATATTCCAGTGCATAGGCAGCCTATAGAGCCGGCACAGCCAACTATCCGTAAGCGACTGCATCAGAAAGGCAGATTGCGTGTTTTAAGTGAAATCGCCCACGACCTGAACTTGACCGTGCGACGTACGGTGTTTCCCGTGCCACAGTGTACGTGCCTTTGACCCCCTGAGGGGCAACGGACGCCGGTCGACAAAAAGAGGCAAGCGACCGGGCAAAATAAAATCGAGCATTTCGAGGCGCGATCGAAAGTTCCTCGTTGGAGGCCTGAACAGTTTGTATGCGGCGGAAAACTCGAGGCCGACGAAGAACGGCACAAGCAAGTATGGTACCTTGTCCGCCGCAACACAAGCTGCGAGCTATTTGACCTGATCGAGAGCCGCGAGCGTTTCGATCAACCGCTCGCGGCGGCGAATTTCGCGCAGCCGCCTGTAGGTCGGGACACCGAGTACGAGCGCAATGACCACGCACACGCTTGCAAACGCTGCGAATGCGACAAGAAAAGCGAGACCAAACGTCATGCGCCTACCAGCAAAGGAAACTTCCGGGGAGACGGCGAGGCCGCATCGAGCCAGAAAAACAGACTCAGTGTATCCGCTGGCGAGTCAGCGTGCCGCAATGGCGGTGTACTGAGCATCCGACGATGCAAAGTCGGTTGCGACGATGTTCGAGCAGTATCTACTGCATTATGGATTTCCGGGGCAGATCACCCTCGGCGGGAACCTGGCGTCTCCATTCACGCCGCGGGAAGTGCTCAGCGGCACCGCGTAGCGCTTCAGCGTTATCACATCAAGGAAGTCGACGCGCTGGAGCCGCTGTCCCCGCCGACGATCGAAGAACTCTGAAGAGCCTCTCCAAAGCGGGAATGGCTACGCATTTTCGGATCGCGCTCTGCGCCCCTCGTCGCAGAACGCGTCGCTCGGGGCGCGTTAATCGTTGGCTACGTGCCACATGCCGCCGATGCCGTCGCCGCTCTTGTCGCCGGGTTTTTGATCCTTGGACCACTGGTACAGCGGTCGCCCTTTGTACGCCCACTGCTTGGTGCCGTCATCGCGACTCACGACAGACCACTCTCCCGTCGCCTTTGCGTCGGCGGACGCCGTAAGCGGAGGCCAATTTGTGGCGCACTGCGCGTTGCACACGCTTTTTCCCGATGCCGGTGCGTCCTTATCGAATACGTACAGCGTCATGCCGGCCTGGTTGACTAACATGTCTCCGGACCTTTTGGCGGGCGCCTCTGCTGCGAAGGCAGCGTGCGAGCTCGTGATGATGAGCGCTGCTGCGGATACCACGAGAATTCTGCGAAGGGACATTTGGATTCCTTTCTTCGGTTGTTGATGCTCCGCCGCACAAACAGGTTGCGACGACCGTTTATTCCAGGCGTGCGCCTGTGTGGTGCTGGGATGACACACTCGAATGTGCACGCTCGGAAGGCATGAGCCCTCTACCGGCTACCGCCCGCCCAAAGGAACAGGCACATGCAAGAGTGCACAAACCATTGTCGCACGTGAGTAGCTGTGAGCGCGAACTGCCGTAACAACTAGGGACTCAATGATGAACAGCAAAGCATTGTTTCAGCACATGGCGTGGCTGGCGCTTATCTCGCTGCTATACGATGGCCTCGCATGGGCACAAGCCGTAAAGCCGGCCACCGATTATCCGACGCGTGTCGTGCGCTGGGTCGTGCCCTATCCGCCGGGTGCATCGAACGACGTCGTCGCGCGCGTGCTGGGGCAAAAGCTCACCCAGGTCTGGGGCCAGCAGGTCGTGATCGACAATCGGAGCGGCGCTGGCGGACTGATCGGCGCTGATATCGTCGCCAAGGCGATTCCGGACGGCTACACACTACTGATGACGAATCCGGGCTCAAACGCGATCAACTTCGCGCTGCGCACGAAGACGCCGTACAAGGCGGAGGATTTCGCGCCCGTCATCCTGCTCGGCTGGTCACCAATCATGCTGGTGACGAGCGCATCTTTCCCCGCTGCCAATGTGAAAGAGTTGATCGCAATGGCGAAAGCCAAGCCGGGACAGCTTTCAGGCGGTTCCTCGGGCGCAGGCGGAAGCAGCCATCTAGCCCTCGAGCTTTTCAAGATGCTGACCGGCACGGAGATACTCCACGTCGCGTACAAGGGCGCCGCCCCCGCGATCGCAGATATCATCGGCGGACAGGTTTCACTGATATTCACGACACCCGTTACGGCACACCCGCTGATTCAGGCGGGCAAACTGAAAACGATTGCGGTGGCAGGCAACAAGCGGCTCTCCCTCTATCCGGACGTGCCCACGACAGCAGAGCAGGGTCTCGCCGGGTTCGATGTGCAGATTTGGTTCGGCGTGTCCGCACCCGCGCGTACGTCGCGGCCGGTGGTGCTCAAGCTGAATCGCGATTTGCAACAGATGTTGCAGACTCCCGAGATCAGGGAGCGCTTTGCGGCACTCGGCCTCGAAGCCGAAGGCGGCGGTCCAGAGCGCTTCGCCACCCTCATCAGCGAGGATATCGAGCGCTGGCGCAAAGTCGTCAAGGCAGGAAACGTGCGGACCGAGTGAGCGCGCACGGAAGCAGTTAAGCTATTCCGAGCACGAGGTTTCACGAGCGTGCGAAATTTATCTCACGCGAGGTGATGCATGCAGGAAGCATTCCGGTGGAGCTTTGCGCTGACATTGGTCTGTTCGCTATCGCTCGGCGCGCTCGAGGCGAGTGCGCAAAATTATCCGGTCAAGCCGATTCGTGTGATCGATGCGTATCCCCCTGGCGGTTCCACCGATGTCGTCGCGCGCATTCTCGCCGTCAAATTTCAGGAGAACATGGGCCGCACCTGGATCATCGACAACCGTCCCGGCGCGCAAGGTATCATCGGCTGCGAGCTCGCAGCAAAATCGCCGCCCGACGGCTACACGCTCCTCATGTTCACCGGCAGCCACGCCGTGCACCCGAGCATCTACAAGAACATGCCTTACGATTTTTTGCAGGCGTTCGCGCCTATCACGCAGATGACATCGACGACCAATGTCCTCGTGGTGCACCCGTCAGTTCCGGTCAAGAGTCTGAAAGAGGTCATCGCGCTGGCGAAGGCAAAGCCGGGGCAGCTGAATTACAGTTCGGCGGGCATCGGCTCGACAACGCACATGGCAATGGAGTTGTTGAAAACGATGGCGCGGATCGATATCACCCACATCCCATACAAAGGTGCTGCGCCCGCGGTGATGGACGGCGTGGCTGGGCACGTCGCAATGTTATTCGGTCCGATGCCCGTCGTCGGCCCCCATGCGAAGGCGGGTCGCTTGCGCATCATCGCCGTGTCGACCAAAGAACGATCGCGTGCCATTCCGGACATTCCCACCGTGGCCGAAGCCGGTGTCGTGGGATACGAAGCGACGAACTCGGTCGGCATCGTCGCACCAGCCGCGACACCACGTGAGATCGTGATGAAGCTCAACGCGGAAATCGTACGCATCCTGCGTCTGCCCGACATACAGGAGAAGCTCGTCGCCATGGGTGCGGAACCTGTCGGCAACACACCCGAGGAGTTCACGGCCTTCATCCGCAACGACATCCAGAAATGGGCGAATGTCGTGCGCGCGGCCAACATACCGTCCCAACCCTGGTAACCGCGGACCCTCCCAGTGAAGCGTCAAAAATTGAACGAGCTGTCAGCGACCGTGCTTTCAGCCATGCTCGAGAGCGGCGATTGCACGGCGGTGCAAGTGGCGCAAGCGTGTCTCGAGCGCGTACAGGCACGCGATGCGGACGTGAAAGCGTGGGCCTATATCGATCCCGATGCTGTGCTCGAGCAGGCAAGGGTGCGCGATCGCGAGGCGCGCCGCGGACCGCTTCACGGTATCCCGGTTGGTGTGAAAGACATCATGCATACCTTCGACATGCCGACCGAATACGCCTCGCCGATATATCGCGGCAACCGCACTCGCGAAGACGCGGCATGCGTCGCGATGCTGCGCGACGCAGGGTGCGTGATCATGGGCAAGACGGAGACGATGGAGTTCGCGGTCTACAATCCAGCACGCACTCACAACCCGCACAACCTCGCCCATACGCCGGGCGGCTCATCGAGCGGCAGCGCAGCGGCCACGGCGGATTTCATGGTCCCGCTTGCGCTCGGAACGCAGACGGGCGGCTCGATCATCAGGCCTGCGTCCTATTGCGGCGTCGTGGGCTACAAGCCTTCGTACCGGCTGATCAATCGTGCCGGCGTCAAAGCGGTTTCCGACTCACTCGATACGGTCGGCGTGCTGGCGCGGACGGTGGGCGACGCGGCGCTTATCGCGTCCGCGTTGATCGGCTGGAAAGGCGTCGATCTATACAGTGACTCGGATCAGCTCCGCATCGGATTGTGCCGGTCACCCGCGGGAAAGTTTGCGGAAGCGGCCACCCTGGCCGCCGTTGAAGAAACGGCGGCGCGGTTAGGCAACGCGCGCTGTTCCATCCGCGAAGTGGTCCTGTCCGGCCCCTTCGACCGCGCACTCGATGCGCAGGCGAGCGTCAACCTCTACGAGGCGCGCCGCTCCCTCAGTTTCGAGCGTATCAACCATCCTGCGCAGATCAGCAAGGTGCTCACGGCGCGTTTCGAGCAGGGCGAGAAGATCAGGTTGTACGACTATCTCGCGGCACAGGCGGTACTCAGCGAGTGCCGGGAGCGGCTCGCTGAAGTCTTCGAGGCGGTCGACGTGCTGATCGAGCCGAGCTCGACCGGCGAAGCGCCGCGTGGGCTCGAGAATCCCGGCGACTCCGCATTCAACCGGATGTGGACCGCGCTGCACGTTCCCTGCGTGAGCCTCCCGGTGCTGCGCGGACCGTCCGGCTTGCCCCTCGGCCTGCAGGTGATCGGGCCGATCAACTCCGATAAGATAACAGTCCAGGTCGCGGACCAGATCGCGATGCGGCTTCAGTAGATAGGTCACGGTTTTTCCGGGCGACATCCTATATTCTGTGCCGCTCTGAGGCTGACGATTTCTTACTGGACGCATCAATTACGCGTATGCATGACAAAAGGAACCGCTGGAAAATCGTTCGCAATGACAACGGCACATGGAGCTGGCGTGTGTCGGTCGGAAAGGGGCCGGAAAACCTGTCCAAGCGTGCGTTCAATACGCTCGAAGAGTGCATCGCCGACGCAAAAACCCACGGTTACGTCGTCCGAACCGAAAAGGACCGGCGCACCCCGACTTGAGCCGGCTCACGGCAGTGCTCGAACCAGTCACTGCGCGAGACCATCAGAGTCGCAAAAATGGAAGCCCAGTAGACGGCCGCCACAGTAAGCCAGCCGCCGTTGATGCACGCCTGCCCAGCGCGAAGCCGGCATCTGCATCGACGCTCGACAAATCGGGCACCATTTTTGTATATGACCTCCAGCCGACGATCGTAGCGTCGAGCTACTCGCCGCAAATCATTCCGCAACGGTGTGGATCGCTCATGAGTAAAACCCAGGAACAAAGCCAGACCGGCGTCCCCGGTCTGGATGAAATTCTCTACGGCGGGCTCCCGGCTGGCCGTCTTTATCTCGTCGACGGCAATCCGGGCGTCGGAAAAACCACATTGGCGTTGCAGTTCCTGCTCGAGGGCGTCCGGCGCGGAGAGCGATGCCTGTATGTGACGCTTTCGGAAACGAAGGCTGAGCTCGATTCCGTCGCGGACTCCCATGGGTGGACGCTCGAGGGCATCTCGATTATTGAGCTGTCACAGATCGAAAGTGCGCTGACGACTAGATCGCAAAACACCCTTTTTCAACCAGCGGAAGTCGAGCTCAACAATCTGAGCAAGCTCTTGCTGGAGCAGATCTCCGAGTTGAAGCCCTCACGCCTCGTGCTCGATTCGCTGTCTGAAATGCGTTTGCTTGCGCAGAATCCGCTGCGTTACCGTCGACAGATTCTTACCTTCAAGCAGCGCTTTTCGGCCATCGACTGCACCGTGCTGCTGCTGGATGACCGCAGCGCCGTCGGCCCGGATGTCCAGGTACAAAGCATCGTGCATGGCATGCTTACGCTCAGCATTATCCCGCTCAAGTTCGGCATCAACCGACGTTATCTAAGCGTCACGAAACTGCGGGGCGCGCGTTTTCGCGAGGGTAATCACGATTACGTCATCAATCGCGGCGGTATTACGCTGTACCCGCGTCTGGTCGCTGCCGACTATCCTGCGACGTTCACGCGCACGACCGCTCTCAGCGGCAACAGCGAGCTCGATAAGCTCATCGGCGGCGGACTCGACGCTGGAACGAGCAATCTGCTCATGGGGCCGGCCGGTAGCGGCAAATCGACCGTTGCAAGCCTGTTCGTGCATGCGGCCGCTGAGCGCGGAGACAAAGCCATGCTTTTCGCGTTCGACGAAAGCTTGCACACGCTTTACCAGCGCACCCGGGACCTGGGACTGGACCTTCAAGGGCACGTGGAGTCCGGCAGACTCACGGTGCAGCAGGTCGATCCTGCGGAGATCGCTCCCGGCGAGCTTTCTAACAAGATCGTCGAGTGCGTGGAGAAACTCGGCGTTCGCATGATCGTGCTCGATAGCCTGAACGGCTACGTGAATGCGATGCCGCAGGAGGACTTCCTGAGCCTGCATCTACACGAGCTCCTGAGCTTTCTCAATCAGCGCGGGGTGGTCACGATCATGGTGCTCGCGCAGCAGGGACTGATCGGAGCCATGGGAACACCGGTCGACGTGAGCTACCTCGCTGATACGGTCATCCTGACACGGTTCTTCGAGGCTCGCGGTGAAGTCCGCAAAGCGATTTCTATCATCAAGAAGCGCAGCGGTGCCCATGAGACCGCGATACGCGAAATGCTGATGTCACGCTCCGGCATCCAGATCGGCCGTCCTCTCAGCGACTTTGAGGGTGTGCTTACAGGCGTGCCGAGATTCGTCGGCGCGAACACGCAAATCATGGGCGGTGACCCGCTGACACGCGCGTAACGTGGAGTCTCCTGCAGCATTCATCGTCACCCCCAACCCCACCGATGCGGAAGCTGCCGTATCGTTCCTGCGCGAGGCGGGGCTGGGCGCGTCTCACTGCCCCACGCTCGCGGACCTGTGCCTTCTGCCGGTTGGCGCAATCGGCTGCGCCGTCCTCGTCGAAGAAGCGCTGGTTCATCCCGACATCGACAACTTTCTCGAAGTGCTGGCGGCGCAACCCGCGTGGTCGGATCTGCCTTTGGTGCTGATCGCGAGCGAGGGCGCTGCGCTCGGTGCGCTGCTCGAGCGCGTGTTTCCGCAGTCGGGCAATCTCGCGGTACTCCAGCGTCCGCTCAATCCGGTAAGCCTGGTCTCGTCCGTGCAGGTCGGACTGCGCGCCCGGCATCGGCAGTTCCAGGTTCGTGATCTGCTCGATCAGCGCTCGAACGCGCTGCGCCTGCGCGATGAGTTCCTCGCCATGCTCGCACACGAGCTGCGCAATCCGCTCGCTCCGATGCGAAACGCCGTTTACATCATGAAGCGGCTCAACATCCGGGAGGAGCTTTTCACCAAGACCCGCGATCTGATCGACCGCCAGGTGATGCACATGGCGCGCCTCGTCGACGATTTGCTGGACGTGTCCCGTCTCGAGCTGGGCAAGGTTCAGCTGCGGATGCAGCAACTCGATCTCAATTCGGCGATCGCCGGAGCGACGGAAGCATGCCTGCCCATTACGACGGCACGCGGGCATACGATGCAGGTGCGGCTGGCATCCGAACCGCTGTGGATACGCGCCGATCCCGTGCGGATCGAGCAGGTCATCGGCAACCTTGTGACCAACGCAGCGAAGTTCACGGCGGAGGGCGGGACCATTGTGGTCGAAGCGCGCAGCGACGCCGGGGCTGCCCGCGTGAGCGTTCGGGACACCGGCGTGGGTATCAGGCCTGACATGATCAACGCTGTCTTCGATCTGTTCACGCAGGACGCCCACACACTCGCGCGCTCGGAAGGCGGTCTGGGCATAGGCCTCACGATCGTGAAGCGTCTCGTCGAGCTCCACAGCGGCAAAGTAGACGTGGCGAGCGACGGGCTTGGCCGCGGCGCCCAGTTCACCGTGAGCTTTCCCAGAGTGCCCGCAAAGCTGGAGTCCGATGAGCCCGCTCGAGACGACGCCTCGGGCGTTTCAACGAAGCGCGTCCTGGTCATCGACGACAATGCAGACATTCGAGAATCCTTGGGAATGCTGCTTACGATGTGGGGTCACGGCGTGGATTTTGCGGACAGTGGACCCGACGGCCTCAAGCGTGCCGGTGATGTGCGACCGGACATCGCACTGATCGATATCGGACTTCCCGGGCTGAGCGGGTACGACATCGCACGCAACATACGCGCACGCACGGACGCCTGGGCAAGAGCAGTCACGCTGGTCGCGTTGACGGGTTATGGTCGCGACGTCGACCGCGAAGAGGCGCTCAACGCCGGTTTCGATTGCCATCTGGTAAAGCCTATAGATCCCGACGTGCTGGCGAGGACGCTGAAGCTGCGCTAGCCCCTCGTGTGGTGTGCGGGTCAAGCGCCGCGAGTCGATCGAGCCGCTGCGGCGCGCGCCAAATTGACCGGTCCGCACGCCTCCGCTACGATCAAACGCTCGCCTGAAAACGAAAATCCCAATGCACGGTTATCACGATCTCGGCGGCACGCCTGCCGGTCCCATCGAAAAAGAGCAGCATGAGGTCCAGCTGTGGGAGAAACGCGTCGAAGCATTGCTGCTGCTCATGAAGCGGAGGCAGATCCAGTCGAGCGACGAAAATCGCCGCGCGCTCGAATCTCTCGGTGCGGAGGTCTATCACGCGCTGACCTATTCCGAGCGGCGCATCCTCGCGCTCTCCAACAATCTGATCTCGAAAGGCGTGTTCAGCGTCGAAGAACTGGCGGCGAAGCTCAAGCAGGTCGAGCATCGAAAGAATCAGCTGCCGTGAACGTAGCCCTGACCGCTCCGGCGAACGCGACACCGGGTTTCCGCGCCGGTGACGGAGTACGAGTGCTCGATGTCCATCCGCCGGGACATATCCGCACGCCGCATTACATCCGCGGCAAAACGGGCGTCATCGAGCGCTTCGTGGGTTATTTCAGAAATCCCGAAGAGCGTGCCTATGGCCGCAGCGGCGAACCCCTGCGCGCGCTCTATCGCGTGCGGTTCGCGCAGTCGGAGGTGTGGGCTCGCTATGACGGTGGACTGCGCGATACCATAGATATCGACATCTATGAACATTGGCTGGAGCACCTGAAGACGCCATGAACGAACCTCACGATCACCATCACGCTCATGCCGCGGGGCATCGGCATCCGCCCCAAGCCGATCACGACGACACGCTCACCTATTACCGCAGGCTCGAGATCGCGGTGCGCGAGCTGTTGATCGAAAAAGGCATCATCACTGCCGGTGAAGTGAGCAAGGTGATCGAGGATATAGAGAGCCGCAGTCCCGAAGGAGGCGCAAGGGTCGTGGCGCGGGCGTGGTCCGATCCGAAGTTCCGGGAACTGCTGCTGCGCGATGCGACGTCCGCGCTGACGAGCATGGGATTTGAGCTCGCGCTCTTCCTCGATACGCAGCTCGTGATCGTGGAGAACACACCCGATGTGCACAACGTCGTCGTGTGCACGCTGTGCTCCTGTTATCCGCGCATGCTGCTCGGCCTGCCGCCGGCGTGGTACAAGAGCCGCGCGTATCGTGCGCGCGTGGTGAGCGAGCCGCGGGCGGTACTGCGTGAATTCGGGCTCGAGCTGTGGGACCGCGTGGCTGTGCGTGTCCACGATTCGACGGCCGACCTGCGCTATCTCGTACTGCCGATGAGGCCGCCCCGAACGGAGCACATGAGCGAAGCGGAGTTGACCGCTCTCGTCACCCGCGACAGCATGATCGGCACGGCGGTTTGTAGAGCGCCATCTTGAGACGCCCGATGGTTGGTGCTCTCGATAAGCTGTAAAGAACGGTCGCGTGCAAAGCCGTTTTTCAGTGGTAGTCGGATTGCCTCGATTTACTTTGGAAATCGCCGCATTGCCTTCAGCCGCTGTGATGTGTCGCCCGCCAGATGGGTCCAGATGATGCCGTCTCGCACGAGCTTGTCGGCAAGCGCATTCATCGTCCCAGCGCCTGCAGTGGTGTGCACATCGAGGTTGAGGTGCGTGACACGTTGTATGACCGTGGTCGAATAGTTCATCACGAGCACCGCGTTCACGCCCTGTAACCTGTTGTCCATTTCCCACGCGGTGCGCATCACGTAGGAGCGGAGCGCCTGCGTCAAGGCGTGCATTTCATTCAGCTTAAGTTGGACGAGCTGGTGATCGATCAGGAGCGCGCCGCCGCGGCGCCGGGTCCTCGCGCATTCCATGGCGCTTTCACACGCCGCGTCGCATACGCCCAACGCATTCGCCGCAAGCTCGAAATCGCCGAACTCGCCGGCAGCACCGCTGCGCACTTTGACGCCGCCATGCACTTCGCCGACGATGTTGGCGTGAGGGACTCGCGCATTATCGAAGACGAGCTCCGCATTCTGATAGAAGCGCCACCCGCTTTTGTTGAAGATCTTGCCGACGCGGAAGCCTGGCGTGCCCGCAGGCACTAAAAAGACAGTGGTGCCCTCGCGTATCGGAACGTTCGGATCGGTGCGCGTGCTGACGAAGAAAAGCTTACCGACGCTGCCATTCGCGATGAACGTTTTCTCACCGTTGAGTATCCATTCGTCTCCATCGCGCTCGGCTTTGAGCCTCCAACCGGACTTCGGCGCATCTGTCGGGGGGTACCGGTTGTCCGAACCTGCATTGGGCTCGGTGCTCGCCGAACCGATCACGTAGGTATCGTCTGCAAGAAACGGTTTGAGGAAGCGCTCCTTCTGGTCGGTCGTGCAGAACTCTGCGATCAGATGACTCCACTTCCAGTTCTGACTGAAGGCTTTCGAGACCGCACTATCGCCTTTGGCGAGCTCCGCCATGACGAGACCCTGTGTGACGAAGTCGGTGCCTGGCCCGCCCCAGTCCTTTGGCACGGCGAGAGTGCGGAAGCCAAGCTTCGACCCTTTTCTGATGATGTCCCAGTCCCACGTTGCGTATCCGCCTTCGAGCGCATCGCGCGTGAGCGCTATCGGACGTATTTCTTCGCGCGCGAACTCGCGCGCTTTCAGCTGCCAGGCGCGTTGTTCCGCGTTCAGTGAAAAATCCATCTAGGGCTCCAGTGAAGCATCGGGGAACAGGTCATGCGGTGACGAAGTGACGGAGTGACCAAATGACGTAGTGACGGGTGACGTACTGACGAAGAACGAGGGACGAGGAAGCGAGGGAGACAAACCCATGGACTCACTGCGCAGATCCGTCGGCGCGGATGCCTGCTTCCTTGATGACGCGCGCCCACTTGTCCGTTTCGGCGCGCACGTACTTCGCGAATTCCGCAGGCGTGCTCGTCGTGACATCGAGGCCAATCTTCGATAGCTTGCTTTTGGTCTCGGCGGCGTTCATGAGTTTCACCACTTCCGTATTGATGCGCTCGACGATGTCAGGCTTCACGCCCCCCGGCGTAAAGAGGCCGTACCACGTGATCACGACGAGCTCGGGCATTCCGGCTTCGGCCGTGGTCTGCACGCCGGGTAACGCGGCGATGCGCTCAGGGGCGAGGACGGCGAGCGCTCTCAGCCTTCCTGCGTTCACATAGCCGATGGTAGCGGGAACGGTGGACACTACCATGTCCACTTCACCGCTCAACATTGCGGTCATGGCTATGGCGGCGCCTTTGTACGGCACGTGCACCAGATCGAGCTTATTGAGTGCTTTGAAAAGCTCGCTTCCGAGCTGACTGCCCGAGCCGAGGCCACCCGAACCGAAATTGAGTTTCCCCGGATGAGCTTTGGCCAGTGCAACCAGTTGCGCGAGACTCTTTGCCGGAACGGACGGATGGATAATCATGACGTTGGGGACTGTCGCGAGCAGCGTCACCGGAGCGAAGTCGCGGAAGGTGTCGTAACCGAGCTTGGGAAACAGGCTCGGACTGATTGCGATCGTGGGACTCGTCAGTAGAAGCGTGTACCCGTCGGCAGGCGCTTTGGCCACGATCTCGGATGCGAGGTTGCCACCAGCGCCGCCGCGAAAGTCGGGGACGACAGGCTGCCCCCACGCATCGCGCAGTTTTTCTGAAATGTGCAGTGCGAGTATGTACGGCGCTCCAGTCGGGAATGCCACGACCATGCGTATGCTCTTGTCAGGATACTTCTGAGCAACGGCAGACGAAGAGCATGCGAATGCGGCGAGCAGCGCAAGGCAAAGGGGGAGCGTTGCAGCTCTCATTTGTTTACCTCCCGGGGTTGGCGATAAATTATAGACTCGTGGCTGACCATTTCAGGAACTAGACGCTATGTTGCGCGCAGCCATTGTCGGCCTCGGTTCGTGGGGCCAGACGCTCGTGAACTCAGTCCAGGGCACCAAGGAGATCCGATTTACGGTTGCATACACCCGCACGTCGGCGAAGGTGGAGACGTTCTGTCGGGGGCGCGAGATCCGCCTGGCTCAGAGTTTCGATGAGTTGCTGGCGGATACGGCGGTCGATGCCGTGGTGCTCGCAACGCCACACAGCCAGCACGAAGAGCAGATCAAAGCGGCGGCGCGCGCGGGCAAGCACGTCTTTACGGAGAAACCGGTAGCGCTCGAACGCCGCGGCGTCGAAGCGGCCATTCGGGCGACACGAGAAGCCGGTGTCGCGCTCGGTGTCGGTTTCAATCGCCGATTCCATCCATCGATACGTGAGCTGCGGCAGCGGGTGAAGCAAGGCCAGCTCGGCACGATCGGTTGCATCAGCGCGGAACTGACAGCGACAACGGCATTTTACAGAGCACCCGATTCATGGCGGGTGGATCCGCAAGAAGAGCCTGGCGGAGCGATCTGCCCAGGGATGCATGGGAGCCCACGCTTCGCGCGCTATTCGCCGACGCGTCGCATTGAGCATGCAGTAGCGCCCGTCGACATCACGGTGTTTTGCTGCGCTGTGCCATCAAAGGTTCGATCATTGGGCACGATGCGTCTCGCCATCAATGATGGTCTTGAAAGCGTCAGCCTTTTCACAGGAGCCGAGCGCCGAGGCATGTGAATTGCTCACTACGGCAAGTCATCACAAAAACTGGAGACGATTATGCGTGCAACACGAATACTTGCCTTTGTCATAGGTTCGCTGGCCGCGAGCGCTACTGCAGCCTACGCGGCGGACACCCCAAGCAAGGTCCCTGCAGCCGATAATCAACCCGCGCCGGTCATCATGATGGTGCCGGTCGAGATTTCAGCACCTGCGCTGAAGAACGGGTGTTGGGCTCAGCTTTATGACGAGCGTAACTTCAAGGGCGACGTATTCACGATCGTCGGTCCCATGCAGCTCGTCAGCACAGACAATTCCGCCGGCCGGCAACTGAAGCGTAACATCGACAGTCTGGTGGTGGGGCCGCGTGCGACGCTTACCGTCTACGAGCGCAGCATGTTCAAGGACAAGGCAGTCACCTTCGGACCCAACAGCAAGGAGCCCGGTCTGATCAAGAAACTCGGCTTCACTGGCCGGATCGAATCACTCAAGCTCGACTGCGCAACCTGAAGCCTCGCCGCGATGCGCTAGCGCCAATCGGTTGACCCGAATCGATCGTGACCGAGCAGCGTATAGAAAATCCCGACGGTCGCCCGGGTCTGCGACCTGTCGCCGAGCACCGGATAGTTGGCATCGCGGCGGTTCCATAAATACTTGACCGCGATCGCGTGCTGTTTATGGACCCGAACGGTAAACGATGCATCGCCGCGGATGATGTTGTCGTGGCCGCCGCGCCCGAAGCTGTCCGAGGCAACGTTGCTCACGAAATATTCACGCGCAGTCCAATCGAATGATGCCCTGTCGCTGAATATCGCTCGCAGCGAGAGAAGGGCCTGCGGTGCAATGCCGTAGTGGTAGTCGGTATCGCGCGTGCCGTTAATCGTTCCGACGCCGGCATACCCGAAGCCCGTTCCGATCGTACCTTGCATTGCAAACGCCGGCGAAGGTCGCCATTCTCCGGTCGTGCCGATTGAAAGCGAGGTGCTCGATATTCGGAATAATTGGGGCGCGAAATAATCAAAGCCCCCGTAAACACCCCACACGCCACGATAACTCGATCCCAGCTCGTAATCGGTGCCGATGAGCAGACCGCGAGTAACGAGGTTCTCGAAACCATTCGCGGTAGAGGCGGTCGCCTGAAACGTGAAGTGGTCGAAAGGACGTTGATAGGTGTACCCAGGTTTGCCGGGTAGCCCGTAATCGAGAGCGAAGTCGATGAGACCCTCGTTGCGCTTCAGCTTGGTTGCAGTTCCCGGGGCATTCTGGGTCGTGCTGCTGACACCCACCGCGAGGCGGCTATAGTATTCCGCGTTCCGGCTCGAGTAGATGGCTGCGAAGCGATCGCCAAAAGCGAGGCGGTTCAAACCCGTCGGCGGGGAAATCGCCGCCGCAGCGACCTCACGCCATTGTGGCGACAATCCCCCGCCTTGCTCGAGCACGAGACTCGCCATGCGAAAAAGCGCTTCGCCGAGGAACGATCCACCAATGCCAGTCATGATTTGATCGTTCTTCGAGGGTGTGGTGGTTTCCCCCGCAATTTCCCAAACGAAGCTGCCGGCAAAAGCATACCCAAGCGATTCCCAGTAATTCAGACCCGCCGAACGCGCGAGGCCGTGGTATATCGAGCCCGCGTAGGGGTGTCCCAATTGGTTCACCTGGTAAGGGTCGTTGTCCACGACCCATTTGCTACGCAGATTGCGGCGAATCGAGGAGGCACTGACGTTGAACTCGGGACCAACGAAGGCTTTGTCGAATCGGTTGAGAAGGAACTGAAAACCGAGAATTTCAGCGGCAGGAATCGCGTAGCTGCCGCGGATCGCCATGTCCGACCACCAGTCGCGCTGCGGGGTGGCGGCGGTGCCCGCAGCACTGGCTGCCTTGCCGGACTGCGCAGCGACCCATGACGAAGGAATATCGTCGTAATAGCGCTGCGATGCCTCGAGTCCCGGCGCGAGAACGAGTGCCGGCGTGTCCACCAGGCGTGATGCGGGCGCTGATTTAAGCTCCAGTGCGGCAGACGTCTCGACGAGCCCGGGCTCGCGCGCGTGAACCCCAGGTGCCGGTGCAAGGGCGAAGGCGCCAAGCGCGAGCAGCGCCAGGTACGGTCGTGCCGCCCAAAAATCCAAAGATCTGTAGAGCCGCCGTCGTTTCGACGCAGGTGTTGGCATTGCTGTTGTCATAGCGGCATGTTCTATGCTGTCACCGATCAGCCCGAGAAGCAAACTCGGAGCCTGCCGATAACGGGGGCCGCCGCCTCGGTGCTCGGGACGCGGCGCTATGAGTCGCTCACAGTTTGATTTGTGCTTCCCTGATCACTTTCGCCCATTTGACGGTGTCATCGCGGATCTCCTGCCTGAAAAGCGGCGGTGTATTGCCAACGGCCTGCGCCCCCTCAATGGCGAACTGCGCGAGAATTTCGGGTAGAGCAAGCACTGTCACCGCCTCGTTGTGCAGCCGCGCGACGATTGCGGGCGATGTCCCTGCCGGCGCGACCATGCCATACCACGAGCCTGCTTCGAAACCCGGGTAGCCGGACTCGTCGAACGTCGGGAGATCCGGCAGAGATGACAGCCGCTTGAGGCTGCCGATGCCGATTGCACGTAAACGCCCAGCCTTGATGTGGGGCAGAAAGACGCTGGGATTCGCGAACAGCAGATCGACCTCACCGCCGAGCAAACCGACGTTGGCGGGACCCGCGCCTTTGTACGGCACGTGTACCACCTGGATGCCGGCCATCAGTCTGAACATTTCCATGCCGAGATGACCGCCCGCACCGTTACCGGAAGATCCCCAGTTCACTTTTCTGGGGTTCGTTTTCGCGTAGGCGACCAGTTCCGAAATGCTGCGAGGCGGAAATGACGGATGCGCGGCGAGCATGTTGGGCACGTTCGCCATCTTCGTGATGGGCACGAAATCCTTCGCGGGATCGAATGGCATTTTCGGATAGAGGCTCACGTTCACGGCCATCACCGCCGCGGTCGGGATGAGCAGCGTGTAGCCGTCCGGCGTTGCTCGCGCCACGATTTCACCAGCGATCAGACCGCCGCCGCCACCGCGATTTTCGTACAGGATCGGCTGACCGAGCCGTTCGCTGAGCTTCTGAGCGATGGGGCGGGCAATCATGTCCGTTCCGCCGCCCGGTGCAAACGGCACGACCCAACGGATGGGCTTAGTCGGGTAAGTGCTTTGTGCAAACACGTGCGGGCTCATCACGATCAGCAGTCCCGCGAGCCCGATACACGTTGCCATCATGACGCCCCTCGAGTCGTTAAACTACGCAGGTACTAACGGGAGATTGCCGGTGCACATCGAACTGCCGCACGAGCTCGAGCAGATGCGCGCAGCATTGCGCAAGTTTACTGATCGCGAGCTGGAGCCGTTGGCGAAAATCGTCGATGCCACGGGCGAGCTGCCAGCAGCGACGCTGCCGCTGCTGGCGGAGCAAGGATACCTGTCCATGCGGCTGCCGGAGGGCGTGGGCGGGGCGGGCATGGGATTGTTCCCCTATTGCCTCATGCTTGAGGAATTCAGCCGGTCGCATCGTATCTTCGCGTTGATTGCCGGCGCTGGCGGCGGCCTCACGCCGATCGCGATCGCGAAGCACGGCACTGATGAGCAGCGAAGGAAATATCTTCCGGGGTTGATGGCGGGCACGTTGCGCACCGCATTCGCGTTGACCGAGCCGGAAGCAGGATCAGACAACTCGGCCATGAAAACTCGCGCTGAGAAGACACGAGGCGGCTGGCTCATCAACGGCCGCAAGCACTACATTACGAGCGCGGATGCCGCCGACTTTCTGATGGTGATGGCGATTACGGATCCGGAGAAGCGCACGCGCGGCGGTGTCAGCGCGTTTCTCGTCGATCGCGGGACACTCGGCTTTCAGATCACCCGCGTCGATACGACGATGGGCTCCGCCGTGGTAAAGCTGTCGGAGCTCACGTTTGAAAATTGTTTCGTGCCGGACGGATCGGTCGTCGGCAACGTGGGACAGGGTTTCGACCTCGCGAAAGAATCGCTGAACGACGGACGAATGGGGATTTCATGTTCGTGTATCGGCATGGCGGACCGGCTTATCGAGATGTCGATCGCCCACTCGAAGTCGCGCGTCACATTTGGCAAGCCGCTCGCCGAACGCCAGGCAATACAGTGGATGCTCGCGGACTCTGCAGTGGAGCTCGCGACCGCGCGTGCACTTACGTACGAGACGCTGCGGCAAATCGACGAGGGCAAGGACATCGGGACGGGCGCAAGCATGTGCAAGCTGTACTGCTCGGAGATGGTCGGCCGTGTCGCCGATCGCGCGGTGCAGATACACGGCGGAATGGGCATCGTCAAAAGCTATTCGGTCGAGCGCTTCTATCGCGACGTGCGTCACTACAGGATCGGCGAAGGTGCTTCGGAAATTCAACGCATGCTCATTGCACGCGATCTGATCAAAAACGGCTTGTGAGAATCGCTAGCGGCGAAGCGCGATCCGATGGCCATCGAGGCGGATAGAGCTGCGTTTCGCGCGCCAACCGGGCTGTCGCATCGCACGCCCGGCACGCGAAAAACGGCGACGCGGCTAACGCGGATATTGCTTGTCGCTATCCCGCAGCTTGCGATCGGGGATACGTGAGGCGCTGTACACTCCGCGGATCGCGTCGGCCATGCATTCGGCGCGTGTAACGAAATCGCGGGTGCTCGTCGTCTGAGGCCCTGCGGCAGGCGTGTGGCGCCAGAACCACCGGCCCGATGCATTCTGCAAGAATTCCCAGTTGTGCATGGTTGATGCTCCATTTCAACTGCGCTGGCCGTCGAACTTAACGCGTAAGGCTTTCACTGTGCTTACAAGCGCTCGCTGATCGACGGTCCCGGAGGGGGCTGCGCAATGTCCGGACTGCCCCATGACATTAATCTGACTGCCGTTGTGAAGCAAATCTATCAAAATGTTAGATTCGCGCCAGCGATCTTGCGCGAAAGGCTTGTTTGCGCAGGTCGATCGGCTGGATAGCTACGAACGGCGCGAGCCGGACGAGCCGAGTCGCGTTCTACGGGGCTGTCCCTGACACGGACATGCTACCGACTCGCACGGACTGCCCATCAGCAGTCGTGTGCGCCGACTACACAGTCCGCACGTTCGAGGCCGTGCGCTTGGGCGTCGTCGATGCAGTGCTCGAACCGACTGAATGCCAGGGACTCTTCGACCACGCGGCCGCTATCGTCCTCGACGCGCCGCCAGGTCCAGTACCAGGCAGGATCGGCATCATCCATCCATATTGCCGCAATTTCCCAGCCCATGGGGCTGCTCACACCCAATCCGTAGTTGTCACTGCGCCAGCGGCAGCGAGAACGACTGACGGGCTGCGTTGAGGCGCCCTTTGTCGCACCTAAGCCTTTCAGGCACGCACGCAATCCTGTTGCGCTCCTTGTCGATTGCGCTACGTTCGCTAAAGCGGTGCGCTACGCAATCGTAGGTCGATCGAAAAACCATTTCGTTGAGCGTCATGAATTGCTTCCATCAACGATGCGAACTGATCCTTGGAACGAGCAAGAATAGAGCCGTCGGCTGCACACACGCGCCAGGTCCACGTTCCGCCGCTACATCGGAACAACCACTGGACCGAACTCAATGTATTCTCGTGCTTCATGGCTCGCATTTGGCATAAAGCGTGCCGGACGGACGTCAGTCGCTGTACTGAATCGATTATTCAGTGCGACGTCATATGGTTATGTCATGTAGCTATACGGCGACGCTGGTTGGTTTCGCGCGGGGCGAGGCTGTAAGCTGTGTTACCTTCACCGACACGAACCTACGATGCTTGCTGTCCCTATTAAGGTGGAAGCACTGCCGGTATTCTTCCGTATGCGGAAAGGTGTGCTTGGTGTGACATGAATCAGGAGCGAAATCATGGCTGATGGTGCAGGTGAATCACGGATCCTTGCGGAGTACCGCGCAAGGACGCGGCGCTCGCGCGAGCTCCACGAGAAAGCAACCCGTTTGCTGCCAAGCGGTATCGTTCACGATTCCCGGCGCACGCTTCCATACGGTATTTACGCAGTCCGCGGGGCCGCATCGCGCAAGTGGGACGTAGACGGCAACGAATACGTCGACTATTACGGTGGTCACGGCGCTCTACTGCTCGGACATCAGCACCCGGACGTGCTCCAGGCGATTCAGTCGCAGCTCGGCAAGGGTCTGCATCTGGCTGCATCGAACGAGCTCGAGATTGAGTGGGCACGCTGTATACACGAAATGGTGCCGTCCGCGGAGCGGGTGCGATTCACGTCGTCGGGAACGGAAGCAACTCAGCTCGCAATGCGCCTCGCGCGGGCCTCCAGCGGCAGGTCGCGCATCGTACGGTTTCAGACGCACTTCCACGGATGGCACGATCAGGTGGCTTTCGGGGTGACCGAGCACTTCGATGGCTCGCCCAGCGTCGGTGTGCTCCAGCAGGTTGCGGACAACACAACTCTCATTGCGCCCAATGATGTCAGCGGCGTAGAGCGGGCGATCGCAAAGGGCCGCGATGTGGCCGCAGTGATGGTCGAGCCCATAGGCAGCAGCTCGGGTGCGATTCCGACATCGCCCGAAGTGTTAGGCGCTCTACGCGAGGTCACTCAGAAGCACGGAGTGCTTCTGATATTCGATGAAGTCGTCACCGGCTTCCGCGTTTCCCCGGGAGGCGCGCAAGGTTTGTATGGCGTGATCCCTGACCTTACGACGATGGCGAAGATCGTTGCAGGCGGCATGCCGGGCGGCGCTGTCGGCGGACGCAAAGATATCCTCGACTGGCTTGATTTCGAAGCGGCGGCCGCGGCCGGTCATGAGCGCATCAGTCATCAGGGAACTCACAATGCGCACCCATTGAGTGCGGCCGCCGGGATCACGACGCTTAATCTGATCCGCGCATCGGACGCGTGCATGAAGGCATCGGCGACCGCAGCAGCGCTGAGGGACGGCATGAATGAAGTGCTAGAAGAAGAAGGCGTGCCGTGGGCCATTTACGGCGAGCACTCTTTTTTCCACATCTATACCAATCCTGCCCGCACCTCGCTGCGTCCGACGGCATTCGATGCGAGCACGCTCAGGATCGAGTCGTTCAAGGGGAAGAATGAAAGCGCGCTTGCCAAGTTGCGCCTTGCAATGCTCGTCAACGGCGTAGACCTGAAAGGCTGGCGCGGGGGGATCGTGTCTGCGGCGCATACGCAGGCGGATGTCGATCTGACACTCGAGGCGTGGCGCAGATCTCTGCGTGCGCTCAGGGATGAGGGCGAGCTGCCGCGCGCGACGATGGTTTAAACGACCCGCGGTCCGTCCGGTCGCCGGCGTTTCCTCGCGTGCTTCATCAGGAGCACGGCGCGTTCGCCGCGTTCAGGATCGCTTACGTTTGAAATCGACCTGCGCCGCGATGGTTTCCGTTGATCGAGCACGGCCTTTGCTGACGCAGCCGATTTCTGACCCTTCATCAAACGACTGGTTTCAATGGGTATTACTCTCATCGTTGCGTGAGGCGTCTGCGGAATGACTGCGAGCTTGACTGAAGAGCGAGCAGCGTTGTCGATACCGTCAGCTGCAATATTCTCACGCGACGCATTCGGATGCGGACGACGCCATTTTGCTATCGCCAGCAGCAAACCGAGTGTGAACCCAACGAGACACAGGAACTGTCCAACCGCAACCAGAAAATCCAGCACGATAGGCCTCCAATGCTGATGCAGTCACCGAGAACGGCTTGCAGTACTAAGCGGGAAGAGAGATTTTTAACAGCTCACGCATTGTCACGCAATGGGTATACCACGCCGATCGCAATTGCAGCGATCAAATAAAAGTCACGCTGATCAAAGCCTCTCCTTGAAAGTGCGTGGGGCGGTCATCATCTTCGTACTTGTAGTTCAATTGCGAAAGGAGCACGACGATGGCTACTGCAAAGAATGTGACCGAAGGTGCGTCAGGCCATACACCAGAGCCCGGCCAACAGGCTCAACAGACCCAGCAGAGCGGCGCGCAGAACGAGACACTGCAGGGAAGCCCGCAGCAGCAGCGTGCGCAGGGTCAACGTCAGCAAGGCGACCAGGTTCCCGTTCAGGGGCAAGGCGGAGCGATGCAAAGCCGCCGGCAGGGCGGGCTCACGCGCTACAGCCGCGATCCATTATCGAATTTGCAACAGATCGCCGATGAAATGGATCAGCTGTTCGAGACGTTCTTCTATGGGACACCGGCGAGGAGCCAACGTCAGGGACAGCAGTCCCGAACGCCCGCATTGTGGGTGCCGGATGTCGAGCTGCAGGAAGAGGGTAATCAGCTTCGCATCGATATAGATTTGCCCGGCGTGCCGAAGGAAAACGTCAGGGTACAACTGCAGGAAGGGATGCTCGTGATCGAGGGTGAGCGGCGTGACGAGCGCACAGAAGGAGGAGAACGCGAAGGCTTCAGGCGCACCGAGCGCATCTACGGCAGTTTTTACCGCGCGATTCCTCTTCCCGACAGCGCCGATGTGGAACACGCCCAGGCACAGATGAAGGACGGGGTGCTCGAGATTATCGTTCCGCTACAGCAGGAAAAGCAGCCGCGGCGGCTCGAAATCGCCGACTAAGTTGACCCGACAATCGGGCGCGGCACGAACGCTGCGCCCGAGAGTCGACGCGCGCGAAAAGCTTGCGCCTGCATGCTTGACGGGGCGCACCTGGCCCACTCACGCGGGCGGAAGAGAATATCAAACCTTCGATCGCGCGCCATCGCGCACGCGACCGGGTCATGCAGGAATAGTGAAAGCTCCCGTATAGCCGAACCGGCCGGCATCTTCGATGCACTCGTCGAGCGCGTCGAAAGATGAGCGTGCCTCGATCAACAACTCGGCATCGGGTGACTCCCGCCGCCACATCCATCGGTTGCGGTCGTCCTTCTTGAAGGACCACACATCGTAATCGGTAAATACTGTTCGCATTTAATAGAGCTCCGTCGCTTGGGTCTCGGGCTGGCATCCGGGCTCGCGAGCCAGGTAGCCGTGGCGCATCGCGTCGGCGATGCAATCGGTGCGGCTTTCGAACGAATCTCTCGATTCCGCTTGCGCACCAGCGGGCCGGTAGGAACGCCAATGCCAGTTCCCGTCTTTATCGGCGGAGAAGTCCCGGTCATCGATGTGTTTCATTGAATCGGGCTGTCTCTGCATTCGATGTGCCCAAGTTCATGCAATTCGCGCACCTGGCGCCGCCACGGCGCTGGGGTGTTGGGCCGTACCGTGTCGCAGTTGGCGAAGACATTCCCCGGGTCCGGCCTAAACTCCATTCTTTGGAGAGCTGCAGGGGAGAACCCAAAATGGACATCATCATCGTGGATGACGACATCGTCAGCTTGACCATGCTGAAGCAACTCACGGAAAAGCTCCCCGAGTGCAAGGTAAAAGAATTCGCGCACCCTGCTTTGGGGCTCGCGTGGTGCAAACACAACGACCCCGACCTGATCATCGTCGATCACTTGATGCCGGCCTTCGACGGAATCGAGTTCACACGGCGCCTGCGCACTTTCCCGGGGCGCTCGGAAACACCCGTGCTGATGGTCACGGCCAGCGACGAGCCGGAAGTGCGCAACAGTGCGCTCAAAGCCGGCGTCAACGATCTGCTGACGAAACCTTACGATTTTGCCCAGCTGCAACCGCGTGCGACCAACATGCTGGCCCTGCGCGCCAGCCAGAAGAAGGAGCCTGAACAGAACGTCGCTGCGCGTCGCAAAAGTCTGCTCGACGCGAATCTCACCCTGGAGCGTCTTGCCGGAGATGAGATGTTGCTCGGCAAAGTCGCAGTGGCTTTCATACGCACAGCACCGCAACTGCTGGCCTCGATCAGCTCAGCTCTGGGCGCGAACGATCTCAAGCGCACCTTCGTGCAAGCTCACACGCTGAAAGGTGCTGTGGCGGCGTTCGAAGCCCCTGTGGTGTTCAACAGCGTGCTGAACGTGGAAAGGCATGCAAAAAACGACGATGCGCAGGCCGCCGCGGCGGCTTTTCGTCTCGCGCAGGAGCTGGTCGCACGCTTGCTCAAGGAGCTGCTGCCTCTCGCGCCTCCTGGCGCCGAGCTCGAAGCGCTGGGCTAAGATCCTAGTTCGGCGGATTTCCCGCGTGTGGCGGAGGCGTGCGGTCTCGTGGGCGTTCGCATCGATGACCCGCAAGAGTGCCGAGCGCAGCTCGCTCATGCGCTTGCGAGCCCGGACCCTGTTCTGATCGAGTGTGTAATCGATCCGAACGAGCCAGCGCTTCGAAATGCCAATGGTCGGCAACCACGCCGAAAATTACGGCAGGGCGCTCGACAAAGGGACAGCCGATGCTGAAGCGGTGGCGCACGGCCTTCTTGGCAGCCTGCGCCCTGAGCAGCGCATCATGCCCGAAGCAATCGACGAGAAGACAGCGTTACTGAAGAAGCTCGAGAAGTCCTGAAGCGGCCGTGGCTACGACGTGGCGACTATTCTCAGCGGTGTGACCTTGTGCTCCGCGCTTTCTGCACGCAGGATGCGCTCGAACTCGGCCGCCGGAACCGGCTTGCTCTTGTAATAGCCCTGATACTCATCACAACCGAGCGATCGCAAGAACTGCAGCTGATCCTCGGTCTCGACGCCTTCCGCCACAACACGCAGCCGAAGGTTGTGAGCGAGACCTATCGTTGCGCGGACGATTGCGGCATCGTCCATGTCCGAGGACACATCGCGAATGAACGAACGGTCGATCTTGAGATTGTCGATTGGAAACCGTTTGAGGTAGTTCACGCTCGAATACCCGGTCCCGAAGTCGTCTATCGCGATCTGCACCCCGATCTGGCTCAGCTTCTCGAGCGTCACGATTGCTTCTGATGGATTGGCCATCACGACACTTTCGCCGATTTCCAGCTCGAGGCATTCCGGCGCAAGGCTGCTCGCCGCCAGCGCATGAGCCACAGTATCCAGCAAGTCCTTCTGCCTGAACTGCGCGCTCGAGATATTGACCGCGACGCGCAGCTCGTGGAGACCCGCGGACTGCCAAGCCTTGTTCTGCGCACATGCTTCGGTGATGACCCAGCGGCCGATCGGAACTATGAGGCCTGTGTCGTCGGCGAGTGGAATGAACTCGTCGGGTAATAGCAGTCCCCTGTGAGGGTGCCGCCACCTGATCAGTGCTTCCATCCCGACCACGCGGTTGTTTCCCACGTCGACCTTGGGCTGGTAGTAAAGCTCCAACTCGCGCCGGCCCAGAGCGCGCCGCAAATCGTTTTCGAGCATCAGGCGCTGTGGAAAAAACGTGCTCATGCTGGACGAGTAAATGCGGCAATTGTTGCGACCGGCCTGCTTGGCGTTGTACATCGCGGCGTCGGCCCGCGTGATCAGCATTTGCGATGTGTCGCCATGCAGAGGTGACACGCTGATCCCGATGCTGGGGGTGATGTAAAGCTCTTGCTCGTGTATCCGGAAGGGCTCGCGCAGTGCGTGCAGGATCTTGTCCGCGACTTCAGTAGCGTTGTCCGGCCCGGTGACATCTCGCAGCAGGATCACGAACTCATCGCCGCCCAGACGCGACACGGTATCTTCTCCGCGGACCACGGTCTGCAGCCGATTTGCGACCGACCTCAGGAGCTCGTCACCTGCGAAATGACCCAGAGAGTCGTTGACCATCTTGAAGCGGTCTAGGTCCACGAACAGCACGGCGCATTTGAATTTGCCGCGTTCAGCATGCGCGATCGCCTGGTCTATGCGATCCTCGAGCAGAAGACGGTTGGGCAACTGCGTGAGCGGGTCGTGAAGCGCGAGCCGCTGGAGCTCGTCGTTCGCCCGCTGCAGCGAGTCTGCCATGTTCGCGGTCTTCGAGGCCATGCGGGTGTCGAGGACTGAAAGTGCCAGCGTTATGCACAGAATGATGAACGTGGTTCCCGCGAGCGTTCCAGCCATCCAAGAATTGTCGACGACAGGCCCGCTCAAACAGATGCTATCCGGTGCGAAGCGCGCGGCCGCCATGCCGGTGTAGTGCATGCCGGTGATCGCGAAGCCCATGATGATCGCGCTGCCCAACTTGGCATAGCGCACCCAGTCCGAAGCGCTCCGCAAGGTGAATGCAATCCACAAAGCTGCATGTGACGCCGTGACCGCAATTGCAACCGATGCAGCGAAGAGCACCGCGTCGTATGTGATCGGGGGATGCGTTTGCATCGCCGCCATTCCGGTATAGTGCATCGCGCATATACCCAGGCCCATCAGCACGCCTCCGGCTATGAGATTGCGAGTGCTGAGCGTGTCCCGGCTGACGGTGAAGAGCGCAAATCCGGAAACGACGACCGCGATCAACATCGAAAAGATCGTGGTCGGCACATCGTAGGCCATGGGGATCGGCAGTCTGAACGCGAGCATCCCGATGAAATGCATCGACCAGATGCCGGTGCCCATCGAGAATGCGCCGCCCACGAGCCACGCGCGCGCGGCCGGGCCTTTCGACGCGCTGATGCGGGACGCGAGATCCAGGGCCGTATAGGATGCGAGTATCGCTACCAGCAGTGAAATGAAAACGAGCCAGTAGTTATACACGCCTGCCATCGGATCCCCTGAGATTGAAGCCGCTGGTAGACAGCGGCAACGCGGAATACTAAGGGGGTGCACCGGCCCCGCATGCGACAAATGTCACACTCCGCGGATGTGTGGGCGCTAACCCCCGCAGGCGGGTGTCAGGCTAAAAAACGGGGAAGCTTAGTTACGTTCGCGAAGCGCGGAATAGAGGTGTGCAGTCAGCACGCGCGGACGTAATCACTCGCCGCGGATGCCCGCGATCTTTGCGATCTTCACCCACTTTGCCATCTCGGTTGTGACGTGCGTACCGAGCTCTTCCGGCGTTTTGACCGAAGGCTCCGCCCCTTCGTTGATCAGACGCTTTTCCACGTCGGGCATCGCGAGAACGGAATCGATTTCCTTGTTGAGCCGCGCAATGACCTGCTCCGATGTGCCGCGGGGCGCAGCTATCCCCCACCAGTTGGCCGTGGCGTACCCCGGCACACCGGATTCCGCGATCGTCGGCACGTCGGGCAGAATGACGCTGCGCTTCTCTCCGCTGGTCGCCAGCGCCCTCAGCTTGCCGGATCGTATGTGACCGATCGCCTGGATCAATGAGGAGAGGCACAGCTGCGCCTGTCCGGCAATCGTGTCGATCAGCGCGGGTCCGCCCCCTTTGTAGGGAACGTGCAGCATGTTCGTGCCGGTCATGTACTTGAACAGCTCAGTCCCGAAGTGCGCGTTGCTTCCCACGCCGGTGGATGCGTAAACGAGCTGACCGGGCTTGGATTTTGCGAGCGCAATGAGTTCCTTCACCGAAGTCGCCGGCAAAGCGTTGTTCACTGCGAGGACGTTGGGACCGAATCCCAGAAAAGCGATCCATGAGAATGCCTTCAAGGAATCGTACGGCAATTTGTGAATGATGGGGTTGGTCGTGAAGGAAGTCGAAATGACGAGCAGCGTGTAGCCATCAGGAGGTGCGTTCGCGACGATGTCAGTGCCGATGATCGAATTGCCGCCGGCGCGATTGTCGACCACGACTTGCTTGCCCAGGCGATCGCCCAAAGCGGAGGCCACCGTGCGCCCGACGATGTCGTTGCTCCCAGCCGGTGGAAACGGTACGACGAGCCTGATCGGCCGGTTAGGATAGTTCTGAGCAGACGCGCTCATGGCAGCCATCAAGCCCATGATCGCGGCGAAGCCTGCGCTGAAAACAGTCAGCGTGAGTGTCTTGGTGGTCGACATTACAATCCTCCTCTTTGAGACAACGTTAGCATAGATCGCCGCGCACACTTCGAAGCACGCCTCACGCGCGTGCATCGAATGAGGTGTGTCGAGACATGCCTCAGCCTGGTGTATATAGAAGATGCCGATACCGTCGTACGACGTTGTGATCATAGGGGCCGGCGCCGCCGGTCTCGTAGCCGCGTCGGAACTTGCCCGTGCGCGCTGCTCTGCGTTGCTGCTCGAAGCGCGCCTCCACTTCGGTGGACGCGTCTGGTCTCATCACCAGCCCGGTTTGCCCGTACCGGTCGAGCTCGGTGCGGAGTTCATACACGGTCGCGCTCACTCGACCTTCCAGTTGCTTGCGAAAGCAGCGATGGCTGCTGTCGACAGCGGAGGCGAGCACTGGACGGTGCACAACGGAAAACTCGAGAGAGCGCGCGATCTCTTCTCGGAGATTCAGCACGCCACTGCACGTACGCGCGTGCTCGACAACAAGGATCTTCCCTTCGAGACTTTCCTCGAGCGGCATCTCGACCGCGTCCTGTCGGTCGAAGCACGCAGGTTCGCACGCACACTTGCGGAAGGCTTCGATGCCGCGGACCTCAAGCGCGCGAGCGCGCGCGCGATCGTAGAAGAATGGAGCGGCGGCAGCTCAGTGCAGGCGCCGCAATTCAGGCCGCTCGGCGGTTATGGTCAACTGCTGTCGTCACTGGCCGCCGAGCTGCGCGGATCAAGTGTCGCGTTACAGCTCAATACGACCGTACGCGACGTGCGATGGAAGCGCCGCTCGGTCGAAGTGGAAGGCACGTTTCTGGGTCAGACCTTCCATGCCCGTGCAGCACGCGCCATCGTGACGCTGCCGCTTGGTGTGTTGCAGCTTCCACGCAGCGCCCCCAGCGCGGTGCGCTTTACGCCGTCTCTCCAAGACAAGCGCAGCGCTTTGAAGGGTCTTGCAGCCGGACCGGTC
>JAQGNH010000045.1 GCA_028291945.1 Betaproteobacteria bacterium
TTCTGCCCGAACTTTTCATTGAGCTTCTGCCCGATCACTCTCGCAAGAACATCGGTGCCGCCGCCCGGCGGATACGGCGAGATGATGCGCATCGGCCCGGTCGGATAGTTCTGCGCGAAAACCGCTGATGTCACGCACGCGCAGGCGAGCGCCGCGAGCGCGAGTCGAGATCCGATGTTCATCACATTAGGTTGGATCGACGTGCAGCGACACGATCTCGGGCGTTTCGCTCGACCAGGCAGGGTACCGCTCGAGTCTTGTTGAAGCCGGTGTCGATGAGTACAGCGTGGTCGCGAGACTTCAGAAGCCACACGAAAAAATCCAGCGGCATCGGCCCGTCGTGCGGGTCGCGCTGGATGAAATTGTCGCTTCGCTGCCGCTGCATGTGGGCGTAGCGAAGCGCGTAGACCTCGTACTGTGGCAGGGGCATCGTTCTACTCTACAGAACGTCTGTTCTTCGACACAGTATGTCGGATTACTTGGGCGTGATAAAGCTGCGGCGATTACGTGGCTGGACTCGTTTAGTCGAGCTTCAGCCCCGCTCGGGTCGGGTCCACATTACCGTGACAATTCGGATCTGACCCATTCAGGATTCAGAATAGCGATGGCGTAAATGGGTCGGGTCCGATCGAGTCTGGATTCTCCATACTTGATCGTCCGGTCTACATGAGCCTTGCGCACTCAAGCGCGAGAGTCGTGCCACGATTAGTGTCCGGTGCGCTTCGATGAAGCGGTGAGCGGAATCGAATGTGCGAGAGGATATAGTGCCGCTACAGCCGTTTCGGCGAGTGCGCACCACTGCAATAATCGATGCAGACCGCCGTTTCGCCGGCAGATCGGTGCTTCTCCCCTGCGACAAATCAGCAAGCTTGTCCACCGCTGTTGCGTCGTCGGTAATGACGATGCCACTCAGTACGAAGGTCACGACCTTGAAGACTTCGCTGCTGCAATCATCGACGGGAGCAATTCAGTTCTTCGGGGCGTGGTGGTCATTAACCATGTTTAAAACGAAGGCGTCCAGACTGCGTAGCATGCGCAGAATTACGCCTTGTAAATCGAATAGGAGATGAAAGTGTTCAGAGCAATTCGCTGGTGCTTGCTAGTTTTCTTCATAGTGTCTGCCGCAGCTGAGGCCGCGCCGATTTTGCAGGTGTCCAGCGGCTTACTGACGGGCGCAAAGGGCGTGAATGTCAACGGTTCTCCATACGATGTTCAATTTGTCGACGGAACGTGCAATGCGGTGTTCAATGGTTGCGATGAGCTAGCCGATTTCACCTTCCACAGCCAAGCCGACGCGATGGCTGCATCCCTGGCACTGCTACAGCAAGTTTTTATCGATGGTTCAAACGGTAATTTCGATTCCCAGCCCGAACTCACCTTTGGTTGTGTTTCCGTGATCGGTGATGTGTGCAATGTTATGACCGGCTATGGGTTTCCGGTGGGCCCTGGGTTCGTAGGGATCGTGGGCGCCTATAACGCTGAGGTTGAGGCAATCGACGGGTTATCTCTCGGCCTCGGCTTCCCTATAACGGATTCGCAGAATAGTGTGTTCGACGTGTGGGCAAGATGGACTCTGTCGCCGCAGTCCGTGCCATCCCCGGGAACGCTCTCATGCTTAGGTGTCGCGTTGCTAGCGCTAATTCTCGTTAGGCGCCGCCGTTTTGACACCGCGTACATCTGACCTCACACGCTGCGGCGAGATCCGGATTCATAGCATCATTATTTCGAGGTCAGCCTTGCAAGGAGACGCCTTGAGGTTGGTGTAGGATAAACCAAGTCCACTCCGTGATAATCCGGACCTGACCCCCACGAGGCGTGACCCCCATGAGGCGTATGCGGGCCTTCTGAGGGCTCAGATTATCCGCTGGAATGATGCCGGGGTCGTCATGTGCTTTGTGGGTTATCACTCGCCCATTGGGCACGCGACTCGGGCGAACGAAAATCGTATCGGGCGAGGCCGTTACCGCGCCCTTCTCTCGATCCGAGAGCATTCCCGCGCTAGCAGCGGCAAAGACGATGCCGCGCACACCGGCATGCCCTAACGCGCCGATCAGTAGGCTTGTATCGGTCCCTACGCGAACGGGCCCAACGCAGGCACTGGCCTGAACAGGGCGTCGTGCGAGGCGTTATCCGGCCGCTGATAGAATCTTCTGCTCCTGGGTTTACACACACAATAGGACAAAAGCATGGCTCGACTCTCTCCTGCAACGCGCGACACCGTGCCTCGAGACCAGGGTGACACTTTCGATGAGATCACGAGAGAGCTCGGCGCGGTTCCCCAGCATGGGCCCGGCTCGGTGCTGATCCATGTGCCGAAGGCATATCACTGGGCGTTCGGGCTAAACAGCTACCTTCGAAAAGAATCTTCATTGCCCAAGAAAGTGCAAGAGCTCGCAATGCTGGTCACCGCGCGTGAGCTCGACTGCCAGCACATCTGGAATTCTCACTCGCCGTCAGCGCGCAACGCGGGTGTTCCGAATGAGGTCGTGGACGCCTTGCGAGACGATCAGGAGCTCCCGGATCTCGCGCCCGATGAAAAGGTCGTGGTGCAGTATGGTCGGGAGCTCTTGCGCACGCATCAGGTCAGCCGCGGCTCATGGCAGGCTGCGCTCGAGCAGTTCGGTAAACAAGGTGTGATCGAGCTCGCCCTGATGTTCGGCAACTACAGCATGTTTGCAATGGTCATCAACGCGTTCGACACGGATTTGCCCTCGAAGCGCACGGAGCCACTGCTCCCCGTCGGTTGTATGTAGCGAGTACGTGGGTCTTCGACGAATGATAGGGAAGCCGATGAGAACGAGGATTGCGTTGCTCCGCGTTGCCGCGTTTCCTGTAATGCTCTTTTGTGCTGCGGGCGTGCTCGCCCAAACCTATCCGACCGGCCCGGTACGGATACTCGTTGCATCCGCGGCCGGCGGAAGCCTCGACCTACTCGCGCGCCTGGTCGGTCAAGGCCTCTCGGAGGCGACAGGACAGCCGTTCGTGGTCGAACCGCGACCGGGTGCGGGCGGCAATCTGGCGATCGAAGCGCTCGTGAAAGCGCCGCCGAACGGTCACACGATTCTTTTCAGCGGCGTCGGCGTCGCGAGCAACCCTTCACTCTACCGCAAGGTTCCATACGAGATCGACGATCTGGTGGCGATCTCGCTGGTCGGTGAAGCGCCCTTGTTCATCATGGCGCACCCTTCCGTACCCGCGAATTCGATTTCGGAGCTAATAAAACTTGCCAGGGCGAAACCCGGCTCCGTCCGATCCGCTGTTCTGAGCGGTGGTTCGTCGCAGTTTGCGAGCGACATGTTTCGCATGATGGCGAACATCGACATGCCGAATGTGCCGTACAAGGGCGGCATGCAGATGTTCGCAGATGTCATCGGCGGACATGTCGAGGTCGTGGTGCTGCCGATAACGGAGAGCTTGCCACACGTGATGGCGAAGCGAGTAAAAGCGCTCGCACAGACTGGTGCGAAACGCTCGGCGCTTGCGCCCGATATTCCCACAGTGGACGAAGCCGGCGTCAAAGGCTATTCGATGACCGCGTGGTATCTGGTGACCGGACAGGCGAAGATGCCGCAGGACATCGTCACGCGCCTGAATCAGGAGATCACCAAGGTGCTCAACCAGCCTCAGGTGCAGGCTAAATTGAAAGCACTCGGCATCGATGTGATCGGCAGCACGCCCGAACAGGCCGCAGCGTTCCTGAAAAGCGAGCATCAGAAGTTCGCGAAGTTGACGCAGTGGACCGGAATCAAGATCGAGTAGCAGAGAGCTTCCTGCCGAAGCAAAGCGCAATGGACACATCTTCAGAGACGAAGCCGCGTCGAAGCACCGTCACGGAATTGGCGCGGAATCCGCGCAGCGTGGCCGAGCTGCGCGCGTGGCATGGACTTCGCGAGGAAGAGACCCTCGAGCCTGGCCTGCCCATCATCGATCCACATCATCATCTTTGGATACGCCCCGGGCAGCGTTATCTGCTCGACGAGTTTCTGGAGGACGCGAGCTCCGGCCACAATGCGCGCGCCACAGTGTTCGTCGAATGCGGAGCGATGTACAAGGCGAGCGGGCCGCAGGCCGTGCGCCCGGTCGGCGAAACCGAGTTCGCCAATGGTATGGCCGCAATGAGCGCGAGCGGTCTGTATGGGAACACCGCCGTCTGCGCGGGCATCGTCGGCTTTGCCGATCTCACGCTCGGCGAAGCGGTGCAGGAGGTTCTCGAAGCACACATTGCGGCGGGCGGAGGACGCTTCCGCGGCATTCGCAATCAGGCGGCGCGCGACGAGAGCCTCCATTGGGACAAGCAGAACCCGAAAGATCTTCTGCTCGATCGTCGATTCCGCGCCGGCTTTGCAACGCTCGCGCCGATGAAGCTCACCTACGATGCCTGGCAGTTCTTTATGCAGCTCGGCGACCTGATCGACCTGGCTCGCGCGTTCCCCGAAACGACGATCGTTCTCAACCACCTCGGCGGCATCGTGGGGGTCGGTGGGCACGAGGGGCGGCTGGCCGAGGAGTTTCCGTTCTGGCGCGAGCATATGCGAAAGCTTGCAGAGTGTGCGAACGTCGTCGTCAAGGTCGGCGGGCTCGCGATGCTGAGAGCCGGATTCGACGCCGCCTTGCGCGACGAGCCGCCGTCTTCCGAGGATCTCGCGGCCGTGTGGCGACCCTATGTCGAGACCTGTATCGACGCGTTCGGTCCGCAGCGCTGCATGTTCGAAAGCGATTTCCCGCCCGACAAGCAGTCCTGCAGTTATCGCGTGCTATGGAACGTGTTCAAGCGCCTCGCCCGGTCCTATAGCGCAGATGAAAAATCGGCGCTGTTCCACGACACGGCGGCACGTGTCTACCGCCTGTCACCTTTGGCCTGAGCGCGACGCGTCCCATCGCATCGCCTCGCGCACCCGCGTGCGCAACGCAGGTGCCGTCACGTGCAGAGAGTGTCTTTATCGAGGAAGAGCAAGATGACGAATAGCAGCACGCTTACCGCGACAGGGCTCCTGCTGGTTTTTCAGACAGTGCCGCCGCAGCATGACGAAGAGTTTCGCGACTGGTACGGGAGGGAGCACATTCCGGAGCGTCAGGGGATCGAGGGATTCGTTTCGATCCGCCGCATGGACTCGATGGACCAGGGTCAGCCGCGGTATCTGGGGATATACGAGCTCACCTCGCTTGCTGTGCTGGAAAAACCCGAATACGTGCGGCTCCGCAAGGAGGGGCGCACCACCTGGTCGATTCGAATGCTGGAGCGCGTTTCGCCCGCCCGCTACACCTGTACGGCCGTGCAGCCGATAGCAGCAGACGCGATAGGCCGCACTCGTTACGTCCTTGCACTGGCCGGCGAGGGTTCGGAACAAACGGTGGCGGACCTCGCACGCTGGTTCGACGGCGTCTATGCACCCGCGCTACGAAAGGTAGACGGCGTTCGACTGGTGCGACGGTTCGATCCGGTGGGTGAGGCGAACAAATTTGTTGCCCTGATCGATGTCGACCATGCAGATGTGTGCTCGTCGGACGCATACCTGGAACACAGAGAGCAGCGCGGCGCGGAGCGGCGTTTCGGACGCCTGCGCGGGTTTGTCTCGAAGGTGTACGAGCAGGAGAAGACATAACCGGCGGCCAGCACAACGCGGCGCCAACGGCCGCGGAAGGCGTGCACGTTCCCTACAAGGGAGCGGGGCCGGCCATGACCGCACTCGTTGAGGGTGAAGGCTAAGTCATGATGGCGACCATACCCCCCCGGTGAGCGCTCATTCGATGCGGATATTTGCCGCTTTGATGACCTTCGCCCACTTGTCGCGTTCCCTTCGTATGAACTCGCTGAATTCGGCCGGGCTGCTGCTGGAAACGGTTTCCAGGCCGGCGTTCAGGTAGATGGCCTTCACAGACGCCTGAGCCAGGATGCGCACGACTTCCGCGTGCAGCTTTCGGACAACCGGTGCGGGGGTGCGGGCCGGAGCGAGGAGCCCGAACCAGCCCACAACATCGAAGCCAGGCACGCCTTCCTCGCTGATGGTGGGCACGCCGGGAAGGGTGGGATCGCGTGTGCCGGCGCTGACTGCGAGCAGGCGCAGCCGGCCCGCCTTGATGTGCGGCAGTAGTGGCCCGGCACCGCAGATGCAGACATCGATGCGTCCGGCAACCAGGTCCACCACGTATTGCGTGCTGCCCTTGTAGGGCACGTGCACCATGTCAACGCGGGCCAGGGACTTGAACAATTCTCCGGCGAGGTGCGGCGTGCTGCCGATGCCCGGCGTAGCGTAGCGGAGTTGTCCCGGTTTCGACCCGGCAACGTCGATGAGCTCACGCACCGATTTCACCGGCATGGACGAAGGCACCGTCAGCAGGAAGTTCGTGGTGGCAGCGATGGTGATGCCTGCGAAGGCACGCTGGCTGTCATACGGCAGGTTCTTGATGAGGCTCGGGTTGACGGCATTCGGGCCGTTTGCGCCAATCAGCAGGGTATGGCCGTCCGGCAGTGATTTCGCAACGATCTCAGCAGCGATGGTCCCGCCTGCGCCGCCTCGATTGTCAACCACCACCGGCTGGCCCCAAGTCTCGGAGAGATGGGTGGCGATCGGCCGCGCAACGACGTCGGCGACGCTTCCCGCGGGGAAAGGCGTCACGATGCGGATCGGTTTCTCCGGATATTCGGCCGCAGCCATTCCGGCGAAGAGCGCTGCTGTGCACGCCAGAGAGCAACCTAAAAGCCGTATCGCTGCGCTCGGGAGCTTCGACATGATTTCTCCTGCGAGATAATACCAAGTGCTGCATTATGGATACGCTGACGGCGTCTGTTCGTTCTGATCTCAACTGAATCGAGGAGTCCCATGAAAAAGACGTGGATCACTCGCTTTGCCCTTTCGGTGCTGTTGCCGACGGCCGCCTTCGGCTTCGCGGCGGGACCTGCGCTCGGCCAGGTTTTTCCAACCAAACCGATCGCTTTCATCGTCCCGTACGGACCTGGCACCGGCAACGACGTGATCGCCCGCCTCATCTCGAACAAGGTGACCGAAAACTGGGCTCAGCCGATCGTTGTCGACAACCGGCCCGGCGCAGCCGGCGCCATCGGCACCGACCTGACGGCCAAAGCCGCGCCCGACGGCCATACCATCCTGATCGCGAGCACCAGCCAGATCCTCAACCAGTTCATCAGCAAGGTGAACTACGACATCCTGAAGGACTTCGCGCCCGTGATCGTTCCGGGAACGTTGCCTTATGTTCTGGCTGTGCCCAACGCCTCGCCCGCGAAATCCATAAAGGAGCTGGTTGCGTTCGCCAAATCGATGCCGGGCAAAGTCAACTATGCCGGCACGTTTGGCTCCTTACCGCACTTCCTCGGCGAGATGCTCAAAACCGCGGGAGGAATAGACATCACCCTCATCAACTATAAGAGCACGCCCGACGCGGTCCCCGACGTGCTCGCGAATCGGGTGGAGATCTGGTTCACGACCATGGCAAGCGCAGTTCCTCTCGCCAAAGCCGGCAGGGTGAAGGTTCTGGGGGTCGCCGGCAAGCAACGCGCAGCGGTGCTGCCCGACGTGCCGACGATGGCCGAGGCAGGTTTTCCCACACTCGATGTCAGTGCCTCTTTCTACGTCCTCGCGCCGGCTGCTACGCCCAGCACGGTCGTCGCTGCATTGAACCGCGAAATGGCAAAGGCGCTCGCGAGTCCGGACGTCAAAGAGAAGCTCGCCGCGGCCGGCGTCGCGGAGAAGAGCACCACACCGGAGGAAGCAAGCGCAATGCTGAAGACGGAGGTTGCGGGCTGGGCCAAGGTGGTCAAGGAATCCGGCGTGAAGATGGAATGATCTCGCAAGCAGCTTCCAGCCCAGCGCACTGCTCGTCACTTGGCCATGCCGAGCTCGCTCAGCACGGCGCGCAGGCGCGCGTGCTCGCTGTCGAGCTCGATCGGCAGCTCCCTGGACCGGCGAAAATCCCGCTTGCGAACTGATCGCGAAGCATCAGTCTCGACCTTAGCGCGCCGGCAGAGTCAGGCCGACGATCTCATCCACGTTCGTCGCACTCTCAAGCGTGGCGATCGCTGACACGAGACGATCGTATTGCGACGGCGGGACCGGCAGGCCCGGGATGAAGCGTCGAAGCTCGCGTGCGTCCCTGTCGAAATCCCACATGAGCTCGCGGCCGTGGTACTCGCCGACGATGCGGCGACCGTCGTGCAGCGTGCACGTGATGCGCGGCGCGAAATTATGACGTCCGAC
>JAQGNH010000375.1 GCA_028291945.1 Betaproteobacteria bacterium
CACTTCGCGATCTCGTTGACGACGTGCGCTGTTGCCTCCTCCGGCGTGTTGCCCACGGGATCCGCCCCTTGGTTGACGAGCTTCTCTTTCATATCCGGGGCATTCAATGCCTTGACGATCTCGCCATGAAAATAGTCGACGATCGCGCGCGGCGCTTTGGCCTGTGCTGCAAAGCCGTACCAGGTCGTGACCTCGAATCCCGGTATGCCGCTCTCGGCGACCGTCGGGTATTCGGGTGCCGCGCTCGCGCGTTTCGCGCCTGTCACCGCGATGCCGCGCAGCTTGCCCGAGCGCGCATACTGGATCACGCTCGGCAGATTTCCGAAATAGAGTACGAAGGTTCCGGAGAAGAACTCGATCATCGCCGGTCCTGCACCCTTGTACGGGATATGCACCCACTTCACGCCGGTCATGTATTGGAACAGCTCCGCGGAAAGATGCACGGTGGTGCCGATCCCGGAGGAACCGTAGTTGATGTCACCTGGGCGCTTCTTCGAAATGGCGATCAGCTCATTGACGCTTCTCGGCGGAAACGAAGGATGCAGCACCAGGAGATTCTGCGACTCCGCCGCGACGGTGATGAATTGAAAGTCTTTGATCGGGTCGAAGTTCAGCTTGAGCATCGCCGGGTTGGTAGCGTGACCGGGCGCGACCTGCATGATCGTATAGCCGTCCGGCGCGGAGCGCACGAACGCTTCCGACGCGATGGCGGTATTGGCGCCCGGTCGATTCTCGACTACGTAGGAGACGCCACTTTGCTCGGTGAGCTTCTGCGCGAGCAGCCGGGCGATGATGTCGTTCGTGCCGCCGGGCGGGAACCCGACTACGAAACGTACCGGACGCGATGGAAATCCCGGCGGCAATTGCGCCGAGACTTGCGCGGCAGCGCCAAGCAATAGTGCTGCAATAACGACCCGCTTCAGTGGCTTCATGTGCGCTCCCATAGAGAGACGGATGAGATGGTGCCAGCAGCGACGGCATTTCCCGCATAGTACACGCACCGAACATGTGCGCGACGGCTCGGCTCTTGGACGCATCGATACCGCGTGGGCGGAAGGCTTCCGTGCGCTGCCGTGAGCTTGCCTGCGAATTCGGTTACGGAGGTGCTGCTCCCGGGCCAGAAGCGGAACTTCGCAGAATCTGAAAAACGAATCTGGCGCTTGGATAAGCCGCTGTGTAATACGAGGGATCTTCGCCAAGCTTCACAGGTGCTCGCGTTTATTTAGGCTGATGCCGCAAACAATGCCAAGCAGGAGAGATGAATCGAGCTGAGGCTTTTTCTTAATCGTTGGAATTTTTGCAACAACCCTATTATCAGGTCTCAGCCAGGCGCAGTTGGGTGTTAAGACTTATGCCGGGCGCAAACGGGAAGATGACGCATACGGGCTTCGCCGGATAGCTCTGCGCGGCCAAAGCGGCGCCCGTACTAAGTATCATGATCACCCATGCGATCACGTGCTTTAGAGCAGCCATGCCGATCCTCCCCGCCTAATCTGCTGTCGCGCCAGACTCCTTAACAATCTTCGCCCAGAACGGAATCTCCTTATGGACGAAGGTCGAGAATTCCTGCGGTGACGCGGACGTGTCCACCTCCAGCCCTTCGCGCGCGAGCCGCTCCTTTATGTGCGGCATTTGCAGCACTGCGACGCTGGTGTCGAAGAGCTTCTTCACCACAGGTCCAGGCGTTCGCGCGGGCGCCCACAATCCCCACCAGCCACCAATGTCGAATCCGGGCAGCCCTGCTTCCGCCGCGCCCGGAATACCGGGAATGATCGGCGAATTCTTCGCGGTAGTAAGCGATAGCGCGCGCAGCCTGCCTGCCCGGATCATCGGCAGCCCGACGGGCGGCGTCGCGATGATGATCGGCACCTCCCCCGCGATCGTCGCTGCGAGTGAAGGCGCGCCGCCCTTGAATGGCACGTGCACGATGTTCGTGCCGGCGATCACATTGAACATGACGCCGGCAAGATGCGACGGTGTACCAGCCCCCGGTGTCGCGTAGGAGAGCTTTCCCGGGTCGGCTTTCGCTCGCGCGATCAGCTCCTTCAGTGAGTTGACCGGCAGTTTCGAATTCACCGCGATGATCGTCGTGAAGTTGGCGACCTTCGTGATGGGCGCGAAACCCTTCTCCGGATCGAAGCCGACCTTCTTGTAAAGCGCCGGGTTCACCGCATGGCTGAAGCTTCCACCGAGCAGAATCGTGTAGCCGTCGGAATTCGCGCGGGCAACGATCTCCGCCGCGATGTTCGATCCGGCGCCGGGGCGGTTGTCCACGATGATCTGCTGGCCGAGGAGCTTGTACATATCCTCAGAGGTGTTCCGCGCAATGAAGTCGCCCGAGCCGCCCGGCGGAAAGCCGAGCACGAGGCGGATCGGCTTCGTCGGATATTGCTGTGCGTGTGCGGGCGTGAAGAACGCAAGCGCCAGCAAAGCCACAAGGTATCGCATGATCGACTTCCCTCAGCTGAACACGCATTAATTTATACTCCGTTCGCATTCCACATCATCAATCGCGTCGTGTATCACACCAGCCTCGATACGCCGGAGCTCGTTCTCGCGGAAGGGCATGCAGCGGTCGGTTCTCGCCATTGGGCGATCCTCGACCTCGACCGCGCCCGTGCGCATCGCCTCGCGTTATCGATGAGAGTCGATGCGCCGGCTGAGAATTGGTGGCGTCGAGCGGTACTTCCGATCCGGCGAGTGTTTTCTCGCCTGGTCTGCAAGCGCCTGGATAAAGGCTTGCATATAGTCCGGAACGAAGCGACGGGCGTCCCAATTCACGGCGATCCAGCTTCCCATGGAATGGCCTTGGTAGACGATGACGTGGGTCCGCAGGCTCTCGTCGCGCACGGGCTGCGCAGACGGAACGACTGCAACGCCGTAGCCGATGCGCGCAAGGGCCAGCAATGTTTCCGGTATTGCGCTCTCGAACACGATGTTGGGCCGTGTTTGGATGAGCTCACACGCCGCTTCGAAGGCATTTCGATGGACGAAACCGCGCGGCAGCATCAGGAGCGGTTCGGCAACAAGATCCTCGAGGCGAACGGTCTTGGCCCGGGCAGGGATCCTAGAAGCGGCTGAGCTCACGGCGAGGGTCCGCAGCGGGAAAAGCGGCCGGTGCTCGAGCGTCGGGCTGAGCGGGACGCTCAGCGTCAGATGAAGCTCGCCCTTCTGGACCTTGTCGAGAAGCGCGGGTGCGCCACCTTCGACGAGGCGAACGTCGATTCCCTCATGCTCGCGCAGATAACGATGCAGCACGGGCGCGATGACGCTCTCCATGGTCATGGGCGCGGTCCCTACTGCAAGTGTCCTGCCACGACCTTCGCTCAACGTCTCTGCGCGCGTCACAAAGGACTCGACTTGAGCAAGCACATTGCGGCTGTGCATGAGCAGGCTCTCGCCTTCGCTCGTCAAACGCAGTCGACCGCCGGTGCGGTCGAAGAGGCGGACTCCCAGCGCCGATTCCAGCTCGCTTATACGGCGCGACAGTGCGGGTTGCGTGAGGTGCACTTTTCGCGCCGCTGCCGACACGCTACCGGTGTCGTGGACCGCAGCAAACGCGCGCAACTGCCGGAGATCCGGATCAGAGGTCATGGATGGCGGTATGCATACAACTCATGGTCAGCATCCATACTATGCATTGGACTGATTGGTACGCGCGTGCCAGTCTATCGAAATCAGCATCGGGTGGGAACGATGATTCCGAGATTGGTTGTCTATGCCGCGGGGGATGGTGCTGCCTCTTGCTCGCGCCTTTCGGGAATCGTCTGGAATGCGAGCTGCGACCTGGCGTGACCGGGTCTAGTCAGGGAGTGTTCTCATGAAACGGCTGATTTACACGTTCGGATTAGGTCTCGCATTGAGCTCGCCGCTGGCGGCGACGGGCGGGCAGTCACACGACGCGCACGATCACGCGGCTCCGGGAGGGCGCCCGCCTGAGCAGCTGGGGAAGGTTTCGTTTCCGACCTCGTGCGATCCCAAAGTCCAGGCGCAGCTCGAGCGCGGCGTCGCGCTGCTGCATTCGTTTTGGTTCGGGGAGGGCCTCAAGGCCTTCACCGCAATCGCCGAACAGGACCCGGGCTGCGCGATGGCGCACTGGGGCATCGC
>JAQGNH010000056.1 GCA_028291945.1 Betaproteobacteria bacterium
CCCAGGGTGACGACCCGTTCGGGATCGAAATCGTCAGCACCGACAATGCCGAAAAGCGCCTGATCGTCCTGATCTATACCAGCGCACAGCATCGGTACTACCTCGTCGACCGATCGAGCCGCAGCTATACCTTGCTCGCGCAGGGCGTGCCGGACGACATCGCGGAATCGCTGGCGCCGATGCGCCCGGTCACCATGGCGAGTCGTGACGGGCGTCAACTCTCCGGCTATCTGACGCTGCCCCGCGGCGCGCAGCCCAGGAACTTGCCGACGGTGCTGCTCGTGCACGGCGGTCCTTGGATGCGCACGAATTGGAGCGATCCGTTCCGGTCGGACGACGCGAGCTATGCGCAGTTCCTCGCTAATCGGGGCTACGCGGTGCTCGAGGTGGACTTCAGGGGCTCGACCGGGTACGGAAGGAGCTTTCTTGCGGCAGGCATCGGTGAGTTCGGCGGCAAGATGCAGGAAGACCTGCTCGATGCCGTGCACTGGGCAGTGGAAACGGGCACTACTGACCCGAAGCGCGTCGCTGTCATGGGATGGAGTTACGGCGGCTACGCTGCACTGGTCGGGCTCACCACCACACCGGACATGTTCGCCTGCGGCGTTTCACTGGGCGGGCCCACCGATCTCGCATCGCTGATCGAATCTTTTCCACCGTACTGGACGGTGGACCTGTCGATGTGGCACGACTACGTCGGCGATCCAGCGATTCCGGAGGACCGCAATGAGATGACTCTGAAGTCACCGCTCTCACACGCGGACAAGCTGCAGCGGCCTGTACTGATCGTGCAGGGCGAGAACGACGTGCGAGTACGCCCGGACCAGGCCCAGCGCATGGTCGAGGCGCTGCGGCGCGCCGGTAAGCCGGTCGATTATCTCTCGATACCGGAGATGGGCCACGGCATGGGCTACTGGGTGCACCGGATGACCATACTGCGGAGGACTGAAACGTTTCTGCATGGATGCCTTGGTGGCCGCGCGAGCCGCTTCGACCCGCTCGAAGCCGTCGCGTGGGTCTGGACGAGGATCAAACGGTGAGCATATCCACCGGAAACATTAGTTACGCTCGTTACGGGCGTAGACTGCGCGGTCCAGAAACTGTCGCGTGCCTTTACACCTGTTTTTGGCGCAATGCGGTAAGCCTCTGTTCCGGCGTTAATTCCGAAACTGGTCTGGTGCTTGCTTTCGGGAGTTGTTTTCCGTCCGCCACGCGTTTCCTGCACTTCTTCAAGTCAACCCGCACAAACGGAGGCAACAATGCTACGCCTCATCACATTAGCGATCATCGGCGCCTGGGCAATTTTCTCGCAGGCCGCTCCCCTCACATTCACCGCTGCTGGAGCGAATCCAGCGGCAATTCAGGGGACGGTCGACGCGTTCCGCACCGCACTGGGCACCTTAAACGCGAACGTCGTAGGTAGCTTCGGAAGCGGCCGCCGCGAAATCAACTGGGATGGCGTGCCCGATGCATTGGCGGCTCCCAACAACCTGCCTGCAAATTTCTTCAACGTGAACTCACCGCGCGGTGTCGTTTTCTCAACGCCAGGCACCGGATTTCAGGTCAGCGCGACTGTGGCGTCAGGCACACCAGTAGAGTTCGGCAACATTAATGCAACCTATACGGGTTTGTTCACGACCTTCAGCGCGCAGCGGCTGTTCACGGCGCTGGGCAGCAACATCGTCGATATCAATTTTTTCATCCCGGGTACGACGACGCCCGCTTTCACGACAGGGTTCGGCAGCGTTTTTTCCGATGTCGATATCGCCAATGCGACGACCATTCAATTTTTCAATCTTGCGAATGCGTCGCTTGGGACGTTCTCTGTTCCGAATACTTCGGGAAACGAGACGCTCTCCTTCCTGGGTGTGCTGTTCAACGCAGGCGAACAAGTCAGCCACGTTCGCATCACCAGCGGAAATTCCGCGCTCGGACCGAACGAGTCACCTACTACCGACCTCGTCGTCATGGACGACTTTATTTATGCCGAGCCCAGAGCCATAGCAGAGCCGGCCAGTCTCGGGCTGATCCTGCTCGGCCTGCTGGTCATCACGGGCTTTACGCGAAGCTCTGCGCAACACGTGTCGGTCCGCCGAGCCGTGCGGCCGCGTCAATAACGTTCATCGCATTGCAGATTTCAGGGCGCTAGCTTCGCGCGTCCGCCCCGCGCCCAGTAGCGATCGAGGAGCTCGCGCGGTTCCAGGTCGACTTCGTAAGTCGCGAGCATCCAGCCCAGCGTGCGGAAGTAGCCGATCAGGAGACACAGATCGGTGATCGCTCGGGGACCCTGGGCAGCGATCAGCGCGGTGAACTGCTCATCAGTGACAGCTTTGCCCAGCAGAAACGCATGCACGTACTCGAGTGCGATGCGCTCATCACTGCTAACGCTGTCAGGAATCCAGCCTTCCCTGATCTGCGCGATTTCGGATTCGGTAATTCCGTGTTTGCGTGCGAGCTCGGTATGGTGTGTCCACGCGTAATTGCAGCCCCGTGCAACGGTGATGATGGCAAGCTCGCGCGTGCGGGGAGGCAGCACTGTCTCGAAGCGCACGTACTCGCCGAGCGCTGCAAACCGGCGCAGGCCTTCGGGCGCATGCCCTAGCGCTGCAAGCGCGTTGGAGACCCAGCCACGCGTCGATTCGATCTCGCCCAACGCTTCCTTGAGGCCTGGTGTACCGACTGGATCAGCAGCGGGCATTCTGGACATCATGACTCCTCGTTCGAACAAACTATAATCGGCGTCGCTCGAGCAAACAACCTGTGCCGCGCTCCCGCCATACATTCGCCGATCCGTGAGCCCTTGAACAAGGATTCTGGATCCGCTCCCTTATGCCTTTGCCAGAGCGAGGCTCATCGCCGAGTGAAAGCCGCGGCCATTTCAAGGACTCCCGGGAGATATCGACGTTGCGTAAACGCATAGCCTTTGTCGGCGCCGGCGCGATCGGCGGGTATGTTGGCGCGCATCTCTTCAAGGCGGGTTACGACGTCACGCTTGATCGATCATGGCCGGAGCACGTAAACGCAATCAAGCACTAGGGATTGTGCTTCAGCGGCGCGCTCGGCGAATACGCCGTGAAAGTGCCCGCGCTGCATATACACGAAGCACAGTCTCTCGCGAAGTATCCCGTTGACATCGCTTTCATCTGTACCAAGCTTTATGACACGGAATGGGCCACAGCGCTCATCAAACAGTATCTGGCGCCTTCGGGGTATGTGGTCACGATGCAGAACAGCCTCGTAGAGGAGCTCGTCGCGAAGATCGCCGGGTGGGCCGCGCCCTCGGCTTCGCGATTGAGCCCGTGCGCAGGCTCGACGACGAAATCTGGATCGGAGCCGAGCGAGGCGATCGCGACGCGCTCGCCCAGATCGACAAGGCTACGGAGCTGGAGCTCGCGCGCCTGACCGACGAAGGCTTTTCCGGCACGGCCCAGGACATAAGAAAAGGACGGCGCACCGAAATCGATTTCATGAACGGCTACGTAGCAGACAGAGGTCGCGCAGCGGGTGTTCCTGCACCAACGCATGAGGCGCTGACCGAGCTCGTGAAGCGCATCGAACAGGGCGACATCAAGCAGGGCCCGGCGCATATCTCGAGTCTGCTGCGCTGAGGAGCGCCGCTGTTGCCGAACGCCCCTGCTCTACAATGTCACCGTATGTACGAGCTTACGACAACAACCAACGAGGATGAACACATGCAACGCATTAAACCTGCCGACCCCAAAGGCGATGCCCAGCTTGCCGCCACCTATGAGCGCATCACCCGGACGCGCGGATACGTGTCCAACATACTCATGAGCCTGAGCAATGCGCCGGAAGGCCTCGAGCGGTTTGCCGCATTCGGTGAATACGTGCGCTACGGGTCCGAACTCCCAGCGCGGGTGCGCGAGCTCTCGGTGTTGGCGATCGCGCGCGGCAATCAGTACGCGTGGACGCATCATCACCCTCACGCAATCAAAGCCGGTATCTCGCAGCAGGAACTGGATGCCCTCGAATCCAATCAGCTCGCGGACAGTATCGGCCCAAGCGAAAAAGCGGCAGTACGATACGTCCAGGAATTCGCGCGTGGCGGAAACGTAGCAGACGCAACGTTCGATGAATTGCGCAAGCATTTCTCGGATCGACAGATCACCGACCTGACACTGCTCGCGGGCTACTTCCTCGCGCTCGGCACGACTGTCGCCGCTTTGAAGGTGCAGCTCGAGCCCAACTTTCCGCCGAAGGCGGGCGCATCCACGTAGCCATCCCGCCATCCGGCAGTAGGGGACGCTGCGGCCGCTCGGGGTCCACACCGTTTTCAAGCGAGCTTCGACATGCACAGAGTCATACGCAACATATACATTGCCATCGTCACAATGTCCGGCGTGTTGTCTCCTGCAGCAGCATGCGCACAAAGCTACCCGTCCAAGCCGATCCGCTTCATCGCAGGATTTCCCGCAGGCGGCCCGAGCGACATCGTGACCCGCGCCATTGCGAAGCGGATGTCGGACATACTGGGTCAGCCTGTCGTAGTGGAAAACCGCTCCGGCGCGGGCGGGCACATCGCTGTCGAGAGTACCGTGAAAGCCGCTGCGGACGGCTACACCGTGCTGCTTGCCGGGAGCTTCGTCACGATCGGCCCCGGCCTCAATGCAAAACTCTCCTACGATCCAGTGAGAGATCTGGCCCCGATCGGGCTCATTGCGCGCAATCAATATCTTCTCGTCGTGCACCCCGGTGTGCCCGCGAGGAGCGTGAAAGAGCTCATCAGCCTCGCCAAGAGCAAGCCGGGACTGCTCAACTATGGCTCGTCGGGTGTCGGTGCGCCCCCGCATCTGGCGACCGAGCTCTTGAAGACGATGGCCGGCATCAATGCAGTGCACGTGCCTTACAAAGGCGCGACCCCCGTAATCGCGGACTTGATGGGCGGGCACATCGATTTTTACATCGGCGGCATTGCCGGTTTGTTGCCGTCGACAAAAAGCGGAAAGCTGCGCGCGCTTGCTGTCACAGGCAGGAAGCGCGCGAGCGAGCTGCCTGAAATTCCCACAATCGCCGAAGCCGCGTTGCCGGGTTACGAGGTCGATACGTGGTTTGGCATGGTGGCTCCGGCGGAAACATCCAGAGAGCTCATAACGCGCTTGAACGGCGTCATTGTGAAAGTCGTCGGCGAGCCGGACATGCAGCGCTTTCTGGCGGCACAGGGTCTGGAGCCGGCGACAAGCACGCCCGAGCAATTGGGCCAGATCATACGCAGCGAGATCCCGAAGTTCGCAAAAATCGTGAAAACCGCCGGAATCAAACCCGACTAAGAGTGCGTAACAAAATGTCCCCTCTCCACCGGGTCACAGGCGAGAGGGCTAGGGTCAGGGGCCACGATGCCGCTTTTTGTTGCGCACTCTAAGCGTTGTCGCCCTATAGTAGTACGCGTGGGGCGTTGATCCGGACGCGCTGTCATGTAGCACCAGGGAGGATGATGACATGATGCGTTGCGCCGCATTGCTCGCAGTCCTGCTTGCACCGACCGCGCCCGACGCGCTCGCTCAGATCTATCCGGTCAAACCGATACGGGTCCTCGTTGCGTACCCTGCCGGCGGCGCGAACGATATTGTGGCGCGAGCAGTCGGTGCACGCTCGCGCAGCCGGTGATCGTAGATAACCGCGGCTTGAGCGATCCCGGGGTGGAAGCCGAGAGTATGACCTCCCAGCAGTTCGGCTCTTTTGTGAAAGAACAAAAAGAGAAGTATGCGAAGGTTGCGAATACCGCGGGTGTGAAACCCGAATGAGGCGTGCTGCGCTGTGGA
>JAQGNH010000434.1 GCA_028291945.1 Betaproteobacteria bacterium
ACGATGATACGCATGGGCCTTGCGCGCAGCCCCTGGCTGTAAACAGTGCTCGCGGCGCTCACCATGAATACCGCAATCGCAGCGCACGTCCATAGCGTTTCTCTTCGCATCGACTGTTCGTTGTCGAACCGGCCGCCCCGTGCGTTACCCCTGACTAGATCCTGAAGTGGCTTCTGCGGCACGTGCGCGATGAGCGCTATGGCATGCGCAGCATGTCGACAAATTCATTGACCGGCGTCTTCTCCAGACGCGCTCCGTCTTCGCATAGCGCGACGATGCGCTCACAACGCTGTGGAGCGAACCGCCGCTTCAAGGCCGCGTCGAATTTCATTTTCAACATCGGCAATGCCTCGGCCCGCCGCCGAGGATGCCCGACCGGAAACTCGACCTCCATCTTCTCAGTGCTCGATCCATCGTTGAAAAACACCTGAACGGCATTTGCACTCGATCGCTTCGACGGATCGGAAAAGTCCTTCGTATAGCGCTCATCCTCGGTTAGATCCATCTTTGCGCGCAGCGCGTCGATGCGCGGGTCGGCCGCGAACTCGTCCTCGAAGTCATGGGGCCCGATCTTTCCGTGCAGCAGCCCGATGGCGACAATATATTGCACGCAATGATCGCGATCAGCCGCATTCCGCAGCGGGCCGCGCTTGTCCATGATGCGCATGAGCGTGCGATGACAGCGCAGCGTGATGCGCTCGATATCGCCGATACGATCCCGCACCAGCGCATGCAGACGGAACGCGCATTCGGCCGCGGTCTGACCGTGCATCCCCGCAGGAACGAGCTTGAACATGACCTGCTGTATCACGCCGTCTGCATAGGGTGCCGCAAGCTTGAGCGGCTCGCCGTGACATCGCGCATCGTAGAAACCCACCTCTTTTGCGCTGAGTACCCATCGACAACCCGCCTCGCCTTTGACAGCCATGTAGGCGAGCCGCACCGCAGTAAAGCTTGCATCGGCTGTCGCCCAGTTCTTGCGCGTTCCGATGTTCGGCGCGTGGCGCACCGCAGAGAGCGTGGTCTCGACAAATGCGTTCGACACCGCGTTCAGCACCTCATCGTGCGTTCCACCCAGCAGGCGCGTCACTACGGGTGTGGTAGCGACGCGGGTGAGCAGGGGCTGATCGATACCAAATTTCCTGAAGTCGTTCAGCAGCCCGAGCGCGCCCTGTATCTCGTAGGCCTTCACCATCGCGTTTAGCACGTCCCCGACGACATACGGCTCCCGGCGCGCAGCCACGCGCTGCCGGCTCAGGTGATCGGCCACCATCAGGATACCCGCGAGGCTGTCGGAGGGATGCGTCGTGAGCGTGCCCGAGGTCGCATCGTTATAGTCGAGCCAGCGGATCATACAGCCGAGATCGAACGCTGCGGTCGCCGGATCGAGTGAATATGACGTGCCCGGAACGCACGCGCCATTCGGCACGATCGTCCCTGCGACCATCGGGCCGAGCAGCTTCGTGCATTCGGGATGATCGAGCGCATCCAGAGCGCATGCCAATGCGTCCACGAGACAAAGCCGCGCCGCATCGATGGCGCTTTCGCGCGGCGTGTGGTTTACGACGTAGTCAGCGATGTCGACGAGAACACGATCGGGATCGGGTGAAATGTTCGAATCCAATGTAAGAGGGTTTCGAATGAACACAAATGTGCTCGATCGAGAATAACACGAGGACGAGCGGTTCCAGTCTTCGAATGTCCTCGGCCGGCATACATGATCATCGCTCGCACAGCTCCTGCTTTATGCCGTTTTAACAACATGCCAGAGACGTAACAACACACCATGAGCTTCGAGCCTGGTGCTCGCGCAAATATCGGCCTTCCATCAGGCGCGCGCTACGTAGGCACCCATGAATCGCCGCGTTTTGCCGTCAGGAAAAGCGACCTGGATCTGCTCCGCTGAGGCCGATTCGACGCGGCCCTCGCCGTACCTCGGTACTCGTACGCGATCGCCTGTTTTGAAGACTGCGACTGCAGGCTCTGCAATAGGCTGCATGCGTTTCCGCTGCCGGGGCTTGCTGGCGAATTTTCGTTCAGGCGCGTCGACACAGTTATCGCACGTGCCGCAGCGCTCGAAATCTTCCGCTTCCTCGAAGTACTCGAGCAGCACTTTCCATCTGCAGAAAGCGCTCTGGGCATAGAAGATCATGCGCTCGAGCTTTTCACGGTCGCTTTCACCCTTTGCGCTGTACTCATCCGCGAGCTGCGCCAACGCAGTGAGATCCGGATCTGTTTGCGTAAGGCGATATCGGAGCTGCCTGTCCTGCCGCACACAACGCGCATCCTTGAGCAGCTTCAGCGCGACCTTGAGCTTGTTGGCTGAAACGCTCGCAGCGCTAGCGGAGACTTGAGCGTAAGACACGGGTTCGGTGTGCGCATTCGCGTCGACCAGCGCCCGAAACGCCTGTTCCATATCGGCAAGCACCGGATAGCGTCCGCCCAAAAAGAACTGCTGCACGCGTTTGTCGCGCGTGTCGTAAAGCAGGATGCACTTCGCCGGCCCGCCGTCGCGGCCGGCTCTTCCGGACTCCTGGTAATAGGCTTCGAGCGTTCCGGGCATCTGATGGTGCACCACGAAGCGAATATCCGGCTTATCGATGCCGAGGCCGAATGCGTTCGTCGCCACCATTACGCGGCAACGCCCACTCATGAACTCGTCCTGGTTAGCCGCGCGCTCTTTCGTGCTCAGCCGTCCGTGATAGCGGCCGACCGCCACCCCTGCGCCATTGAGCGCTTCGAAGAGCGCGTTGCAGTTCTTGACGGTCGCAGTGTATATGATGCCGCTGCCCTCCAGCTGCGCAAGCTCCGCCAGATGCGCGAGCTTCTCGCGTTCATTAGTTACGTGCAGCACGCGGTAGTGCAGGTTATCGCGGTAGACTCCGGTGTTGATGACCTGCAGTTTCTTTTTGAGCTGTCTGCCGATGTCTTCGATGACGGACGCAGTCGCGGTGGCGGTTAGCGCAAGCACCGTGGGATTGCCCAGCGCTTCAATGGCGCTGCCTATATCGAGAAACGCCGGTCGGAAATCGTGTCCCCACTGCGATATGCAATGCGCCTCGTCGATAACGAATAGATCGACGCGGTTTCGGCGCAGCATATTCATGAAAGCAGGGTCCGACAGACGCTCGGGCGTCGTAAAAATCATCTCGCTCTTACCCGCTGCGATAGTCTCCTCGGCCGCCGATTGTTCCTTCTTGGTGAGGGTGCTGTTTACTTCTATAGCCGCAACGCCAGCCTCCCCAAGCTTATCGACCTGATCTTTCATGAGCGCAATGAGCGGTGAAACAACGACGGTCGTGCCCCGGAGGTGCAGAGCCGGCAACTGATAACAGAGCGACTTGCCCGCGCCCGTGGGCATCACCGCCAGTGTGTTAATGCCGCTGAGCACACCCTGAATCACTTCTTCCTGACCGGCACGAAAGCGCTTGTATCCGAACGTCTCTTGCAGCGTCCTGCGCAGGGCTTTGTCTTGAACGGTCGTTGTCATTGATGGCGGGGTGATAGCGAGAAGGTCACTCCAATACTCAAACGCCGTGCCCAAGCTCGGCTGTTGGCATTGCGTTTGCTCAGCAAGATACAACTGACCATGCGCGGTAGCGCGCACTGCCGTGGTGGGGGCCAGGGCTCAACTCAACCCCGAATTGCGTTGAGCCCGCTTTCTCGAGAGGAGGACGCCGTTAGTACGCGACGGACGTGACTGCTTCGGGAGGAGTACCCAGAGGCCATAGCAGACGGCTGGAAATAGTCTGCTACTACAGGCAGGATTTGAAAGTAACGAAGCTCAGTGCGTTGACAGGAAGTCGTCAGCGGCTAGACCGGCGCACGCCATTACGCACGTTTCGCATTGCTTCGCTGAGCGGCGTCATGGGTCTCGATACGCCCCAACTCGACTTTGTAACCGCTACGCTCCGCGTCTTCGACGCAGTCTCGATAGAAAATGAACCACTCAGCCGATTCACGTTTGTAGTCTGCCGAACGCCATCGCCATGCGAAGCCCGGTGACGTCGTCATAGGAACGGAAAAGATTACCGCGAGTTTCATGGTTGCCCCCGTCTATTCCTTATACATGCGGGTTCGCCAGCTTCAGGCGATCTCCGCGTCAATACCAAGCGTATATACCTGGAGCCTGCGGAACAAGGTCTGAACGGACGGGCTTCAATAGGGTTGAACGGCCCTAGTCAGCGGGTAGACAAAGAAAAAGGGCGCATCAGCGCGCCCTTTGTGCCGTGGCAAAACAGCTTACGTCGTTGCTTCG
>JAQGNH010000464.1 GCA_028291945.1 Betaproteobacteria bacterium
TCCGGCAGGCGGGATTTCGAGCGCATAGAGCATGCTGCCTGCGGGCGGAACTTCGACGTACGAGTTGTCGGTGTGCCACACCACTTCGTAGCTGCCAAGCCCGCCGTTGTCGAGCACAGGCTGACCGGATTCGTCCAGATTCGAAATAATGCTCACGCTGGGATGGCGCGAGATCATGTGTTTGTCATCGACTTGTTTGCCGACGTTGAGATGGTATTTGCGCGATGCAGCCTCGTGCGGCGGACCGTAAACGCCGGATGCGCCCAGCAGCTGCTCGTCGTCGATGTCCTGATTGCGGATCAGCAGGACCAGATGATCGGCCCACGCTTTGCGCAGTGCTGCCCTCACGTCTTCAGCAAGAGGCAAAGAAAAATCGACGCCCTGGATTTCAGCACCGAGCGCAGCGCCCGTCGGCACCGTCCTGAATGCGGAAAGCGTGTTTACGTGTGGTGATGCGCTAACGGCTGGCGCCGTGGTGTGTCCGCTTAATTGCATGACGTGCTCCTCGCTGGAGATTCGCTGATTGTCAGCACCTGCATGCGCAGCGTCAAGGAAGCAGGCGCCGCCGCTCAGGATGCGGACTCATCGCATTCGATCTCGGAATCGCTTGCGCGGCTTGCATGCGCGCGCTGGTCGCTCGGGAAAATCGAAAGCGGGCTGTTGAGCACCGGGTGCTGCTTTGAGAGCGCATATGATATCTTCGCCCAAAAACGATCGCGCTCGCTGTCGTTCTGAGGAGGAACATGACAAAAAAATTGCTGCTCGCCGCAGCACTTGCTGTATGCGCAAGCTTGATTCTCGAAGCACACGGCCAGTCTGCTACGTGGAAACCGAGCCAGAATATCGAGATCATCGTACCCGCAGCGGCCGGCGGCGCGAACGATCTCACGGGCAGACTCGTGCAACGCATCATGCAGGAGGGCAAGCTCGCGCCGACTCTGGTCAATGTCGTTAACAAACCAGGCGGAGGCCATAGCATCGGTCTTGCGTATCTCAATCAGCGCGCCGCGGACGGCCATTATCTGATGGTCGAAACGGGCACCATGCTGGTCAACGAAATCACGGGCAAGCTCAATGTTCGCCATTCCGACATAACGCCGATCGCAGTGCTTTATCGTGACTTCGTAGGAATCACGGTGCGCGCGGATTCACCGATCAAGACGGGGCGCGATTTCGTCGAGCGGCTCAGGAAGGATCCAGCTTCCCTGAGCATCGCGCTGTCCAGTGCGCTGGCAAACGCGAATCACCTCGCCGTTGCGATGGTCGCGAAGAACGGCGGCGCGGATGTGAGGAAAATGAAAATCGTCGTTTTCAACTCAGGCTCCGAAACGATGACTGCGCTGCTTGGCGGCCACGTCGACGTCGTGGTGGGCCCTGCGAATCTCGCAGCGCGTCATCTCCCCGATGGCAAGATCCGTGTGATCGGCCTCGCCGCACCCCGGCGCCTGGGCGGCGTGCTTGCGCAAGTCCCGACATTCGGCGAGCAGGGCACTCCCGGCGTACTGGCGAACTGGCGCAGCGTCATCGGGCCAAAGAACATGACGCCAGGCCAGGTGGCCTATTGGGACCAGGTGTTCGCGAAAGTAGTGCAAGCCGACGATTACAGGAAAGAGGTCGAACGCAATCTGGCTGACCCTATTTACCTCGGCAGCCGCGAAGCCCGTAAGTTCTGGGATCAGGAGTACAGCGACCTGAAAGGGCTGCTCGGGGACCTGGGGCTTACGAACTAGGCGGCTACGTTCCCGGCGGCCGCGGCGGAACGCGCTGCCATGGGCTCGGGCATTCCGTGACATACGGATAGTATGCTTTGGACTCGGAACAGTAATACCACCAGGATTCGGATGGGCTCCCGCTCTCCGCTGGCGTGCGCTCCACGTAAACCGGCGGCGCAGTAGGAACCACCACTGGAGGTGGTGCGTAGTAGGCCGGCGGCGGATAGTAATAGGGCGGTGGGTAAAGCGGGACGCCAAGATTGAAGCCGAAGAACACACGAGCATGCGCCGGCGCGGTAAATGTGGCACCGAGCATAAGAAGCAGCACACAAGCTAGTTTCAGCAGCATCTTCATCGCATCTCCTTGAACGCCGAATTCACGGCCTGCGCAGCGGTGTCGCCGTTCGACCGCGTCCCGGCGGCAGTAGTTTCCAACCTCGCTAGTCGAGTTTCACGCCGAGTTTTTTTCCGATGGCACCCCACTTGTCGGCGTCCGTGCGCATGATTTTTGCGAATTCGTCGGGCGTGTTGGCGAGCGGTTCGTTGCCTTGCTCGATGAACTGTTTCTTCACGTCGGGACTGAAGACGATCGCGTGAATTTCCTGCTGCAGCTTGTTGATCACGGGCTTGGGCGTTTTCGCAGGCGCGACGAACCCATACCACGTCACCGATTCGAACCCAGGCAGACCGGATTCGGCAACGGTGGGCAGATCCGGAACAGCTTCCAGCCGCTTAGTCCCGGTCGTCGCGATCAGACGCAGTCGTCCGGACTTCCAGTGCGGCATCGTCGTAAACATGTTCGCGAAGGAGAACTGGATCTCGTTTCCGAGCTGCGCCGTGATGTACTGACCCACGCCCTTGTACGGGATGTGCGTCATCTTGATGCCGGCCATCGAGTCGAACAGCTCGGTGGTGAGATGCGGCGAGCTCCCAGGTCCCGACGAGCCGTAGTTGAGCTTGCCTTCATTCTGCTTCGCGTACGCGATGAATTCTTTCACGGTCTTCGAAGGCACGGAAGGATGGAGCTGCATGGTCAGCGGAGTCGTGATCACGATGGTGACCGGAGCGAAATCTTTCAGTGGATCGTAGGGCAGCCGGCTGAAGAGCTGCGCGCTTTGCGCGTGGGTGGAATACGCGAGCAGCAGCGTGTAGCCGTCTGGATTGGCTTTGGCGACCATGTCCGTGCCCTGAATGCCCGATGCGCCAGGACGGTTGTCGACGATGACAGGCTGGGTGACGCGCTCCGACAGCCGTGTGCCGATATAGCGCGCGGTGTAATCACTGCCGCCGCCCGGGGCGAGCGGCACGATGATGCGAACCGGTCGATTGGGGTAATCGGCCGCGTGAGCGCACACCGCTGCAGTAAGACACGCGGCGAGTCCTGCCGCTAACCTAGTAGTGCGAGTCATCCATCTCTCCGTGTGTATTCTTGCCGACGCATGGTAGCAGAGGAGGCGGCGCAAATGATGAATGCGGAATGATGAATGATGAAAGATGAATCAAACGCCGCTCAGCGCAGCGCGCGCTGAAAAGCGGAAGGTGTTACCTCCCTGATCATCGCCCGCTCGGGATTTCGGGACTGACGCCGATACGCCCACGGCGGCACAGGTTCTGCATCGCTCCATAATCCTTCGCGACGCGCGCGTGCCTGCTGCTCCAGTGCTGCGTATTGCACACGCTCCGCGGGTGGCTGCTCTTTCTCGTATTGCCGGTAGTGCCACGCAAGTCCGGCTTTGATCTGCTCGAGCCCTGCGTCGAGCGAGTAGCGGCAACGAAGGCCGACACAGTCGCGCGCGAACACATGGCCTACGATGCGTCCATAGCGGTCACGCTTGTCCCACAGGACGAGTACTGTTTTTCCGTATACCAGCGCCGAGAGGTGCTGCTTCGCGCGTTCTCCATAGGCCTGGCGCCGTTCGGGAGCATCGATGGCGGCGAGCCGTATCTTGTGCTGCTGATTCGATTCTTCCAGGACCGTTATGGTATCGCCGTCGGCGACGGCGACAACTCTGCCAAACAGCTCTACCGCGCTCGCCGGTGCGCAAAGCAGCAGGAACAATGCAAAATAAAAGAAGCGCGGTTCTATAGCGTATCTCCCTGGGTCGCGATTATGTCGAGCTGCGCGCCGGAGTACAAGGCGGTCCTCGGGAGGTCAAAAGGTCAATATTGGCGAATGCGCGAGCTGCTCTGTATGCTTCTCTCCAAAACCACTATCTGAGGAACACAGATGTCTCCACGAGTCATGGCGCGGCTGTGCGTTGCGCTCGCCGCGCTGTCGCTTCTGTCATCAGGCGCATATGGACAGGACGGCAAAGACGGCACGAATTATCCAACGCGACCGGTGCGCTTCATCACTCCTGCCGCGCCGGGCGGCACGACCGACATCCTTGCGCGCCTCTTCAGCGCACGGCTCACAGAAGTTTTCAAGCAGCAGTTCATCGTCGATAACCGCGCGAGCGCGAACGGCGTGATCGCAGCCGAGTTGACGAAGGCGGCGCCGCCTGACGGTTACACGTTATTTCTCGCCTATCACCAACATACGGTGAATGCGGCACTCAATTCAAAGCTGCCTTATCACGCAGTCAACGATTTCACCCCGATCACACAGCTCACTCGCGCGGGTCTCATGCTGGTCGTGCATCCATCGAACCCCGCGAAGAACGTGAAGGAGTTCGTCGAGTGGACCAAGAGCTATCAGAGCCCGATCAATTTCGGCTCGGCGGGCAATGGCAGCGGTGGACACCTAGCCGGCGAGTTGTACAAGCTCGTGACGGGCATCAAGGCCCAGCACATACCGTACAAAGGATCGGGTCCTGCGCTGACTGCGCTCGCCGGCGGTGAATATCACTTCAACTTCGCTGGCATGCAGGCTGCACAGGGTCTTGTACGCGGAGGCAAGCTCAGAGGACTTGCAGTTACGACGCCCAAACGCGTAGCGGCTCTGCCCGACGTGCCGGCGATGTCCGAAGTGTTACCGGGCTTTGAAGTGGTCGGTTGGTACGGCGTAATGGCGCCGCCGCGCATGCCCAAGCCGATACTGACGCGCCTGCACACGGAGATCATCAACGTTCTGAATCGGCCGGACACGCGCGAGCGTATTCTCGCTGACGGTTCGGAGCCGGTCGGTAGCTCGCCGGAAGACTTCAGACAATATTTGCTTGCGGACCTCGAGAAGTGGGCGAAAGTCGTCAAGCAGAGCGGTGCGAA
>JAQGNH010000224.1 GCA_028291945.1 Betaproteobacteria bacterium
GCATGGGGAAGTGGGCACATCACGTGCGCCTCGGCGCCAATGATGAGCGCCACGCTGACCAAGACGCGACCATGCCGAATCAAGAAGACGCACAACGGTCGATTGCGTTTGCTGAAGCACTGGCGCAGTTCCTTTTCGTCTTGCCTGCAATGGTCCGTGAAGGGCTGAAAAGCTCGGAGCCGAATAACGAGAAGAATTGAGCGCATGCTGAAGTGAGGCTCCACACCGATCGAGAAATCCTGCGCTGCATCTTCGACATGTATGCGTCGAAGTATCCGAGCGACGGTGACCCGTGGCTGCCGATCGATGCAACCGCAGTAGCAGCGCGCCTAAAGTACCCACCCGAGTTAGTTTTCGGAAGGCTCTATAACGACATGGGGCATCGTTTCCGCTACATGGAGGGCACCGTGCGCACAGCCTTGTTCGAGATGAATGCGGGAACACAACGTCACTGCGTCAATTCCCCTACCTGACCGCAGTGCTCGCAGAGAAGGAGGCTGAGCACAGCCGCAACAAGTGGACCCGCTGGCTCGCTATCGCTGCCCTCGTGGTGTCTGTATCGTCGGCATTGTGGTCCGTCACACATTCGCCGCAGACGAAGGCCAGCACCGCTGGTGCAATCGTGCTTTGCGTAGGATAAGACACTCGCGAAGTTCTGGCGAAAATTTCCGAGGTGGTCCCCCTTCCCCGCCAGGTAGCACTTCCCCCCCGGTGGGTGCCTCGCGTGACACACAGCGGAGCCACCGCGCGGCCGCCAGCCTGAACAATCACTTAGCACCGGAAGCGGCACGTAAACCCCGACCATAGCTCCCGACAGGGTGAACCTCAGACGCATCACGGTGGCTGCCTGTTGTGGATCTACGAGGGCATACCGAAATCCCTACCTCGAAACGCCACTGCTGTGCCCTGAGAGCCACACCTCTCGAGCCCATGCGAAATAAGCGGCCGGTCGAATTTTTCGCGCCACACAGGTAACGCTAGACGCGAAGCTATGGTTGATTCACTGCGGCTGTATGCCCGCATCGCGCGCCGCCGCGGCCCACGCCTCGATCTGCTCTTTCACGAACGCCGCGAGCTCTTGCCGCGATGGGCCTCCCATTTCGAAGCCGATCTTGTTGTACTGATCCTGGATATCCGGGCGTTTCAATACAGCATTGACCTCTCGCTCGAGCCGTTCAACGATAGACGTGGGCATCTTCGTCGGGCCGAACAGGGCAAACCACCCATAGATCGAGAAGCCCGGGAAGCCCGCCTCGGCCATGGTCGGCAGCTCGGGTAGCACCCGGCTGCGGTTGCGCATCGTTACAGCGAGCGCGCGAAGCCTCCCGTCCTTCACATAGGGCAACAGCAGATTCATACCGCCCCTTCCTACATGTACGCGGCCGGACAGGAGATCCGGCATCGCTGCCACATCACCCTTGTACGCGACGTTCACCATGTCCGGTTTAGCAGTGGATTTCAATAGGGCTGCGGTGAGAATGGCAGGGGGACTCGCCGCAGCGAAGTTAAGTTTGCCGGGGTTCGCGCGTGCGTATTCGACCAGCTCAGCTATGGTTCTCGCCGACACGGCAGGATGTACCACCAACAGGCCGCTGTTCCACGCGATAAAAGCGATCGGAGCGAAGTCGGCAATCGGATCGTAAGGCAGCTTTTTGCGCATCGCTGGCACACCAGCCATCGACGACTGGTTGCCCAGCAAAAGCGTGTAGCCGTCAGGCGGCGCTCTCGCCACCAGTTCGGGCGCTATGGCGCCGTCCGCGCCGGGCCGGCTATCGTTGACCACGGTTTGACCGAGTACCTGTGATAGCGCCTCGCCGATAATGCGACCCGCGGCGTCAGTCGGTCCTCCGGACGGGGATCCGTTGACAAAACGTATTGGTCGCGTGGGATACGACTGCGCCGCTTGTGTAACGGCGCTCCACGCGAGGATTGCCGTTGCCACAAAAACGCGAATGCCGTTTGTCTTTGTTGGCTTCATGGTCAGGCAATCTTAGTCAGGCGCGACCCGAACCCCCTTCAGACCTGACTTTGTGATCGCTTCCTGCACGATGCCGGCTGCCTTCGCATCGTTGACGATTTGCGTGAGTTTGGTTTGGGCTATGGACGATCGTCCTTTCGGCATCACTACGGCAAAACCGACCGTATTGAACACTCCGGGTATGATCTTTGCGCCTGGCAGACGCTCTGCGACGATCGACGCATTTTCAGTGAGTGTTGCATACATGTCGACGTTGCCACTGCGCAGCGCGTCTATCGCGCTAGATGTATCCCCTCCCACGCGGACAATCTCCGCGGATTTGAGCGTGCGGCTCAGGAACACGTCCGCTGAAGCGTTTCTCGCGACCCCTATCTTGACTCCAGTCCGATCAACTTGACTGGCATGGGTAAATTCAAGTCCGGTCGCGGCAACGAACACGGATTCAATCAGAATCACATCCGGACCGAAATCCAGCAGCTTCCCTACAGTTGCATTCCTCCCGGTGACACCGATATCCCATTCTCCCTTGCCAAAGCTTTCTGTCCAAGTGGCCGCCGAAGCGTAGACCACCGGTTCGTACGCCATGCCGAGCTTCTCGGCGATGAACTTACCTAGATCAACAGAAATTCCCCTGACGTTTCCGTCTGCCGTTCGCGTCACCAAAGTCGTAGTCGAAGCATTCATTCCGATACGCAACTTTCCCGTCGGAGCAATTTCGGTACTTACGGCAGTCTGCGCGCAGGTGAAGCCGGGTAGGTGAACCGCGATCATTAAGGCCAGCGACAGCAATATCTTTCGCATGTCATCCTTCCTATGTGCCCATGTGCAACGGAAATGACTCTGGTTGAGACGGGTTCACTGCGGCTGCGTGCCCGCCTCGCGCACAGCCGCGACCGGCGAGACTACCTGCTCTTTGACGAATGCGGTCGGGTGTCTTCCCAGCGTGCTGTCTGCCTGTAGCTGCAGAGGCCCTCAGCGTGGGAGACGGCCGTGACGTGTGTCTGTGCGCTGCCGTACAAACCGAGGAAACGTTTCGCAACCGACAACTCCCAAGCCATCGTGGTCGCACGAGACTACGGCGAAAGAAAGTCGAATTTTTAGTGGCTGTCGCCCGAGAGCGTTACCTCGAAGCGAAGTGCTGCTTTCTGGCGGTAAGCGGCTGTTTGCGCAATGCTCATGTACCTGACGTGCGAACTACGAGCCCCGCCACGCTCTCGCCTTTGAACAATTTAACATACACGCTTCTCAACCAAGCGTTGCCCGGATCGCGGTGGAAGCGCTCGTGCCAGTACAAAGATACTTTGATCGTCGGGAGCGAAATGGGTGGCCGCAACACTTTGACGCCGGCAAACCGCTTCATGGATTCGGCCAGCCGTGAGGGAACGGTGGCAATCAGGTCGGTGCTGGTGACCAGTGCTGCAACGCCATGAAAGTGCGATATCTGCACGGCTACACGCGCACCTACTCGTTTCGCGTCCGCTGGATCTACACACACGATGTCACTGCTACACCGTGAGCGTACTCAGATGAATGGGCGCTTGCGAACAACTGCTTCTGGCCGATTCCGGTCTAACGCTGATCTCAGCTTCCGACCCTGAGGCGACTTTCAACCTAAGCGATAGCGGACGTTCGGTGGTAGCGATGACAAGGCTCCGGTTGAGGGCGACCCGCAGCTTCCTCCCGTGACGTACTACGAATTAGTGTTGACTAATGCGTTAGTAATGGCTAATATGACGTCATGCTCCGAGCCGCTCCTCTCGACGCCGTAATGCGCACGCTCGCCGACCCAACCAGGCGGGCCGTCTTCGAGCGGATCATCCGGTCCGACGAGATCAGTGTTGCTGAGCTGACGCATGGCAGCGGCGTGACGCAGTCGGCCATCTCGCAACATCTGCGCTCGCTGAAGCAGGCCGGCCTGGTCGCCGATCGCGCGCAGGGCCGAAACGTCTTCTATCGCGCCGAGCGGAAGGGGCTCGCCCCGCTCGTCGATTGGATGAGCCATTACGGAGTCTTCTGGCGCGAGCGATTCGCCAAGCTCCGAACCCTCCTGAAGGAAATCGATCCATGAACGACGCCGCCTTGAAGACCGATACGCAAGAAATCGTGGTTGACGAGGTCTTCCCACATGCGCCCGAGACGATCTGGAAAACGCTGACAACCGGCGAACTGATCGGCCGCTGGATAATGGTGCCGACTGGTTTCGAGCCGGTGAAGGGCAGGCACTTCACGTTCCAGACGACTTCGGCGGGCGCTTGGGACGGTGTCATTCACTGCCAAGTGTTGGAGGTGACACCGAACGAACGCCTCGCATATGCCTGGAAGGGCGGACACGAGGGTAACGTCGGATACGGCTCACGACTCGACACTGTCGTCACGTGGACCCTTTCCAGGGTTGAAGACGGTACGCGCCTTCGCCTTGTGCATTCCGGCTTCGTCACGCCGAAGAACGATTCTGCTTTCAAGACCATGAGCGGAGGTTGGACGAAGGTTGTCCAAAACATCGGCGCCATCGCCGGCGAGCAGGATTGACGCGATCGTGGCCCAACAGCACTTTCTTCTAGGAGAGAAGACATGAGCGTGGCTTACACCGGCGGATGCGCCTGCGGCGCGATCCGTTTTGAGATTGCTGCCGAACCGTTGGTGCAGAACGACTGCCAGTGTCGCGACTGTCAGCGGAAGAGCGGCACTGGGCACGGGTCCTATTTGACCTTCCCGCGCAAAGGCGTGAAACAAAACGGTGAAGCAAAGCTTTGGGACATCGTTGGCGATAGCGGAAATGTGAAGACTCGCGCGTTCTGCCCCACCTGCGGGTCGCCGGTATATATGACGTTCTCAGCCATGCCTGATGTGTTCACCGTGCACGCTGCGAGCCTTGATGATCCAAGCCGATACAAGCCGCAAGCGGTGACATACGCCGTGCGCGGTCACGCTTGGGACCATCTCGATCCAGCCCTGCCGAAATTCGACACGATGCCGCCGATGTGAAATGCAGCCTGACCTAGCTAGCTTCCAATGAAGTGTGAGTGACCGGGCAAGGCTTTGGCTTGCTTATCAGCCCCGAACTTTCAGTATGAGGGGCCATTGCGGAGGTCCGCTCCTGGCGTGCGCCGTGATAAGGCGGCGCTTTCCAGTGGGTGCAAGCCCCACCCGGCAACCCGCTCCAGCCGGAAGCAACCGGAGCAACTATGGAGGCGACGAAATGGTTGAAGCCTTCGGTTAAGCGTGTCACGAAATACGGTGACAGCGCGAGTGTGCAGGCCGTAACGCGAGTGAACGCCGAGCAAGCCTCGAAAAGGACGATGCGCGGGCCGACCCGAATGCCATATCGGGGAAGGCTGACACGGCTGGGTTGCATGAGCGAAGTAGTACTCCCAGCCGCTGCGCCGGGGTAGTGGCGACAGCATGCACACAAGGAAAGCGCACGCAACACGGGAAGCCCCAAGGCGTGGTCAGGGATGATCAACCGGAGGCCCGCGAGGGAGAGGCCGGACGCCCTGGGGTGACGGAGAGGCTCGTAGTACCGCTGAAGCCGGGTAATGCCGGTGGAGGGAAGGGGCCTTGGTTCAAGACAGACGCATGACGTAGTGAGGGACCTGGAGATTGGGCAACCTATCAAC
>JAQGNH010000080.1 GCA_028291945.1 Betaproteobacteria bacterium
TGGTCGACAAGCGGTGCGCGATCACGATGGTCGTGCGATCGACCATCAAGGCATTCAGCGCGGTTCGAACGTGGCTCTCGCTGAGCGTGTCGAGATGCGACGTCGCTTCATCGAGGATCAGGATCGGCGAATCTTTGAGGAATGCGCGCGCGATCGCGATGCGCTGGCGCTGGCCGCCGGAGAGCTGGACACCGCGCTCTCCGACTCGAGTTTGCAGTCCGTCCGGCAGACTTGAAACGAATTCCGACAACGCCGCCTGCTCCAAGGCGCGGTCGATGTCGGACTGAGATGCATCCGGGCGCGCGAGCAGGACATTCGCCTCCAGCGTGTCGTTGAACAAATAGGTGTCCTGCGCGACCAGGGCAATGCGCCGGCGAAGCCCGTCGAGGGTGAGCTCACGAAGGTCAACCCCGGCGAGGCGAACCGATCCTTCGTCGGGATCCCAGAAACGCAGCAGCAGGTTCGCGATCGTGGTCTTGCCCGCTCCGGAGCGACCCACCAATGCGACGGTCGATCCCGCAGCCACGTCGAACGACACACGCGACAAAGCGGGTTTGCTTCGCCTCGGGTAAGTGAATCGCACACTGTCAAACTCGAGCGAGGAGCCGCCCGTGCGTGCGGGTGGCTCGAGCGGCCCGTCGAGAATTCGCACCGGTTCTGAATGCACGACATGCAGCCGCCGCGTCGAAGCGATGGTGTCGGCGAGCTGCCGTCCCACTTGTGCAATTTCCGATACCGGCAGAAACGCAGCGACTGAAATAAGGATCAGCAATGGCAGCACTGTCGGTGCAATCCAGCCGCTCGCGACGACGTATGTGCCAACGCCCGCAATCGCCAAGCCGCCAAGGCCTGTAGCAAGCTCAAGCTTTTCGCTTTGGCGCGAGAGGTCATCCAGCAGCGCAAGCCGCGTGTGCTGGTATTGCCGCACGAGCGCCATGAACTCCGCGCGGCGCGCGGCCGTTGCCTGGAAAGCGATGAGGTCGGACAGGCCCTGTATCGTCTCCGTGACATGCGCGCCGAGCTGCCCGAGCGCGGCTCGCGCCTGCGAACCCATGCGGTCGATACGCCGTCGACCGATCCACGGTGAGAGACCCGCGTAGGCGAGGAACGGCAGAAGCGCGATCGCGAGCGGCCATGCTGTCACACCCAACATCGCAAGCACCGCGCCGGGCACCAGCACTGCCACAAATGCGGGAGCGACGGTGTGAGCGAAGAAGTACTCGACCGTTTCCACGTCCTGCGTCGAAAGCGCCAGCAGGTCTCCTGATCGCCGCTCGAGTAAATAAGCCGGTGCGAGCGCCTCGAGCTTGACGAACAGATCGATGCGCATCTCGGCAAGCAGCCGATACGCCATATCGTGCGCGAGCCATGACTCGAGCCAGTGCAGCAATCCCGCGAGCGGCGCGACGACGAGCAGAGCAACGATCAGCGACTGCGGCCACGCGCCCTCTTTGACCGCCGCAATGACGAGCGCACCCAGAATGCCGACGCCGATGAACGCAGCGACTCGGCCGACACCCAATACGACGGTGACCGTGAGCTGCCGCCACCACGGAAGGATGAAACGCACGAGTGTGGAAACCGTATCGCGCCACCCAACTCTTGCTGCATCGGCGCCGATATCGCGGACTTCGATTCGCGTTTCATCGCGACGTCCGAAGTCGTCTGTCGGCGCGGGACTGCGATCTTCGATCGTATCGTCGGTGTCCGCAGTAACGCTGCCTCTCTCACCAGCCGCCTGCGAACCCATGAGACGGCGATACGGTCCATCATGGCGCATGAGCTCGTCATGGCGGCCGCTTTCGACGACGCGCCTGCCGTCGAGCACGAGAATTCTGTCAGCCGCAATCACGCTCGACAGGCGATGGGCGAGTATCAGGGTTGTCCTGTTTCGCATCAGCCGGTCGAGCGCATCCTGGATCAGCGCCTCGTTCTCCGCGTCCACCGAGGAGAGCGCCTCATCGAGAATCAGGATCGGCGCATCGCGCAGCACCGCACGCGCAATGGCGAGGCGCTGACGTTGTCCGCCGGACAAGCGGGTACCGCGCTCGCCTATGACTGTACGGTATCCGTCGGGCAGCGCTCGAATGAAGTCGTGAGCATTTGCAGTGCGCGCAGCCGCTTCGACTTCCTGCATGCTCGCATCCGGCCGGCCCAGCCGCAGGTTGTCCTCGATCGTTCCGTAAAAAAGATAAGTGTCCTGCGCGACGACGGCGATCTGCTGTCGCACCTGCTCGGGATCGAGCTCTCGCAGATCGTTATCGCCGATGCGCACCGTGCCGGCCTGCGGGTCGTACGAGCGCAGCAGCAGGCGCACGATCGACGATTTGCCCGCGCCGCTCGGACCGACGATACCGACGCGTTCGCCAGGCGCCAATGAAAAGCTCAGGCCCTCGAGAGCAGGACCGCGCCCGCCCGGGTAAGCAAAACGCACGTCCTCGAACGCGATTGCAGGTCGTCGACTGGGTTGAGCGACTGTCGTGGATCCACCGGATGGTGCAGATCCTTCTTCGTTGAGCAGCGCACGAATGCCTTCAGCCGCCGACTGTCCTGTCATCCCCTGATGGAGCACGGTGCGAAGATCGCGCAACGGTCGGAAAATCTCGGTGCCTGCCATCAGGATGACCAGCAGCGCTTCCATGCCCATCAATCCATGCGTGACGCGATAGGCCCCTAACGTGAGTGCGAGTGCTGCACCCACCGCCATGCCCAGGTCGGTGATGCCGCGCGTGAGGATGCTGAGCGCGAGCACCCACAGCGTATTGTCGGAAAGCGCTCTTGCCTTGTTCGCGAGCATGCGGCCGTACGCTTTTCCCTGACCGAACGCCTTCAGCGTCGGCAAGCCCTGCATCGCGTCCAGGAACTCTTCGCCATAGGCCTTGAAGGCTCTTTGCCGCGAAAACGCCGCCCGGCGATTCTGCCGATGCACGAGACTCGGAAGAATCAGCGTGAAAATTGCCGCGGCCAGCATGACGCTCGCAACGGGCACGTCCCACCACATGATGAAAGCGAAAATCGCGAACGGCGCGCACGCGGAGATAAAGAGTTGCGGCAGGTACTGGCCGAAGAAAGTCTGCAACTGCTCGACCCCGTCGACCATGGAAAGCATGACGCCGCCGGTGCGTTCTCCCGCGAACCAGCCCGGTCCCAGTGCAACGATCTTGTCGAAGAGCCGTCCGCGCAAGGTTTCCTGAACCCGCGCGGCCGTGCGATGGGCAACGATGGTCCGCAGATGCTCGAGCAGCGCGCGCAGTACGATGGCGAGCGCCACACCCGAGAGCGGCATCACCAGATTCTTTGCGGGTGCCCCCTGGAAAATCAACGCGAGGAACCAGCCCAGGAAGGCGAAACGCGCAATTCCGGCGGCGAGCGCGAACAATCCCAGCACGACCGCAAGAACGATGCGGCCGCGCAGGCCGACGGTCATTTGCCAGAGCTGGAAATCGAAATACATCAGTGGCCCACAATGCGATGGCTGCGGTACACAATCGAAACATGAGGGGCGAACGGGATTAACAGCAAACCGTTCGTGGTGAGCCTGTCGAACCATGAACGGTCCGAGTTCATCTATTTACGCACTCTAAGTTGCGGCGACGAAACCGTACAAAGTGCTCTTATGCGACAAGGCTCCTGCAAGAACCGGCAATGCGATGCCGCAGCGTTTCACAGCGGCTTAATCGCGACCTTGCGGAACTTGATGGCGCCGCCGGGCATGCCGCCATACTGAAGCGCGATCGGGCCGCTCGCGAACTTGCTATCCTGAAGCTCCACGGTCTTCACACCGTTCAGCTCAACTGTGATCGTCGAGCCCCGCGCAGTGATCACGTAAGTGTTCCATTTGCCACCGGCTTTGGGCGCGGATGCAATCTTGGCGAAGTTCGTGATCGCGCCTGTCCCGAAGCTGGGATCGGGGCGCTGGTCGTAGATATTCGCCTCGTACGAGTTCGTGTCCCGGATATCCTTGGGATCGGACGCACGGAAGTGCACGCCGCTGTTCGTGTTGTGGTCCGGCCAGAACTCGACCCTCAACTGAAAGTCCTTGTACGACGTAT
>JAQGNH010000485.1 GCA_028291945.1 Betaproteobacteria bacterium
AGCCCGGCAGGCCCCCCAAATCCGTACCACGAATAAACGGTCATCCCGGAGACGCCGGCTTCGCTCATCGACGGCACGTCCGGCATCGCGGGCGAGCGCTTGCCGCTCGTCGTCACCGCCAGGGCGCGCAGTTTGCCGCTGTTGACGGACGCAAGGGAGCTCGGCACCGTCGTGAGCACCACGTCGACGTGGCTTCCGAGCAGCGCAGTCATCGCCTCGCCGCCGCCTTTGTAAGGCACATGCGTCACATTCACTTTCGCGGCTTTGTTGAAAAGCTCGCTCGTCAAGTGGATCGCACTGCCGGCTCCGGCTGAGCCATAGTTGAGCTTTCCCGGATTCGCCTGCGCGAGCGCGATGAATTCCCTGAGCGTCCTTGCGGTTACCGTGGGGCTCACGAGGAGCACGTTAGGCGCGCCGACGATCTGCGTGATCGGCGTGTAATCTCGGGCGACATCGAATGGCAGTGACTTGAAGAGATTCGGCACGATCACCATGCTCAAATCCATCATCAGCAGCGTATAACCGTCGGGCGGCGATTTCGCGGCGAGGCCATAGCCGATCGTGCCGCTTGCGCCGGCGCGATTCTCGACGATGAAGGGTTTGCCCGTCTGCTCTGAAAGCTGCGTCGAGATGAGCCGCGCAGTGAAATCGGTGCCGCCTCCGGGCGCGAAAGCGACGATGACGCGCACGGGCCTGCTCGGATAAACCTCGGCTGCCGGGCTCGCCGCATTCAAAAACAATGTGAACAGAAACAGTAAAGCCGTGCGCATGCCTTGATCCTTTTTGGGGGAATAGGTGTATCAGTAGCGCTGACGCGCCGAAGCTAGCGGGTGGAGGAACGATCGGGCTGCGCTGCGTCAGCATCTATGACGGGCGCGACCGCTGCGGCGATCGTGAGCAGGCGCGCATCGGAGTAGCGTGGTCCGACGATCTGTATTCCGACCGGCAATCCTTTCGATCCCTTGATGCACGGAATGGCGAGACACGGCATATGCATCACGGTCCACAGGGCGTTGAATGTCCACTCGCCGGTGGTGTGCAGCCCTTCTGGCGCTTCACCGGGAGCCGATGGCGTCACGACCACATCGAAGCTCGCGAACATGGCATCGAACGTCTTCGCGCAGTCGGCGACGAGGTCGTAGGCTTCGACCATCATCGCTCCGGTGATGTCGCGCTTGTTCGCGGCCACGTCGCGGAACTCTTCGTGCAGGCGCTCGCCGTGAGCGAGGACCTCCGGGAGAAATGCCGCGCCGCCCTCGCCGTACGCGATGGTCCTCTGCGCGGTGTTGAGCGAGCCAAAGCGCGAAGGCAACTCGAGCTCTTCGATGCGGGCACCTGCTTTTTGCAGGCGCTCCGCCGCCGTTGCGAGGGCCTTCTGAGCCGCTGCTTCCGCTTTGTTCCAGTAGGGCGTCTTGCACACCGCGACCTTGAGGCCCCGGATGGTGACGGGTTTCTGCGAGGCGAGATCGCGGAGACGGAAGGCCTCGGCCACCAGCGCCAGATCCGCCACCGACCTTCCGTACCAGCCGACCGTGTCGCACATGGCCGAGGAGAGCTTGGCACCTTCGCGCGTGACAGCGCCCCACGTCGGCTTGAGCCCGTAGATGCCGTTGAAGGCGGCAGGGCGGATATGCGAGCCGCCGGTTTGCGTTCCGAAGGCGAGCGGTACCATGTAGTCGCCGACGGCAGCGCCGGAACCCGACGATGATCCGCCCGGCGTGTGAGCGAGGTTGTGGGGATTGCGCGTCAACGCCTTACGCCCGCCTGCAGCGAACTCGACCGTATCCGTCTTCCCGAGGATGAGCGCGCCGGAGTGGCGCACCACCGCGACGCATCCCGCATCCTTGCTTGGCCGGTGGCCTTGATACTGCGGCGAGTTCTGGCCGGTGGGCATGTCGGCGGTATCGATCACGTCCTTCACGCCGAACGGGAGTCCGTGCAGCGGTCCCATGATCCCCATGGTCTGGCGCTTGTCGCGCTCGCGCGCCTGTGCGATGGCCTGCGCCGGATCGACGTAAGCCCACGCCCGCACGTCGGCGTCACGTGCGGCGATTCGCTCGAGGCAGGATCTGACGAGCGCCTCGCTGGTGAGCGTCTTCTCGCGAATGCGGGCCGCAGCTTGTGCGGCGGTTAGAAAGCACGGTTCCATGAACATCTCCTCTAATGCATCAGAAGTAAATATCTTCGGTCCGATTTCCCGTCCGTAGAGCAGGGCCGAAATGGAGGTCGTGAATTCCGGTATCGGCATTATCGCGCTCATCAAGAACGCAGTACGCCGAGTTGTTCGAACTGACGGCGCGGAAGTGCCGCTCGCACAGACTGCAGATGATCCAAGCGTTTGAAGATATCGGCGTTATGTGTCGGCTGCGTCACTCCGCGCGCGCGCCGATTGCCTTGACGACTTTGCCCCAGCGGTCGATCTCGGAATTGAGGAATTTATCGAACTGTTCGGGCGTGCCGCCACCCACCTCGAACCCCTGTGCGACGAGCTTTTCCTGAACATCGGGCATCTTGAGTATGCGGTCGATTTCGCCCGCAAGCTTCTTAACGATAACAGGCGGCACACCGGCAGGCGTCATCACGCCCGTCCAGTTGCCGACTTCAAAGTTCTTCACCCCCTGCTCTGCCATGGTCGGCACGTCCGACAACAACGGCGAGCGTTGCGCGCTTGCAATCGCGAG
>JAQGNH010000517.1 GCA_028291945.1 Betaproteobacteria bacterium
GCGCGGCTGTACTGGGAGAACGGCGCACGAGGCAGCGTCATTGTCGCGGCCGCGCAGAAGACCGGGGAGATCTCGCTGCCTGTCGCCATCACGGTATTTCCGGAGGACGTCTATCGACCGCCGGAGACATGGGCCCGGCGCGCCTATCGTAACCTGATCTACTTCCACGAGGTCGACAGGGGCGGACACTTCGCCGCGTGGGAGCAACCCGAGCTCTTTGCGGCCGAGCTCCGTGCTGCTTTCAAATCACTTCGGGAGGCGCAGTGATCACCAGCACCGCCATCTCGTGACGGTCGAGTGAGCCCCCTCATGGACGTATCGCTCATCATGGGAGCCTCGACGCCGTGATCGCCACACTTCTCGCAGCCTAACCCCAACCCCAGGAGGTCGCCATGAGCAGCACACTGATCGGGAACGAACGCGCATCCCGAATCCCGGCCGCCGCGACGGTCGACATGAAACTCGAGGTCGTCAGTATTCCGGTGTCCGATGTCGATCGCGCGAAGCGCTTCTACGGCGGCCTGGGCTGGAGGCTCGACGCCGACTTCGTCGTCGGCGACGCGTTTCGGGTCGTGCAGTTCACGCCTCCAGGCTCGCCATGCTCGATCCACTTCGGCAAGGGTGTCACGTCGGCCGTGCCCGGCTCGGCGGGCGGCCTCTATCTCGCCGTCTCGGACATCGAGTCAGCGCGCGCCGAGCTCATCGGTCGCGATGTCGGTGTGGGCGAAGTGTTCCACGTTGCCGTCCCGGGACAGCCGCCTGTCAGCGGCCCGGATCCGGCGCGGCGCAGTTATTCCTCCTACGCCGCGTTCAGCGATCCGGACGGCAACGGCTGGCTGCTCCAGGAGATCAAGACGCGGCTGCCCGGACGAGGACTCAGCAGCATGGACGTCCCGACCCTGACCGATCTTTTGCGAGAGGCAGAGGAGCACCATGGCAAGTACGAAGCGACCGCGCCGAAGCACCACTGGTCGGAGTGGTACGCCGCCTACCTCGTCGCGCGCGAGCGCGGCAGGACTCCCGAGGAAGCAGCCAAGGAAGCCGCGCACCACATGCAAGACCTCGCCCTGGCTTGATGTCTAGGATCAGCGAGATGCGATCCGACATCGTTCCCGGCGCAGTGTTTCCCGACTACGCGCTTCCCGACCACCGCGGCAAGCACCGGACGCTTTCGGAGTTGCAGCGCAGCGATCCGCTCGTGCTGGTGCTCGCCCGAGGAGGCTTTTGTCCGAAAGACAGAAGGCAACACGAGGGGCTGCTGCAGCTCCATCGCGAGATGCAGGTGGGCTACTGTCGTCTGGTGACGATATCCACCGATAACCTGCTCGAGACGAATGAATTCCGCGCAGGCGTCGGCGCTCTCTGGCCGTTTCTCTCGGACGCCGGGCGCAAACTGCAGAAGGATCTCGAGATCGCGGAGTACACAGATCCGCATCACAATCCGATGATCCCTCACACTCTGGTTCTCGAGCCGGCGCTGCGTGTATACAAGATATACAACGGCTACTGGTTCTTCGGTCGGCCGACGGTGGAAGAGCTGCGCCTCGACCTGCGCGCCGTGCTGCAGCGTTGTCGGCCGGATTGGGACATCAGCAGCGCGGAGCAGCGAGCAGCGTGGGCAAAAGGGGATAACACCAATTTCTACCCGTACGGAAAAACGCAGACGCAGGTGTTAGCCGACCAGGACTGAACCTGCGACGGAACGAATCCGGGCTCCCTGACACAGCAAGCGTGACAAGTAGCGAAGCGATTTGCAGGCCATCGAACGCCAACGACTGTCAAGGCGTTGTCGATGCCGCGTGCGCCTGCCTTCCGCACACCTACTTCGTGTTTTCGATGTTGCCGAGCTCTGAGGCGAGCTGCGCGAGGATCTCCGCGAGCGCTCGCCCGTAACCGAGCACGAGCGCGTTGGGCGAAGCGTGCGGGAGGTCGACGCGGCTCGCGATGGTGCGCTCGTGTACGACTTTCGGTCGCGCGCCGGTCTGATCGATCAGCGCGAACTGCACGGACAGGACCGCTGCGGGGCGACGTGCATCACGGAAGTCGCCATAGAGCTCCATGACGGTCGCGTCGAGCACGTATGCCGCAGGCCTGGGGCTGCCCGGCTGAGCCACACTCCGGAAAGGACCAGCTCGATCGAGCCACTCGGCCATTCGGTTGCCCAGCATCGCGCCAGGCTCAGCGATGAATGCATGATAAGGGTCTGACATGTACTGAGCGTCGTCCAGGCGATACACGAGTGCATTGCTCGCGTACGCCGCCGCCACGCGCACGTTGCCCATGCGCAGTGTTTCTGAACGCCGCGCCGCAGCAGCGGGCGCCGCTTCAGCCCGTGGCGGATCCACGACGTAAGTTGTCGTCACCGGAATCGGTTTGCCGATCGAGCAGGACGCGAAGGCCAGAGCGGCACACGCGATCAGCGCACCGCGTTTTGCACTCATCTAACGATCCCCGGAAGCTGGACTTTATCGGGCGGACCGCCGACGAGCGCACCGGCCGGATAGCGCTTGACGCTTTCCGAAACAACGCGCAGGTTGTCCGCAGCTACGCGCAGGTCCTGGACAATCGATCGAAGGTCATACTGATTGTCGCCTATGACCGCATCGAGCCTTTCCACCGTTTCGTCGACGCGCTTGATCATGCGGTCCAGGTCGCCATCGTCTGCGAGCTTACGCACACGTCCGCTGATCGCCGCGATGTTATCAACTGACTGCTTGAGGCCGGGGTCGGCGAGGAGTACATCGAGCCGACCGGAGACGGAGTCCACCTTACGCAGCATCGCGTCGATAGGCGCCGCGGCCAGAATCCGGTCGATGCGTGCGAATGTCGCGTCGGCGTTTTTCAGCAGAGTGTCTGCCTTCGCCGAAAGCTCCGCGACCGGCGTCTCGTTGAGTTTCTTGTCGAGGTCAGC
>JAQGNH010000518.1 GCA_028291945.1 Betaproteobacteria bacterium
GCCTCCGGCGCGAGATTCGCAAACCAGAACATCTTGATGAATTGCGCGCGGGTGAGGTTGGCGAGTATGTTGTTGCGCTCCGTCGATGGAATGCCGGGAAAAGCGGCCGTCACGTCTTCGCTCGTGAAAGGCCTGCGTTGCCCTTCGATCCAGCGGAAAACGGTGACGACGGCCTCCGGAATTTCCCAGCGCGCGGAAATTTCCCCGGTGGGCTGCGATTGCGCCAGGCGGATGGTGACCAGGGACAGTCCTCGCGATGAAGCATTCGTCTGCACGTCGAGAGTCGCATCGGGAATTCTCTGGAAACGTGTCTTGTCGCTGATCTGGTCGAGTCGTTTCGCGACCGGCAGCGGGGTCTCGATCAAATCCTTTGGGGATAGGCACGAAACCAATGCCGGCAGGCGACCGAGCAACTGTGCGGCATGGGCATGAAGCTTCTCGTGCGTAGCTCCGTCTGCTGTCGCTCCGTAGAGCGGCTGACGCCAGGCGCTATCCTGCAGCATCAGCCAACGCAGCTGCTCCACGGCACAGTCGACCAGCGTCGGCGGCCTGAGGATGATACTTAGAGAAAGCGACGGCTCGTCCGCCTCAGTGTGATGCCAGGTGGCGCGCGGAAGAAACAGCACGGTGCCCGGTTTCATCTCGGCCGTTTTGAACTCGACGTCCTTGTCGTCCGGAAAACCATACTCGGCCTGTGCATACAATTCATCGTATGGGCGGTCGCGAGGCGTATATTGAGTCCCGTACGGCATCGTGAGCTCGCGCACCGGCGCATAGTGGAACCGCTTCGTTCCCTGCAGCTGGATTGAAATCAGGTCTTGCGCGTCGTAGTGACACCGGAGGCCGTCCTGGTGCGGCGAAGCGAACGCGCTCATGACCATAGTGTTTTCGTTCAGACCGAGCTCGCGTTCGAGCCCGCGCAGGAAATCCATGGCGCCGGGAACGTAAGGCCCGACATTCTCGAAACTCAATGTGAGGCCCATATCCAACAGGATCCCCGGATCGACCTGTCTGATCTCGACCATCCTGTCGCTCTTACGCCCGCGCGTAAAAGCCATGTTACCCCCGTAGCACTTACCCAAGGCTTGCACGCTCGCCAGTTCCTCAGTGCGCAGTGCCGGTGGAAACCGCGACGGATTGCCGTGGGCGACATAAGGCCGATGCGGCCAATATTCGGTCAGGAACTCATCGGCAGCGCTCGGTGAAAGCAAGGCCGAGAGGGTGGGTTTGTTCGTCAGGGACATGGTCTTCTACGTGTGACGCAGTTCGTTATGCAGAGTTCACGCTCATGAAGGATTGCTGTCGCGGCCAAGCGCGATCATTCACCACCCGCAGGGGCAAACCCCGTCATGCGCCAGCCGCTTCCTGCTTTCACGAAACAGGCAGCCTGCTCGACAGGGCTGCGCACGTGTTCCTCAAGAATATAGCCATCACGGTTACGGAATCGTACACGAACCCATTTCTGTTTTGGCTCCGCCTTGTCATCGACTTCCCAATCCGTGATCGGAACAATATCGTACGAAAGGGCTCCGAGAGCTGCGGAAGTGTTGGAAGGTTCCGCGCGCACGGTGGTTTCCTTTGCAATCACGACGGCATTCTTGAAGGGCTCGACGTCTTCCGGCCACTTGCCGAGGATATACGGTGCGCAGAGCTCCCTCGCACCTTTGTCCCGGAGCATGTAAGCACTCCCCAGAAGTAACGCCGACTGAAGCTCGCGCCATACGGGGCTGTCGGAGGTGTCGAGCTCCCACTGACGGCGAAACTGCGCAATGCCGCGTGTCTTCTCGCTCTGATTGCGCACGTTCTTGTCCAGGATCGACAAGAGAAACTGCTTGTCGCGGCTGTCGATTGCGGCTTGCAAACGTTTCTTGAATAGGAACCATGATCTGTCGCTGGCGCCTTCATCGACGGGCGGCAGCTTTCTTTCCTGGGCCCACGTGGGGACCGTAATCGCAAGCAGCAGTGCGGCGGCAAGCAGTCGCAGTTTCATGCGAGCCCCTCACTTGTGAGCTCGCAGCGGCGCCTCTCCAAATATGCATGGAACGCGAGCTGCTCGTACAGCTGCTGAGGCTTAGCGCTATCGCTGAGCAGAGGGGGGGGATTCATGAGCGGCCTACGACAAGCTGAACCGTGTATGTTAGACGATCTCACACAAAGGCGCGACGCTCGGCGGCAGTCGTGCGTGGCCCCGATGCTATACTCCGTGTCCTTTCTGCCGCTCGCCTCGCGGCAACGCAACGTCCCGCAAATCCAGAGGAGCTTGCATGGCACGGATCGAAGTGAAATCGGAGATCACCGGCACAGTGTGGCAGGTCAAGTCGAAGCCCGGCGATAAGCTCGAATCCGGCGACACTCTTGTCGTGATCGAGTCCATGAAGATGGAGATTCCGGTCATCACCGAAGATCCAGGTGTCGTGAAAGAAATTCTCGTGAAAGAAAAAGACGCGGTGGCAGAAGGTCAGGTTGTCGCGATTCTCGAAGGCTAAGAGCCTCGAGGCAGAACGCCGGTAATCCCGGCCTGGCTACGCTGTCGGTCCACCGATCAAGCCGCGCGAGGCTTCCTCGGCGTAGCTGCTGGGCGGTTCACTTCGTCGAGCGCGCGTATCGCAGCATCGCGCGAATCCGTTACGCGATCGCGAGCGATGCGCTCTGCTTTTGCACCGTCTCCCTTCCGCAGTGCTTCAAGCAGATTTTGCCAGTGATGCACGGATTGACGCCTGCGCTCGGGCGTTGCCAGGCCCAGCTGAGAGTAGCGCAGTGTCTGACGTGCGAGCGAATCGAGGATGGTCTTCAGTCTTGCACTCGGGCACGCCTGCGTGAGAACGTGATTGATCGTCCACACCGTTTCTACATAATCGTGTCCCCGCTTCGTATCGCGCGCGAGCCGTGTGAGCTGTGCGACGTGCGGCTCCAGCGCAGCCAGCACGTTCTTGCGGCTTGCGTCTTCGGCGATCAGCCTGTCGCGCAAACCGTTCAGCATCGCACGGATGTCGAAAATCTCTTTTACTTCGGCAATGCTGAGATCGCTGACCAGCGCACCCCGGCGCGGGAGTATAGTGACCAGACCATCGCGTTCGAGTATTCGCAGCGCTTCACGCACAGGGCCCCGGCTCACGGCGAATTCTGCAGCGAGCGCCTGCTCCATGATGCGCTGCCCCGGTGCGTAAGCCCCGGAGACGATACGCTCAGACAATCGCGCGGCGATCTGATCAGGCAGCGACAATGTCAGCGCGAGCGACGCGCGGGCGAGCCCGCTGGCCGCCAGTAAACGTTGCGCGCTCTTCACCGATGCACTCATGCGCGGCAGGATAGGCCCGCGATTGTAAGATTGTCAACAATCTTCTTGACACCATTTCGACTCGCGAATTAGAGTCGCACCATCATTGCCGGTTGTGGCACGCTACAGTCTGCAAAGCGACCTGACGGTCTTGTTAGCTTTTTCGCTTCCCGTCCTGTGCGGTTGATCTGCCTCTCCATATGACCTGGCGCGCCGAAATCGAAGAGATCCACCGCCGCCGCAAGCTTGCTGAAGCCTGTGGCGGTGCCGAAGCCGTCGCCAAGCATCATGCTGCGGGCAAGCTCACCGTGCGTGAGCGTATCGAAGCGCTGCTGGACAAGGCGACGTTTCGCGAAGTGGGCAAGCTCGCAGGCCGGGCGAGCTACGACAAGGCTGGGGATCTGGTCGGCTTCGAACCGGCGTCTTACGTCATGGGCATCGGCAAGATCGATGGCCGGCCGGTTGCGGTCGGTGGCGAGGACTACACCATCCGCGCCGGTACCGGTTTTGGCAGCGATCGCCGCAAAGGCGGCCAGGGCGGCTTCATCGAGGATCTCGCGCACGAATATCGTATACCGCTCGTCAATCTGATCGATGGCACCGGCGGTACGGTGAACACCGCCAAGCGCAAGGGTTACACCGTGGTGCCGGGGTACGGACAGGACGGCTGTGAGCGCTCGGCGGACCTGCTCGGCATCGTGCCCGTCGTGTCGGCGGTGATGGGAACGACTGCGGGCGGGCCGTCGATGCGTGCGATTCTTTCGCACTGGTCGATCATGGTGAAAGGCACGGGTCAGATTTTTGCGGCGGGACCCCCCGTCGTGGAACGCGCTTTCGGACAGAAGCTCTCGAAAGACGAGCTCGGCGGCACCAGGGTCGCCGTGGACACTGCGGGCACGATTGACAACGTTGCGGAAGATGAAAGCGACTGCCTGTGTCAGATTCGCCGTTTTTTATCCTACATGCCGCAGAACGTATGGGAGCTGCCACCTGAAGTGCGTTCCGATGACCCGGCGAACCGGTGTGAAGACAAGCTTGCCGATATCGTGCCGCGCTCGGGACGGCAGGCCTACAACATGAAGCACCTGGTGGAAATGATCGTCGACCACGGGTCGCTGTTCGAAATTCAGCCGACGTTCGGGCGCGCGCTCATCACCGCGCTCGCGCGACTGGATGGACGCGTGGTCGGGATCATCGCCAACAATCCGATGTTTGGCGGCATCATGGATTACAAGGCGGCGCGCAAACAGACGCACTTTGCAGAGCTCTGCGACATGTTCAATATCCCGCTCGTCTTTTTCGCAGACATACCGGGACTCATGGTGGGCGTCGAGTCCGAATCCGAAGCCATCCTGCGCGAAGGCGTGCGCGCGCGCTTCCTCGGGTTCCAGATGAGCGTGCCGGTCTTCACGGTGATCGTACGCAAGTGCTACGGTGTCGCAGGCGGCGGCGTCATCGACCGTCGGGGTCTGAATTTCAAGATCGCATGGCCATCGGGCAATTGGGGGTCGCTTCCGGTCGAAGGCGGCGTAAAAGCCGCATACCGCCGTGATATCGAAAGCGCCGCAAACCCGGAGCAACGCGAGCGCGAGATCGAAGAAGAACTGCGCCAGCTCGCGTCCCCTTTCCGCACTGCCGAAGCGTTCGCAATCGAGGACCTGATCGATCCGCGGGAAACCCGGCCATACCTGTGCCAGTTCATGGAGGCGCTGCAGCCGCGCCTGAGAACGCAGCTGGGGCCCAAATGCAAAACTGGGGTAAGACCCTGATCACGCCCATCGACGCATACTGCGTCGTTAAACAGCTCGAGTGCTGGCGCCTACACGCCCGACGACTGGCTGCTCGTTGTCGGCGCGAACTAGACCGGCCGAGTGAAATGTCGCTCAACGATCTTCAGAAGCTGCGCATCGATCGTATGCTGAACGCGGGCGAGGTCACCGGCG
>JAQGNH010000102.1 GCA_028291945.1 Betaproteobacteria bacterium
GCAGATGCGCGAACGCCGCCTGTGCTTTCTTTGCACCGCTTTTAACGAGGATCTCTTCGGGCACGAGCTCCGGCACTTGAAAGAGCTTTACCTCCGCACCGGCAACCTCCCGAGCGCCTTCGGCGACGGCTTCCGCCATCTGGTAGATGTGTCCGTACATGCTGTAGAACACAATGTAAACACGAGCCGTCATAAGACCTCCTTAAAGGCGTTCCTTCGACCGGTCTCTCATTCGAGCTCGCCTTAAGCGCTGGCGTTGAAAAATAATAGGCTGCGGTCGATGCGCGGTGTATGCCCGCGCGGCTCAACCTCATGCGCGTGCGGATCAACTATCTTTGCTATCGCAAAGGATCTTTCGACATCACGAGCAGAGAACTCATGCCGCGGTGAACAAGATCGACAGGAGTCTGGCGGCACCCGCGATTACCCTGCTGAGAGCCAGGGCGTGAGAAAAGTCGAGCAGCAAAAATTAAGGCCGCTCAAGAGTCTGTACTAATCCATCGTGGTCGGCGGGTCGACCGCACCCACCTGATCGACGATCGGGCGATACCATTGCGGCCGACGGTGGGCGGCGAAGTTGAGCCGTCGTTGGTATTCAGGTTCGTCGATCGCTAGTCGACCTTGGCGCCGGATTTCTTCACGATGTCGGCCCACTTGACGCGTTCCGTCTTGACGAATTCCGCGAACTGCTCCGGCGTGCCGCCGACAGGCTCGGCGTCGAGGGCGGCGTAACGCGCCCTCAACGCGGGCGACTGCAGCGCCTTGTTGATCTCGGCGTTGAGCTTCATCACGATCGCGCGCGGCGTGCGGGCCGGGGCCGCGATCCCGCCCCATGAGTTGGTCTCGTACCCTGGCACGCCGGCTTCGGAGATCGTCGGGATCTCCGGGAATATCGGCGAGCGCTTGAGGCTGCTCACGCCAAGCCCGCGCACCCGGCCGGCTCTCGCGTGCGGAGCGATGGACGGAAGATTGTCGAATATCACGTGCACCTGGCCTCCGACGAGATCGGTGATCGCCTGCCCACTGCTCTTGTAGGGCACGTGCACGATCTCAGTGTGGGTCATGATCTTGAAGAGCTCACCGCCGAGGTGCCCGGTCGTTCCGTTGCCGCTCGATGCGTTCATGAGCTTGCCGGGATTCTGCTTCGCATGATCGATGAGCTCCTGCACCGATTTGACCGACAGGATGTTCGACACCGCGAGCAGGTTGTAAGTGGACAGATACTGCCCCACGAGCGCGAGGTCCCGGTCGGTATCGTAGGGCACGTTTTGCAGAAGCGCGCTGTTGATCGCCAGCGTCACCACGTTGGCGTAGCCGATGGTGTAGCCGTCCGGGTTGGCCCGGACGATGAGACCGGTGCCGATCGTCTGCACGGCGCCGGGGCGGTTATCGATAACGATGTGCTGCCCCATCTGACTGACGAGCTCAGCGGCAAGAATGCGCGTGACAACGTCGGAGGAAGCACCGGCCACGGAGGACATGATGAGCCGGATCGGGCGTTCCGGATACGCAGCCGCGGCCGCTGTTGCCGCCAGCGCGAGCAAGCCGGCGAGCAGTGTGCGTAGACGCATTGCGTGCACGAGTGACAAAAAGGGACTGAAAGACACCAAGCTCAATCCGCGGCCTGCGCAGGCTCGACCGCGCCCACCTGATCGACGATCGGGCGATACCATTGCGGACGGCGATGCGCGGCGAAGTTGAATATCTTCTCCTTGCCCTGCAGGCAGAGATCGAGATCGGCTTCCGCGAAGATCAGCTCGTCTTCGAGCGTGTGGGCCTGTGCGCGGATCATCCCGTTGGGATCGACGATCAGCGAACCTCCGATCAATCCCGCGCCATCCTCGACGCCGGCCTTCGCTACGCTCACCGCCCACGTCGCATTCATGTAGGCGTTCGCCTGCACCGCGAGCGTAGAGTGAAAGGTGCGGATCTCAGCGGTTTCCGCTTCGCCGCCGCTCGGATCGTAGGCCGCTGAGTTATACCCGATGCAGACGAGCTCGACGTTCTGCAGCGCGAGCACGCGCCAGGCTTCCGGCCAGCGGCGATCGTTGCAGATCAGCATCCCCATGAGGGGCCTACCCCACTCCGCCGGACCACGAGTGACTGGGAAGCCGAGATCGCCGTAGCTGAAATAACGCTTCTCGAGCTGCTGATACTTCTGTCCGGTTCTCACGTCGTGCGATCCCGGCAGGTGGACCTTGCGATATTTCAGCAGCGTCTGCCCATTCGGACCGACGATGAGTGCGCTGTTGTAGCGCTGTCCCTCCGGCGTCAATTCTCCGTAACCGACATAGAAGCCAATCTTCAGCGCCGCCGCGCGATCGAACAGCGTCTGCACGTTCGGATTCGGCATCGCGGTTTCGAAATAATGCGCCGCCTCGGCTGGGTCCTCGTAAGGCCAGCGCGGAAAGAACGTGGTGAACGCGAGCTCGGGGAATATCACGAGTTGCGCGCCTTCCTTCGCTGCGCCTTCGAGCAGCGAGATCATGCGGCCGAGGATGTGCGCGCGACTGTCGTTGCGCGAGCTCGGGCCCATCTGGGCTCCGGCGAGGCGGATGGTACGAGGCATGTGGAGACACCCTGGAAATCGTAAGTCTAGCTCGACGACAGGCGGATGGCTTGCGTGATGTGGCGGTTGAGCGCGGGCCGTCAGGTCGGCCGCGTCCTTGTTGTCCCGTTCGGCGCCGCTACTCGCAGTTCGTAGCGGTATACCCTGTGCTGCTCGCCAACGCCGGCGGCTGCGGAACTCACGCACCGCTATCGTTCTCACGTGCGTTATCGACGCGTACGGGCCGTGCTATTGGTGACGACATCGAGGTTCGACAGTCCTCGCCGAAACCCCGGCCTTGGCTGCGCTGCTCGGGCGCCTCACAGGGGCTCCAAGACCGCGGCCGACCTGGCGGCGTCGGCGCTCGCGTGCCTGCGCACGCGACAGGTCGCATGGCGCGGTCGTGTGCAGCGCGAGGGCGGCGAGCGATGAAATGGATTGCATCAGCGCAACGACTACACACGGATGTCGCCGCGACGTGCGACAGTGAACGCTGGAGTTCTGGAAACAACCCTAACCGATGAAAACGCCAAAGTTGTGAGTCATGCTGTTGGTATCCGTTCGCCTGACGTCGCGGCGACACAGTCGAAGAGGGAATGGGTTCGCCGCACCGCGCCATACGGCTGTCATATACAGGTTCCTCATTCTGGCCCAAGCCTCAGAAAACACTGCGCCATCGCCCTGGTCGATGGCTCAACTTTGTAGCGACGGCCGCTGCGAAATCGTCGCCTTCTTCGAGGCGGCGTCGC
>JAQGNH010000106.1 GCA_028291945.1 Betaproteobacteria bacterium
TGCGCTTGCACCCGAATTCCAGGTCGTGATCCGGCCTTCGAGATCGCGAGTCCAGATCGCTTCGCTCGATTGCTTGACGATCGCTGCGAGACGCCGGTTGTTCCTCTCGCTTTCGCCGAGGGACGTAATCAGAGTCTCGATGTTATCGGCCATGTTGTTGAATGCTTCGGCCGCCGAGCTCACTTCCGGTGCGCCGCTCACGTCGACACGCACGGCATGATCTCCCTGACTGAAGCGATCCGCGGTCACGGCGAGCATGCGCAGCGTTCCAAGGTTGCCGCGGAATATGAGCCAGATGATCTGCAGCATGAGCAGCAGCGCCGCGATGACGATTTGCAGCTGATGCACGAATTGCGACCACAGCCGGTTCACCGCGGGAATAGCCGTCATCTCCGCGCGCAGCGTACCGTAGCTCGCGCCGCTCTGCGTTACTTCGAGCGTGGCTTCGACATGCTTGATTGGCACGACCGCTTCGAACCATCCTGGGGCGTCTTTCTTGTCCGGCGCGTCTCGCGCGGTCATTTTCCGACCCAGCTTGTCGGTCCAGTTGAGCTCCCAGATCTCGAGCTTCAGTGACTGCGCTTTCAGCAGCTGGGTGATGGCTTCATAGTCACCGAGCACCGCCATGTCGGCAACGAGCGGGGCCAGAAACTCCAACGTCTCCTTGCACTCGCGCTCGTGGCGGGCGGAGTGCTCGGATGCGCCCTGGAGCGCGAGCATATAGCTTTGAGTGATTCCTCCGATGAGAATGGCGAGGCCCACCGCCGCCATCAACCGCGGGATCAGACCCCATTTCGCCCAGATTTGCTGAACTCTGATGGCTTTCATCGGTTCCGGTCAGTGACGCGCACTGTTTGTTGCGCCCGTTTTAAGGCCAGCACAAAGCCGCGCGATAGGTCCCTTCGTAATGGGCGCTAGAAATATCACATTGCGGGACTACGGGCTGCGAAGTACGGCACGCGTCAAGTGAGTTACCTTGACGGCCGGTGCACTCGATCGACGTCTTGCAGAGGCGATGGAACTTTGTGAACGGCTTGTGAGGAGCCGCGTAACCGCCGGCAGCAGCGGAGCGCTTCAGCCCACGCGATCGGGCCACACCGCCGGGTGATAGCCGCGCGGCACTGCCGGCCGCGACCATCGGGCCGGCGTCTCGGACATTTGAACGGTCGGTGCCAGGTGGGTGATGCGACCCACAGGTGAGTCGTGTTGCGTCAGCAACGACTGCAATTCGTCAGCAGGGAGCTCCTGATGAGTCTTTTCGTATTCGGAAGCGTCGAGGAGGCCGTGTTCGCGGATCCAGTGGCCGGCACCCGCGAGCGACGCACGCACGAACCAGCTTCCGCCTTCCCGGGCGCGCCGGCCCAACGCGACCATGGCGCCATACGCAAGTAGATAGCCCGCAATGTAATCCTGCGCCGATACTGGCAGGAATGCGGGACGCTGCGTATCGCCGCGGTACGCCATGCCGTTCGCGGACTGCACGACAGTGTCATACCCGCGCCGTTCCCGCCAAGGCCCTTCGTGGCCCCATGCGCTGAGCGTCACGTAAACGATGCCTGGCCGCAGTTTGGCAAGTGCTTCCGGCGAGAGTCCACGCCGGGCCAGAGCGCCGGGTCGGTACGACTGAGAGAACACGTCACACGTGCGAATCAGATCCTGCAGCGTTTCCGCTTCGGCAGGATTTCGCAGGTCGAGGTGCGCGTTCAGCTTGCCTATTCCGGTGTCGAAGTCCGAGGGGCCAGAGTCCGCGAGATCTTCGCGCGTCACCCTTAAGACGTCGGCACCATGCTCTGCAAGTGTTCTCGCACATGTCGGTCCCGCGAGCACGCGAGTGAGATCGAGCACGCGCACGCCGGACAACGGGCGGTCTCCCTCGGGAAGCGGCCGCGCCGGCGCATCGCCGATTCTGATGATTTCGAGCAGCGGCAGGCGCGCCGCCGTTTGCGCCTGCGGCAGAACGCGCCACTCCTGTTCGCTGCGCACGAAACCGCCGCACCCGCCGGCTTCGAACAGCGCTTTCTCGAGCTCGAGCCCGTCCCATTTTCCGACAGCCTCGGCAACGGCGTCCTGCCTCGCAGGCGCACCGAGCACTGCAAGGTTGCGATCGCGCAGATTGAAGAAGTTGCAGTGCAGATACATCCATCGCCCGTCTCGCAGCTGATAGAAGCCTGTGATCTTCTCAGGATTCTCTGCGGGCTTCTCGCCGTTGATTCTGAGGTAGCGCGAGCTGCGCAGTGCTGCTGCAGCCGCACGCCCATCGACCCGCACACGCTGTCGCCTGCCCGTCTTCAATGTCCAGAGGTCCGCCGCGGCCAGCCCCGTCGCAGCGATGACGGGTGCTCCGGGCGCGACCAGTTTGTACCGCGTGGGGAAAACGGGATCGGCGTCCGCGCCAGTGATCTCCACCGACTCGGCTGCTGATGCGGGAAGGCCCGCGAGCTGCACCAGTTTTGCCAAGGACGAGTGTGCTGTGCGGGCGTTCGATGTGGTATCCACCATTGAGCTTCTCCTGACACTGGGAAACCGCTCGAGCTGCGAGCAATCAAGCTGATCACGTGATTCTAGACGAGGTCAGGCTCGTGCTGTTGCCGCGCGCTGATGTCCTCGTTTGCACCGATCCGTAACTGCCGCTGTTACGAAACAGAAACAATCCGAAGACGCCGTACGTGCAGTTCCCAGCGCCCCCGAAACAGTAATGGTCAGCGGACGGCGCGAGCAAAACCGTAAGTTCCAAAGCGCTGCTCTGCGAGTCTGTCGGAGCTATTTATTGCGAGCGCGCGTTCGCGCCCCTTTGCGGGCTGCGGCCGATCGCCCTGCGGAACCTTTGGTTTTCGTAGCCTTGCGTGCAGAAGCGGACCGCGACGATGCGCTTCGGCGCTTCGCTGCCGTCTTCGCGTGTTTCGACAGCGCTTTCTTGGAAACCGTGGACCGCGGCTCGCCTTTGAGCGCGCGCTCGGCCGCACGTGCTCGCTTCGTCGAAGTCTTTTTCGTCGACTTTTTGCCGGCTCGGTAAGCCTGCTTCGCGCTGCGCCGCGTTTTTTCCGACGTAGTCCCTTTCTCCGGTGGCGGAAGATCCACGCCGGCTCGGCGCGCCTTCGATAAGCCGATAGCGATCGCCTGCTCGGGCGAGCGCGCGCCGTGCTTGCCTTCACGGATGTGTTCGATCTCCTCGCGCACGAACTCGCCGGCCTGCGTGCTGGGCGCCTTGCCTTCACGTTTATCCTGTGCAGCACGCTCGAGCGTTTTCTTGTCCGGCATGGGGCCTCCTATCTCCGCGAATACCACTGATTTACGGTTCGAGCAGCAAGAAACGCACCTCGCAGCCCACCCGGTAGCAATGTCCACTTATAATTCGCCCCAAGCTAAACGAGGCATGTGCATATCCAAATGGAAAGTCTAGGGCTGGAAACGTGGACCGAAGATCAGATGCGCTCGATCGACAGGATGCTCAATCCGCGCTCGATCGCAATTGTGGGCGCATCGGATAAGGCCGGCTATGGGGGCCGGCTGATGAAAGCCGTGCTGAAGTCGAAAGACCGCGTCAAGATTTACCCTGTCAATCCGAACCACAAGAAAATTGCAGGGCTCAAGGCATACAAAAGCGTATCCGAATTGCCTGAAGCACCCGACCTGGTCGGTATCGTCGTTCCATACGATAAAGTGCTCGACGTTCTAAAGGAATGCCACGAGAAGAAGGCCGGGTCGGCGATCATCATTTCGGCCGGTTTCGCGGAGCGCGGGACCGACTCGGGGCTCCGACTCGAACGCCAGATCGGCGCCTTTGCCAGGGAATCCGGCCTGCGTGTCACGGGACCGAATTGCCTCGGGCTCGCCAATGTCAGGAGCGACATCTGGGTAACAGCGTCCTCCCGTACCCTCGGTGGCTTGACCGGACATATCGCGCTCGTTTGCCAGAGCGGCGCAACGGCTTTCGGCCCCTTTCTGCTTCGCGCAGTCGACGCCGGCATCGGTTTGAGCCATATCATCTCGACGGGCAACGAAGCCGATCTGGATTTCTCGGACTTCGCGCGCTACCTGATTGATGACGAAGGCACTCGAGTCATCGCCGGTTTCGTCGAAGGCTTCAGAGATGTCAGAAAATTCGTCGCGGTCGCCGAGCTCGCGGCCCAACGCGGTAAACCCATCGTTCTGATCAAGATCGGACGGTCCGAATCCGGAGCCCGGGCCGCCCGCTCTCACACGGCGGCACTCACGGGCTCGGACGCTTTTTACGAAACCGTGTTCAAGCAGTACGGTGTCATTCGTGTGCAGGATTACGACGAGCTACTCGAGATTGCTCATTTGCTCGCCACTTCCCGCAAACCTGAGAAGCCGGGGATCGCGGTCGTGTCGCACTCAGGCGGCATCAGCTCGCTCACGGCAGATATGCTGGGCGCTGCAGGCCTCAAATTGCCGTCGCTCAGCGAACGCGCGCGTGATGGCATCAACGGCATTCTGAAGGATTTCGGCTCGGCGGCGAACCCCGCGGACGTGACAGGCTTCGCCCGCGGCGACGACTTCCCGCAGATCATGGACTATCTGATCAATGAACCGGACGTCGGGACGCTCGTCATCGCGAGCGCCGGTGCCGGCAACCAGATCGATCATGTGGTCGATCTGGGGAAGCGCACCAAGAAGAACGTCGCGTTTTTCTGGACCGGCAGCCGTGGCGACGACACTACGCTGCCCAAGCTCAAGAGCTCCGGCATTCCGATCTTCTACTCGCCGCAGCGACTCGCACACGGGCTGAAGAGCCTCGTGGACTACCATGCCTGGCGCGAACACCGTCTTGCCGGCGGCTCGGGCCGGACGCCTGCGCTTACGCCACAGCAGGAAGCAACACTCGAGCGCCTGCGCGGCCTCGGTCATGAGAGTCTTTCTGAAAAGGAAAGCAAGCTGCTGATCGCCGACTGGGGCATACCGGTAACACGAGAGCTGCCAGCGCGATCGGCGGGGGTAGCCGTAGACGCGGCGCAGCTTCTGGGCTATCCCGTAGCGCTGAAAGTGGATTCAGCCGACATCCTGCACAAGACCGAAGCTGGCGTCGTGCGCCTGCGCCTGCGCAGCGCAGAGGAAGTGCGCACGGCATACGACGTCATCATGGCCAACGCTGCCGCTAATGCGCCCAATGCCACCATCGAGGGTGTGCTCGTGCAGGAAATGGTCCCCGGCGGCGTCGAAGTCATTGTGGGAATCAAATACGACGATCAGCTCGGGCCCATGCTCCTGTTTGGGAGCGGCGGCATCATGGTGGAGGTGTACAACGACGTCACACTGCGCCACTGCCCGATTACCCGCTCGGAAGCGTTGGACATGATCGCAGAGGTCAAAGGCTCGAAACTGCTGCGTGGTTTTCGCGGCAAGGCACCTGCCGACGTCGACGCGCTCGCCGATACGCTCGTGCGCGTCTCGCAGATGGCCGTGCATCTCGAAGGTCACCTCGCCGAGCTCGATATCAACCCGTTGATGGTGCTGCCCGCGGGGCACGGCGTCAAAGCAGTCGATGCATTGGTGGTTCTGAAAAGCCAGGGTCCACCGCACCTTCTGTAACGACATCAAGCTGCGCGTGGCTTCGGCTTTTTCTTCGTAGCCGAATCGGCGGATGGATCCGGTGCATTCGCCAAGGTCGCCGTGAGAGCGGTTGCGAGTGCGGCGTCACCACTGATCAGCGACTCCCATTCAAGCTCATACCCCTTTCGCTTACCCTTCGGCACGATCTTCACGCCGCGAGGGTCGATGGTTATCGTGTATGCAGCACCACCGATCATCACTTCGCGCTTCAACGTGCCCTCGAGCTTCGTGGTCATGCGCTTGAACCTCCGGGCGCGGCAG
>JAQGNH010000115.1 GCA_028291945.1 Betaproteobacteria bacterium
CGAGAATGCCGGCGGTAGGCAGGCCGCGCACGACATCGGGCCACGCCGTCCACCACTGCGGTCCTTCGCTGCCCATCTGATAGAGCTCGAGCACACCGTCCGGTTGCCCCCAACGGGAGTTGTTCGCGACGCGCCGCCCGGCGATGAGCGGCCACGCACCCTCGTGCGCAATACGGTTGGACTCGTCCTGGTTCATGCCCAGGAAAATGAAATGCCGCGTGAAGTTGCCCGACTGCGAAGACCCGCGGACGATCGACCATTTGATTTTGGTCGCGACAGGATTCGGCGTACCGAAGTCGTCCATCAATTCGTACTTGAAGAATGAGTTGACATCGCGGAACGCTGCGGTTCCGGCACCCAGCACGTACGGATCTTTGACCGTGTACACAAGCTGGTAGAGCTTGGCAGGATCGAAGCCGTTCATCATGCACACCTGCACCGGCAACGTCGTTACCGGCGTGGGCGACGCAAACGTGCCGCCGCCGCAGAACTTCCACTGGCTGTTGGGGATGACTTCGCCCACGGTCACGACGCCATCGATCGTCTCGTGCGTATGCGTGGTCAGCGTCGCTCCGGTGTTGTCCGCAGGGTTGACCGGGAAGTACGGGATCGGATTTCCCATAACGTTCAGCGGCGCCGCGTTGAGGCCGCTGCGGTTCACGATGCGTCCGAAAATCGTGCCGGTAACGCCGACCAGCTTCGGCACTTGCACCCAGTGGTGACCGATAAGTGCTATGGGCGTTAAAGACGCCGCATTCGCCGGAACGGATGTCGCACCCGCGTTATCTCCTTGCCAGCCGCTGAGCAAATGCACGTCCTTTGCGGCGAACGAATCAGTGGGAAAGGCCACGTCGCCGCCGCGGTTCGGCACGTCATGCCACATGACGCCACTCGCCGTGCTCATATCCGTCGGCTTGCGTAATACAAAGCTCGCAATGTATTCAACTTTGCCGTTGGTGTTTTTCGGGGCCGACGCGATATCGGTGATCAGCGTGTTATGCGCGTCACCCGGATCCAGCTCCCCGAACGCGCGACCGGTCAGCATCTCGTACGGCTGTCCCGAGATCGGCGTGACCGCATCGATGATTATTCTCGTCACACGCGCTTGCGCGGGCGAAGCACATGTCAGCAGCGCCGTAGTGCTCGCGACGCCGAGCCACGCAGCTCGCCGAAAAAGCGTAGATGTTTTCAGCAACATTGAAATCTCCTTTGGTAGCGCCAATGATTGCCGCTGGATTTCTGCTTTAGATAAGACAACCCCTGAGGCGGACGGGTATCGTCGAACGTGCGCGGCTTAGTTGGTTGGAAGACGGCGAGCGCCGCCCGGTCCCGTAAGGACAAGATGTGGAACACCCCTCCCTGTTGCATCGAACCGAGCACTCCCGCGGCCTAGCTGAGTGTGACGATCAGTTTCTTGTTATGCAGGGCATGGTAGTAACTGGAGAAGTTCAAGTCAACGCTTTTGAGCCTCAGTTTTGAACGCATCGGCAGCATGGAGCGGCGCACCGACACAGACTTTTACGCCTGAAGCGGTGCGACGTCAGCCACATGCCGACGTCACTGCGCTCAGTTGAAGACACGAACTGAAAGGGACGGACAGCGGCTATATTCTGCTGTCCATATTCTGATCGCTAGAGCTTTCGGCGCAGCATACCCAAGCCCGCGAGTCCCAGGCCGAGCAGCGCCAGCGAACCGGGTTCGGGTACCGCGACGAAAGCCGATATCGTGGCCGTCGCAGCACCGCCTATGCAGTCACCGCAGTTGATGAACCAGCCGAAGCTGTTGACCGCTTTGAAAGTCGCATCCCCTGATTGACTTGCAAAGCCACCGGGGTCCGAGAGATTGATATGGGCTCCATCCACCAACAAACCGAACTGGTCGATCTGTGCACCGGCGTCGTCCGCGGAGACATATGTCCAGTGGAACGAGAAGGCTCCAAATCCGGAAGTGGAGTGCGTGAACCTAATCTCGCATGACAGCAAGCCGGTGGTGCAGCCGATATTGGCGGGGTCGTTGCCGCCCGTGATCGCGACGGAGGTGGGCGATGAAATGATGGATCCGTCATTCGTCGGGCCCGCCGGATTGACGTTCCCTGTAAACGTCGTAGCAAAGCTTGCGGGAGCGAAAGGACCTACAAAACCCGTCACGATGGCTGCCGCAACCGGCATCGAGGCCATCAGACTTAGTAGAGCTCCAACTGCCAATAAACGATTCTTCATATAGCCTCCCTATTGTTTAAGCACCGCGAATCTGGAGCTACCCTCCGGAACAACCCTTTCAAAAGCGCAATATTCGTACCAAAAAATATGTCGAGCGTTTTCACCAACTTAATCCAGGCAGCATAGACACGGACGCTGGTTTGTAAGCCATGCCGACATCGACGAGCCGTCACGCACGCCGTTCCTGCGACAAGGACGCTGTCATGTATGTTGAAAACAAAATCAAACTTTGATGTGTAGCATCTCTGCAGTTGAAAAAAGATACCTGAACGCCTGTAAAGCATTTCGACACGATCTTCATATGCGAGCTCCAGCACCATCTGGGCGCGTGTCTTCAGACGCGCCCAGACTCGAACTGCGCAGCTCTATTCGCTTTGCGCGATACTCTCGCAGTCAACGCGAACAGCTTACGGTCCGGAAGGATTGCATTTACCGCCATCACCCGGCTGATTGCACACGTTGCTCGTCGTCGCTTGCGCGATGAGAGCGTCACGGTCTGCCGCAAGCAGATAGCCTTGGCTGAATGCGCTGTTTGCAGCACCGGTGACTGCAGCAACGTAGCCCGCGTGCGTGCCGTAGCGCTCCTCCAGCGACAAGCGCGGATCACCGTTGGCGAGGCGCTGCGCCTTGGTTTTGGCAAAGGGCACCATACCCCCGACGTAGTCACACACCTGATTCGCGTGGAAAGGCCTCGGGTTCGCGTTGTCGAACTGTGGGTGGCCCGGCGGCGCGGTGATGTTCCAGCCCAGATACGTCCCGAGCGGCGCGTCACGCTGCACGGTCGGCACACCGCCGATTTCGTTGCCATCGGCATCGACTCGCGGCACCTTCATCTTGATCACCTGCTTGATGATGGGCGGTTCATTCGTGGGATTCCCCGCCATTTCGCTGTGGTTGAATTGGGGTCCGAAGTCATAATCGAACACCGGAAATATGAAGTTCTCCGGAAGGAAGATCGAGTCCGGTATCCCCGGAATTCCGCTGGGGAATCCCATCGATGCCATCGTCGGGTCAGCCAGGTTCTTGCCAGCCAGTGTCGGCCAACGGCTTGGCGGCGGTGGCGTGCCGACCATAACCCAATCGCGCAAGGCTACGCGCATGCGGTTGACGAGCCCAGTGGACGGAACGGGGTTGGCGCGTAAGGTGCCATTGCCCCAGTTATTGCCCGGACACGTGAGGCCCGGCGACGTGAGCGGCGGGTTTTCATCCGTCACGCCGTTGCCTCCGCCGTGGGTCGAGCTCGGCAGATAGTACCTGCGCACGTTGCGCGGCATCGGAATGTCAACATCGGCGGAGGTGCCTACCCAAGACATCGTCATCTTGAGTGCAAAAACCTCTGCGCCACCGAGGGTCTCGATGATCTTGGGACACGTATTGTTCGCCAGGCAGCGATCCAGAATGCCGGCGGTGGGCAGGCCCCGCACGACGTCGGGCCAGGCGGTCCACCATTGCGGACCCTCTCTGCCCATCTGGTAGAGCTCGGGTACCGCGTCCGGCTGTCCCCAACGCGAATTGTTGACGACGCGACCTCCCGCGATGATTGGCCACGCGCCTTCGTGCCCAATGCGGTTCGATTCGTCCTGGTTCATACCGAGGTGTATGAAATGACGGGTGAAGTTGCCGGACTGCGAAACGCCTCGGATGATCGACCACTTGATCTTGCCGGAGACCGGGTTCGGCGTAACGAAGTCGTCCATCAACTCGTATCTGAAGAACGAGTTGACGTCCCGAAACGCGGCGGTGCCGACAGCCATCACGTACGGCTCTTTGACCGTATACACGAGCTCGTAGAGCTTGGCAGGGTCGAAGCCGTTTTTCAGGCACAGCCGCACGGGGAGCGTCGTCACCGGCGTCGGTGCTGCGAACGTGCCGCCGCCACAGAACAGCCAGTCGCTGTTCGGGATGATTTCACCGACTGTAACGTGCCCGTCGATCGACTCATAGGTATGGGTCGTCAGCGTCGCGCCGGTATTGTCGGACGGATTGACCGGGAAATAAGGAATCGGGTTTGCCATCGCGTTGAGCGGCTGGGCCCCGAGGCCGCTGCGATTGATGATGCGACCGAAGATTTTGCCGGTCACCCCGGACAGCTTGGGCACCACCACCCAGTGGTTGGCTGACGGAGCGATGGGCGCAAGAGACGCCGCATCCGCGGGAACAGCGGTGGCGCCCGCGTTATCACCTTGCCACCCGCTCACCAACTGCACATCCTTCGCGGCGAACGAATCGGTGGGAAAAGCAACGTTGCCGCCCCGGTTGGGGACGTCCTGCCACAACATGCCGCTCGCCGAATTCATATCTGTGGGCTTACGTAAGACAAAGCTCGCGATGTACTCGACTTTCCCGTTAGTGTTTTTCGGCGCCAGGGCGATGTCGTTGATGAGACTGTTATGCGTATCGTTCGGATCGAGCTCACCGAACGCACGCCCCGTGAGCATCTCGTAGGGCTGTCCCGAGATCGGCGCCGTCGCGTCGATGATGATCCTCGTCACACGCGCCTGCGAGGGCGACACCAGCGTCAGCAGCCCTGCCGCCGTCGCCGCGCCGAGCCATGCAGCTCGGCGGAAAAGCCCAGCGTGTTTCAGCAACATTGGTATCTCCTTTGTAGCGTTGACCTTTACAGATGGACGTCTGATTCAGGACCGCAAGCTGGAAGGCGGAGAAGTGCTGCTGAGAGTGTGCGCGGCTGACTCGAATGAAAGACGACGAGCGCCGGCAGGTCGGATGGGACCACGATGCGGAAGCTCCTCCCGTCACAACCAACCGGGCAGTTGGCTGGCGAGCTTGTAGCGATCAAAGTGTTTTTGTTTGAAGGACCATACTAGTTACTCGCCGCAATCAAGTCAACGCCTTGATCGTCGACGGCGCGGGCTCGATCCGCTGCTCATTCGCGTGATGCGCCCCACATGCGCGCAGCATTTTTCCTGAAGGGCTCGAGCTCCGCGCGAACCACGAATCGGTCATATATCGATTGGACGCGCTCCAGTACTTGACCTTCGTCTATCGTCAGAATCTTTCGTGCTTCCATGACCAGACGCCCGCCCACCACAACGTCGCTTACATCGGCGCCTGTTGCGTTGTACACGAGTCGATACACGAGCATGTCGACCGGATAGAGATGCGGCTGAAAGAGGTCGACCGTAATCAGGTCGGCCTGCTTGCCGGTCTCGATCGAACCGAGCTCGCTATCCAGACCGAGCGCCTTGCAGCCGTCGATCGTCGCCATCTCGAGCACCTTGCCCGGCGGCAGCATACGCGCGTCCTTGAAATGGATGCGCTGCTGGTCGATCGCCGCCTTCATGTCGAGAAAGATGTCGCAATTGTGAGTCGAAGGCGTATCCGCGCCGAGCGCGACGTTGACGCCCGCGTCGATCAGCTCCGGCACCGGGCAGCGACCGGGATAGGTGTAAATGCGTGCCGCGCGTGGGTGATGTGCGGCGTGAGTACCGGTTTCGCGCATGATGCCGATTGCGCGCTCGGAGATTCCGGTGCAGTGAGAAAGTATGGTGTCAGGCCCGAGCAAACCGAGCTTCTCGTCGTGTGCGTATTCGACGGCATTGCCATACATGTGGGTCCAGAAGGTGACGCCGTATTTCTGCTTCAGATGAGCAATCGCCTCTGCCTGTTTGTGCACCCACTGTTCGCGCTCCGGCGACCACACCGGGTCGTGCTCATTGCGGTTTCCGATGCGCGATAGCGCGACGCCATAGTCGACGATGCCCGCGACGCTCGTCTTGCGCTCGGACAGCAGGCGCTCGCAGTTGTCCATCACCTCTTCGAATCCGACCCTGCGCTCCGTTTTAACGCCGTCCCGCCAGTAGGCGAAGCGCCGCGGCCACGGCGGGCGCGCTGGACCCAGGCCGATGCGCGCGCGCAGGCCGATGCGCTCGAGCTCGCGGGCGGCGATGTGGGTGAACACGACGTCGTCCGTGCGCGTTCCGTTGCCGCCCATCATCGAGAACATGCACGTCGTGCCCATTTTCAGGCGTTCGAGCGCGCTCAGTTGCGTTTCGACTTCCCACCATTCTTCATCCGTGGCCGCAGTGAGAAGATCTTCGAGCATCTTGCGGCGGCTGCCGCCGTCGAGATTCTGACCGATCGATTTCAGAAGACTGCCGCCGAGGTAGCCGTGAAGATCCACCATCCCGGGCAGGATCGCTTTGCGCTTGCAGTCGATCATCTTCGCCGAGCGATATTTCGCGCTCAAGTCGGCGGCGCGGCCGACTTCGATGATGCGGCCGTCACGAATTGCGACCGACGTCTCGTCGAGAATGCGCCGCTCGCGGTCCATCGTGACGACCGTACCGTTATGTAACAGCAGGTCTTGCATCGGATTCGAATTCACGCTTCGTCACTCGCCTTTGATCCCCGCGCTGCGTATCACCTTGCCCCACTTCTCATAGTCGGCCTTGTGGTACGCGGCGAGCTCGGCAGGCGTTCCGCCAGCGGGCTCGGCCCCTTCGATGGCGAACCGCTTTCTCGTTTCGGTCGCGTGCAGAATCCTGTTCAGCTCGGCATTGAGCCGCGTCACGACATTTCCTTGTAAGCCGGCTGGCCCATACACGCCCCACCACTGGGTCGATTCGAAACCGGGCAAAGCCGATTCAGCGATCGTAGGCAGATCCGGCGCGATCTCGACGCGCTTTGCACTCGTGACGGCGAGCGCTCTCAGTTTTGCGCTGCGCGCCTGTGTCGAAGCGCTCGCATAAGCCGCAAACAGCACCGATACGTTGCCAGCCATCGTATCGATAACTGCCGGTGCTGCGCCTTTATAAGGAACGTGCAGCATCCTGATTCCCGCGCGTTGCATGAACAGCGCCCCGGTCAGATGACTGAGCGAGCCTGCGCCGTTCGATCCGAATGCGAGCGCATCCGGGCGCGCCTTCGCCACCGCGATCAGCTCCTTCACGGACTTCGCCGGCACCGACGGATGGATGACGAGCACGTTCGGCGACCAGCCGACGAGCACGATCGGCGTAAACACCTGCAGCGGGTCGGCTGCCCTGGGCACGAAATGCGGGTTGACCGACACGGCACTCGACGAGCTCAAGAGCAGCGTGTAGCCATCCGGTGCAGCACGTGCAGCGGCATCGGCGCCGATTCCACCGCCCGCACCACCCCTGTTGTCGACGATGAACTGCGCGCCGAAGGGCTCGCTCAGCTTCTGCGTCACGTAACGGGCGATGATGTCGAGCGCGCCGCCCGGCGGGGCGGGCACGATGACGCGCACGGGCTTGTCGGGATACGTTTGCGCACTCGAGGTAAACGCAAGTGACACGCTGGCGAGGCAAGCAACACCCACACAGCTCAACTTCCACATCGGGTGTGCCTCGCGCTACGCTTTTTTAGCAATGTGTCCTCACGGCTCACGTCTGACCTCTGACTGCTCTATGCATCCTTCCTTCCCGCAAAACGCTCGAGCTTGCCTTTCCAGGCATCGGACAACAGGCACGAAAGCCACGCCTCGTTCTCGAACTGCAAGCCGCCCGACA
>JAQGNH010000578.1 GCA_028291945.1 Betaproteobacteria bacterium
AACCGGATGCGGCAAGCTCGGCCGCCAGCACTCCGGAATGCGCAGCTTTCCCGGCGTGCAACCGCTTGCTCATCGCGCCGTCCGCGTTGAACGCCCACAGCCCCGCGCCTTGCGTACCTGCGAGGCCCAGGGCCCATGCAGTGCGCTCGGAATCGAGGCCGAGCAGTACTGCTGATGCAGCGGCGGCGCCGAACGGCCCGCAAACGCCGGTCAGGTGCCAGCCGCGCAGCCGTGCGGCGGACGGATTGAGCGCGAGGCTCGAGCGAATCATGACTTCGTAGCCCGCAGCAATTGCGGTGACGAGTCGCTCCCCGGTGACGTTGAGCTCTTCGGCGAGTGCCAACGCCGCGGGAATCACCACTGCACCCGGATGGAGCTTCGCGTTGTGATAGTCGTCGAGCTCGAAAGCATGCGATGCAGTGCCGTTGACGAGCGCCGCGTCTGCCGCACGCAAAGCGGGTTGCGCATCGCCCCACGCGCGGGAGCGGCCCTTCCCGCCCCCTGCCTGAATCCATTTGAGCAACATCTGAGTCCATGGCGTCTCGTAGCCGTAAACGCCGCAGCCGAGCGTATCCAGGAGCGCGAGCCGAACCACCGCTTTGGTCGCGTCAGGCAAATCTGCGTACGAGAGCGCGGAGATCCACCGCGCGAGCTGCAGGGTCGGGCCGGCGCCGGCTCCATGTTCGAGGTCCACTGTCTTACTCCTCCGCGAGGTGATACGGGTGGCGACGCTCTGGTGGTGCGCGCAACGCCTACAAGATCTTATTGCAGATCAGCCGTGCGTCCCAACTCTATTTTGTAATAGCGCCATACCCCGCGGAGGCATGATTTGACGCTGCAGCAACGGCGGGCCGATCGCGAGCTGCGGGGCGCTCGCGCGCCAGCAACCTGCTCGACAGCGACAGCATCTATCTCGGGCGGCGCGGCCGCATTTATGTACGTTATCTCGTGTTCGGGTTCATCCAGCTCTTCGCACCAAATACGTGGCCGCGCTCTCCGAGGCGGTCGGTCTGCAATCTGAGTTAGCATGTAAAAAGCATCACTCGATCGTCATTGCTTTTTTACAGCGCCCGCACACTCGGAGCTTCAGTTTGGGACTGACTCAGGATCTCTGCAGGATCATTCATGCGACGCGTTACGAGTCGCTCGGCGAGGACTGCATATTCCGCGTGAAGCAAGCCATCAAGGACGGCGTAGCGGTTGCGCTCGCCGGCTCGAGTGAGGCGCCGGTGAAAATCATGACGCAGCACATGCTCGCGCTCGGCGGCTCGCCACAGGCATCCATCTGGGGTACCGGCGCAAAGCTTTCTGTGACTCAGGCGGCCTACATCAACTCGGTTGCCACGCATGTGCTCGACTTCGAGCCGATGTGGAGCCCGCCGACGCATTCCGTTTCACCCACCGTGCCGGTTGCATTCGCGCTCGCCGAGGCGCACAGCCTGAACGGCAGGCAGATCATCGCGGCCGTGGCGAAGGGAATCGAAGTTCAGGGACGGCTGCAATACGCCGGCGACCAGTACGTGCCGGAGGAGCTCAAGTTTCATCCGCCCGGCGTGGCGGGTGTGATCGGCAGCAGCGTCGTGTCAGCCGACCTGCTTGGGCTCGACGTGCTGACGATGCAGCATGCCATCGGCCTGGCAGCATCGCGCGCAGGCGCACTGCTCGCGAACGTGGGCTCGATGACCAAATCAACCCATTGCGGAAATGCCGCCGCGTCGGGCCTGGACGCAGCGCTGCTGGCGCAGCGGGGATTCACCGCGAACCCCGACGTGCTGGAAGCGCCGAAAGGCCTGATCCGCACGTTCTATCCCGACCGCTTCGATGCCGATCGGCTGCTCGCGTACGGTAAGCCTTATCGCGTGGTCGACCCGGGTCTTGCGATCAAGCTGTTCCCGTCGCAGTACGGTACGCACTACGGAATCACTGCAGGTCTCGAATTGCACGCCGCGCTCGGCGGCCGCAAAGACATTCGTCGCGTGCGCATGATCTCGCCCGTCATGAAATACGTGAATCGGCCGGAACCTGCGACCGGTCTCGATGGAAAATTCAGCCTGCAGTACACGACCGCTGCCGCTTTGCTGGACGGCGCAGTGAAGATCGACAGCTTTACCGACAAACGACGCTTCAGTAGCGACATGGTCCAAATGCTGAAGAAGATCGAGCTCGAGCAGGATGAGTCGATACCCGGTGACTTTCATTCGATGCGTGTGGAAGTGCATGTCGAGCTCCAAGACGGCACGCGCCATAGCGCGATTTGTCGCGGCCCGCGCGGCTCGTGGGGTTTCCCGATGGAAGACCGGGATCACGAGGCGAAGCTGCGCGACTGCCTCAGACACGCGCGTCCTGACGAAGACAGCGAGTCGCTGCTCGATCAGCTCGACCGGCTGGATGCACTCGGCGCGCACGAGGTGCAGTCGCTCGTCGCGTTGATGTCGAAGCAGACCGGTTAATCAACGCTGATGCGCGCTTCACTGCTCACACTGCCATCGCATGATTCTTCTCCGGTGCTCTAAGTCAGCGAAGGATTCATCACAACACAGTAAGACGCGCCTGACGACGCGCGAGCTGCGGCAGTCGACCTTTCATTTCGCATTCATCATTCCGCATTCATCATTTAAAGCATGTTGCATGGCGATGCTACACTTTCTGCGGTGTCTTTCGTGTGGGGATCGACGATGCAGAAAGTTAATCGATGGCTGCTTGGCGCCGCGTTGTATGTGCTGCCCGGCTTGAGTGCCAGCGCGGCCGCAGCTGAAGCTCCGTATCCGCAGCGCCCGATAAGGCTCGTCATTCCGCAGGCGACCGGCGGCGGCTCCGATACGATCGGACGCTTTGTCACCCAGCGCCTCGCCGACAATCTCGGTCAGACCTTCGTCGTCGACAATCGCCCGGGCGCGGCAGGGATGCTCGGTGCCGAGCTCGTGAAGCAGGCGACGCCCGACGGCTACACCATGCTCCTCTGCGCGATCGATACGATCACTGCACCGATCGTAAGCCGCCGTGCGCCTTTCGATGCGATTCGCGATTTCTCGCCGATCACCCAGCTCACGCAGTCGCCCAACGTGTGGCTGGTGAACCTCTCGTTCCCGGCGCAGAGCATGAAGGATCTCGTCGAGCTCGCGAAAGCCAAGCCCAACCAGATCGACTACGCCTCTTCCGGCGTGGGCAGCATGCAGCACCTTGGCGGCGAGCTCTTCAACCGCATGGCAGGGGTTCAGCTCTCGCACGTGCCTTACAAAGGAGGCCCGCCGGGGCTGGTCGACGTTCTCGGCGGACGGGTGCCGGTGATCGTCTCCGGATTTCAGGGCGCGCTTCCCTACATCAAGGCGGGCAAGCTGCGCGCGCTCGCGGTCACGACGCCGAAGCGCGCTGCGGCGATTCCCGATGTGCCAACAGTAGCGGAAGCCACTGGCCTCAAGGCGTACGAAGCGATCAATTGGCAGGGGCTTCTCTTCCCTGCGGACACCCCGCGGCCGCTCGCCGAGCGCGTCGCGGCAGAGGTCGCGAAGATCCTGGCCACAAGCGATGTGCGTGCGCGGCTCGAAACCCTGGGTTACGAGCCTGTCGGCAATACACCGGCGCAAATGGCAACCGTCATGGCGGCTGAAAAGAAGCGATGGACCGAAATCATCAAGGCGGCCAACATCACGGCGGATTGAACGACCGGCCATGCCTAACGTGAAGAGCCCAAAAAAGACGGCGCTAAAAGGCTATCGGCAGGTCACATCGATCGTGGTCGAACCCCGGCGGCTCGTGGGGCGGCATACTTCATGCGGGCGACGTCGTGCGATTCATCGACCTCGAGGGCCAGCAGGCGGTCGACTTCCTGTGCTACAACGCGCACGACACGCGCGACCGTTACAACGCTGCAAATACGATGAAGATGGCAGAAAACGTTTTCATCAATGCCGGGACCGTACTCTACGGCGAATACGCAACTGAGCTCATGCGGATCACTGCATCGAGCTCACCCAATCACAACACCATCGGAGGATGCTGCAGCGTCGAGATGAACTTCATTCGCTACGGCCGGCGCACCCACAGCTGTCGCGCGAACTTCATCCACGAGCTATCGAAGTTCGAGATGGGCGAATCGGACATCGTGTCGAACGTGAACTTCTTCATGAGCGTTCCGGTGGGACAGGACGGGCACATGGCGATCTCGGAGAGCCCGTCGAAAGCGGGCGATTTCGTGGACGTGGTAGCGCTCGTCGATGTAATTGCGGTCATTTCGAACTGTCCGCAGAAATACAATCCGGCGTGCGGCTACAGCCCGTCCCCGGTGCAAGTCGAAACCTATGCTCGAAAACAATAGAACAGAAAAAGGTGTTTGGAGAACAACATGGCGATCAAACGCGGCAACCCGGTGGGACTCAAAAACGTTCGCGCGACCGTTTACAACCATTACGTCCGCGTGGATGCGCCGAAGGGCCTGATATTCGTGTCCGGGCAGGTCTCGCGGGACAACGAAGGCAATCAGGTCGGCGTGGGAAGCATGCTCGAGCAGACGCGCCAGTGCCTGCGGAACAT
>JAQGNH010000005.1 GCA_028291945.1 Betaproteobacteria bacterium
GAGACCGATCGCCTGAGCGACAGCGAGCGCGCGCTGCTCATGGGCGGGGCCTGCGCGAAAGCGTATCGTTGGTCGCCGACTGGGAGGGCGGCACGCTGAGCAACGTCGACGTAGAACAAAAACAGGACCGTAGCGATGACAACGTTCGTCATGATTCACGGCGCTTATCAGGGAGGCTGGATCTGGAAACCGGTCGTCACGCGCCTGCGCGCGGCCGGGCACGTCGCGTACGCACCCACGCTGGACGGCTGCGCCGAGAGGCGACATCAGGTGCGGCCCGGCATCACCGTGGCGACGCACGCGCAGGAGATCGCCGATTTTCTCTTCTCCGAAGACCTGCGGGACATCGTGCTCGTGGGCACGAGCTCAGGCGGTATGGTGATCCTGAAAGCGGCAGAGCTGGCGCGTGACCGTATCGCGCGGCTCAGCTTCGTCGATGCGCTTGCGCTGCTTCCCGGCGAGCGCGTGGACGCAATCACGAACCGCGCGACGCCGAGAGAAGTCAGCGATGTCACGACCGCGTACTCGCGTGCGGACGCGGAGAAGCGCATGTTCAAGGAGCTCGACCCGGCCCTGCGCGCGTGGGCGCTCGAGCGCATCACGCCGCATCCGGTGGCAGCGCTCGAGGGACCGATGGTGTCGACGACGTTTTGGGATCAGAAGTGGGCGGCGTCGGTTATCCGCTGCACGCAAGCCGAGAATCCGCCTGAATCGCATCAGAGCCGCACCGCCGAAAAGCTGGCCGCGTCATACCACGAGCTCGAGACCGGCCACCACCCGATGCTGAGCGCGCCGGACGAGCTGACGAAGCTAGTGTTGCGTTCTTGAAATAACTGGTGCTTTCTTTTTCGTTTTCTACCCCGAACCGACAACGACAGGGAGTCCAGTCAAAGCCTTGACACGGAGGACACAAAGGACACGGAGGATTAAAGACCGAAGCGGCGTCTATGACAGGGGCGCCGTCGGGGTTAGATGGGGCGTAGTATCCGTTAATCACGCGATGTGCTTTTGTACTAATTCCTCCGTGTCTTGGTGTCCTCCGTGTTAAAGCTTTTCGCTTCTTCGAGTTGTCGGCGCAGTGCAGCCGGCTTTGGCGCCCCGAAAATAGTACAAGTCATTTCGCGGACATAACACTAGTGCTCGGATAGTCGGCTGTGGATGCGGCAGCGCTTTACGCGGCGGCGTGCGCGAGGGTTTTCTCGCCTTCCGCGATCCAGTGCTTCGGGTTGTCCTCGACCATGATGCGGTAGAGGTGGCGAAGCTCCTTCATGTCGTAGTCCGCGTTCGCCTGGTGCATCACGCTGCGATCGTCCCAGATGACCATGTCGCCCATGATCCACTTGTGGCGATATTCGTATTTCTTCTGCGTCGCGTGCGCCATGAGCTCGGCGACGAGCGCGAGCGCGTCTTTCTCTTCCATCCCGGTGATCGCTTCGATCCGCACAGGATTGAGATAGAGGAACTTGCGGCCGTTTTCAGGGTGTGTACGCACCAGCGGATGCAGCGTGGGCGGCGGCAGCTCTTTCGCGCTGTCCTCCGATAGCGGGCGGAGCTTCCGCGGGCTGAACTTGCTCTCGAAGACATGAAGCGCTTTGAGTCCCGCGATGCGCTGCTTCGTTGCCTCCGGGAGATCGTCGTACGCATCGTGCATGTTGACGAACTGCGTGTCGCCGCCATAGCTGGGAAGCGACACAGTGTGCAGCGCTGTCGCTTTGGGTGGGCATGGGTGGTTGGAATGATCGGTGTGAAACGATCCACCCGCGATGCGGTATTTGCCTGGCTCGATCTCGGTCTGCTTCACCTCGTAGACGTCGGGATGGCCTATACGCACTTCCTTGTGGTGATGTTGCATGAGCGGACCAAAGATCTCGCCCGCGGCGGCGAACTGGGGAGGCGTGAGCTTCTGGCCGCGGAAAACGAGCACGTGATATTTCGCGAAGTCCGCGTTGATTTTTTTCTTCACCTCGTCGCTGACGTGCCGGCAGAGGTCGAGGCCGATGATCTCCGCACCGGTCTCGTGGCTGGTCATGGGATTGATCGTGTAATCGCTCATCTCTCTCCTCCGTGGGATACGCGCTTCAGTGATCTTAGCTCAGTCGTCCTCGGGCCTGCTTCGTCATTCCACATCAGGCACTGCGGCCCGAGATCGGCGATGCAGGTGGCGCCCATCTGCGCCATGCTGATGTCGATTTCGCGGCGGAAGATGCTCAGCGCCATCGCCGCGCCTGGCCTGCCGCCGGCGGTGACGCCGTAGAGCGTCGGGCGGCCGACGAAGCAGAACTTGGCGCCGGTGCAGAGCGCGATCAGCGCGTCGAAGCCGCGGCGAATGCCGCCGTCGAGCATCAGGGTCATCTTGTCGCCGACCGCATCGCGGACTGCCGGCAGCACCTGCAAGGGCGAGGGCGCCCTGTCGAGCTGCCGGGCGCCATGGTTCGAGACCATGATGCCGTCGACGCCCAGCGAATGGGCGCGCACCGCATCGTCGGGATGCATGATGCCCTTCAACACGAAGTTGCCCTTCCACAGCTCGCGATAGCGCTCGACGTGCTTCCAGGTCATCGGCGCGCGGTTCTGCGTGGCGACGAAGTCGGCGATCGAGTTGGCATCGTTGGCCGGCGCGTACTTGGCCCAGTTGTCGAAATAGGGCGTGCCGTGGCGGAGCCATTCCAGCATCCAGGCCGGGTGTTTCAGCGCCTCCAGTCTGGTCGACCAGGTGAGCTTGAGCGGCCGGCCCCAGCCGTTGCGCGTGTTGCGCTCGCGGTTCGAGCCTTCCGGCACGTCGACGGTGAAGACCAGCGTCTTCAGGCCGGCGTCGCCCGCGCGCTTGATCATGTCCTCGGAGATCGACTGGTCCTTCGCCGAGTAGAGCTGATACCAGCCGTGATCGGGCGCCAGCTTACCGAGAGCCTCGATAGAGGCGGTGCTCGAGCCCGACATGATGAAGGGTACATTGGCATCGCGCGCCGCTTGCGCCAGCATGAGGTCGGCGCCGCGGCGGAACAGGCCGGCGAGGCCCGTTGGTGCGATGCCGATCGGACTCGAATAGGTGCGGCCGAAGAGGGTGGTCGACTGGTCGCGCACCGTCACGTCGACGAGGTAGCGCGGCACAATGCGCGCCTGGCGGAACGCCTGCTCGTTAGTGGTTAGCGCGACCTCGTCGTCGGTACCGCCTTCGATGAAGTCGTAGGCGATCTTGGGCAGCCGCTTCTTGGCCAGCTTGCGCAGATCATCGATGTTCACGACGCCGTGCATGTCACCTCTTCACACGTGGCCGAAGCGCCAGCGTTCGAGCGTCCCTCATGATAAGGACAACCACGCGGCGGCGAAAGCGGCTCTGCACGCGCCCATTAGCCCGGTAGACAAGCAAAGCTCGACGACGCACACTCACTCCCGGGCCTGATTCCAAACACTCGCGACAATTCCCAAGACGTGACTGCAGCGTCCCTGTCCCCGCCGTTATCCGTGCTCGAAGCCGCCCGCCAGCTTGCCCCGATGGTTCGGGAGAACGCTGACCAGATCGACGCGGCTCGCGAGTTGCCCAAACCGGTCTTCCACGCGCTCGCCGACGCGGGCCTTTATCTGATGGCCGTGCCACGTGCCGTCGGTGGACTGGAGGTCGACTTCCCGACCTATGTGCAGGTCATCGAGGAGCTGGCCAAAGCCGATGCGAGCACGGCGTGGACCGTGAGCCAAGGCGCGAACTGGTCGACTTATTCGGCCCGAATGACACGTGAAGCCGCACGTGAAATCTGGATCGACACGCCGCGCAGCGTGGTCTCGAATACTCCAGCCCCCACCGCGAAAGCCGTAGTGGTGCCGGGGGGCTTTCGCGTCACCGGTCGCCAGCCTTTCAGCACCGGCTGCAAACACGCTTCGTGGGTAGCAGCGCATGCTCAGGTCATCGAAAACGGCGAGGTGAGGCAGAGGAACGGAAAACCGGAAGTGCGCTATTGCCTGGTGCCCGTTGCGCAAGTCGAGTTGCTCGATACGTGGCACACAAAGGGAATGCGCGGCACCGGAACCCATACCTTCGAGGTCACGGACGTCTTCGTGCCCGAGGAACGAACGGTGTTCCCCTACGGCGCACCGATTGTCAGTCCCGGTCCGCGCTACAAGATCCCGCTCACGCTGGGATTCGCGGCCGGTGACGGCATGGTAGCCCTCGGACTCGCGCGAAGCTTCATAAACGGTTTCTTCGAGGTCGCCGGCGCGAAGGCTCCGCGCAACTTGCAGGGCCTCCTGCGGGATCAGTCGATCTCCCAGGTCGCCGTCGGTGAGGCCGAAGCGGCCGTGCGCTCCGGTCGCGCCTTCCTCATGGGTGCAGTGCGCGACATCTGGAAGGAGGCAACGTCGACGGACGAGCCGACGGTGAGTCTGGACGCACGAACGAACCTGCGCCTTGCGGCGACTCACGCGATAAGGCTCGCCGCCGGGATCGTCGAGAGCCTCTACACTGCCTGCGGCGCGACCGTCGTCTTCGACGGGCACGTGCTCCACCGCCTCTTTCACGACATGCACGTGATTACCCAGCACTCGCAAGGCCGCCTTGCCCACTACGAGATCGTCGGCAAGCACACTCTGGGGCTGCAGATTGACGAATCCCGGCTATAGCTTGGTGCGATTGGAGATGACTGTGCCGGCTGAACTTCGGCGGCAGCCGCGCGCCAACGCGCGTAATGCGGCATCGCGCGGTGGGCCTCCACGGCCTTCTCGTCCTGGTAGACCTCGTGTTGCGTCCTTAAAATAACTGGTGCTTTCCTTTCGTGTTCTACCACGGAGCTGCCAAGGACACGGCGCAAGTCAATAGCCTTGACACGGAGGACACAAAGGACACGGAGGATTTAAACAGAAAAGCGCCTATGAGATCTGCGCCGTCGGCGAAGTCCGGGCGTAGTATCCGTTAACCACGCGCTTGATGCCCTCGCGCATGTGGACGGTGTTGAAGTTCAGCAACAAGCCCAAGTGGTACTGTCCGAGCCTGAGATAACTCAAGAGTTGCGCGCTGTGTAGAGGTAGGAGCCTTTCGACGGACTTGAGCTCGACTACAATGGCGTCGTTTACGAGCAAGTCTATCCTGTAACCGATGTCGAGCTTGATGTCGTCGTAATAGACGGGCAGCGGTACTTGTTGTTTTACGCTCAAGTCGCGTTTGCCAAGCTCATGCATCAGGCACGCCTGGTACGCCCCTTCGAGTAATCCTGCGCCTAACTTCGTGTGGACCTTCATCGCCGCGTCGACTATTTCGCCAGCAATCGCGTCCTCGTCCATACCTGCCCCGCAAAAGAACGGTTCGTGATTGCGTCAACGTTGCAGACGCCCGTCTTGTTGACAGGACGAAGCAAGTCAACAGCCTTGACACGGAGGACACAAAGGACACGGAGGATTTAAACAGAAAAGCGGCGCCTATGAGTTCTGCGCCTCGGTTCTACCACGGAGCCCCAAGGACACGATTGTTTGCCAGCGGTTCTTTCCATCAGCATGTGCTCGTACTGAAATTCCTCCGTGTCCTTTGTGTCCTCCGTGTTAGAGCTTTTTCGCTTCTTCTGGCACGCGGTGCAGTGCAGCCGGGTTTAGCGCCCGAAAATAGTACAAGTCATTTCGCGGACATAACACTAGTATGCAGAGCTTCATTCCACCGGACGATGCGCCCTAAGAAAGGTGCGCACGTGCCGCACCGCGAGCTGGATGTTTTCCTTCGAGTCCTTCCAGGGAAAGAGACTCACCTGCGAATTGGGCGCGGTGTGCACCATCTCCATGGCGGTCGCGTAGGGATGCGCATCGGTGTTATCGGGCAGCACGAGCAACGGCGTGTGGCAGTCGCGCACGAAGTCGCGCGTCGCCGTGAGCACGAAGTCAACGCCGCCGTACATCTTCGCGAGATACCGATCGATCATCTCCTGCGTGATGTCCGGCCGCTCCTTAAGCAGCCCCGGCGCCCAGATCTTGAGATTGTTGCGGATGAAAAAATTCGGGAGGTTGGGATCCACGCCGCTCGGCTGGCACGGCACGGCCGCGACGATGCGGCCGCGCACGTGCTTGATCAGATTCCAGATGAGCGGATTGCCGATGCAGAAACCCATGACGAAGAATTTGTCGACGCCCAGTTGATCGAGCACACCGAGCTGGTCGAGCGTGTGCGCGTCCCAGGGATTCTCGAAATCGAGCGGGCCGGTGGACTGGCCGCCGTTCGCGTTGCGCAGGTCCATGGTGATGCAGCGGTATTCGGATTTGAACTCGGCCACCGCGTCGAACGGACCGTTCGCGTAGGAGACCCTCGAGTTCAATCCCCCGCCGTAGATGATGAACAGCGGGAACCCGGAGCCCGCCTCTTCGTAATAAATGCGGGCATCGCCTCTCGTGTAGAACGGCATGGCTTCGTTCTCCCTCAGACTATTTTGTTCGTCTTCAGCTTACCGATCTCGTCGGAGTCGAGGCCGAGCCAGCTCTTCAGCACCTCAGAGGTGTGCTCTCCGAGGCCCGGCGATGACTTCACCGTCGGCGGCTTGCCGTTGATGCGCACCGGCCACGACGGCATCTTGACGGGATGGGTCTTGTGCGGCATCACCTGCATGATGCCGCGCGTCTCGAAGCTCGGCTCGTTCAGGAGCTCCATCGTATCGAGCACCGCGCCCGCCGGAATGCCCGCGCCGCCGACTTCCTTCATCGCCTCGTACTTGGTGCGCGCCTTCGTCCACGTGGCGATCATGGAGTCCACCTCGGTTTCGTTCTTCACGCGCGCGGCCGTCGTGGCGAAGCGCGGATCCTCGATCAGATTCTCTTTCCCCATCACCTTGCACAGCCGCGACCAGTGCTCGGGGTTCGCGCGGCTCGTCATGATCCAGATATAGTCGTTCGGCCCACCCGGCGCGCAGGGATAGAGTCCCGAGGGCGTATTGGAGCCGCCGCCCGAGTGCGTGCCGTCTCGCTCGATCGCCTTGCCGGTGCGCGACTGGGTGGCGAAGTTGGTACGCATGTAGTGCATCATCGCGTCCTGCATCGCCACCTGCAGGCGGCAACCCTCACCGGTCTTGTCGCGTTTGCGCAACGCGGCGAGGAGGGTGATCGCCATCGTCATTCCCGTGCCGGTGTCGCCGAAAGAGAGCCCCGGCTTCACCGGCTGCCGACCCTTTTCACCGGTCACGCTGATCAGACCGCCCATCGCCTGCGCGATCATGTCGAACGCGAGGTTGGTCTCGTACGGGCTGCCCTCGCCGAATCCCTTGATCTGGCAATAGACGATTCCGGGGTTCAACTTCTTCACCTCGTCGTAGCCGAGCCCGAGTCGCTCTATCGTGCCGGGCGCCATGTTTTCCACGGTGATGTCCGCCTTGCGAAGCAGATCCTTGACCAGCGCCAGCCCTTCCGGCGCCTTCAGGTTCACCGTGATCGACTTCTTGTTGGCGTTGAACTGCTGGAAATAATAGGGATCGTCATCGGGTTGCCCCGGCCGCTGCCGGCGTCCCGGATCGCCGCTTCCCGGGTTCTCGACTTTCACCACTTCCGCGCCCAGCCACGCGAGGGCTTCGGTGCACGTCGGACCCGCTTCGAACTGCGTGAAGTCTACGACCCGGACTCCGGCCAGAAAATCGTAATCGGTGCTGTTGTTCGACATGGTTCACCCCTCCGTTGGTTGTGGGCTTCGCGCTGCGTGCGCAGGCACACCATGCTAGCC
>JAQGNH010000007.1 GCA_028291945.1 Betaproteobacteria bacterium
CCGATCTACGGTGGCAACCGCGGCAAGGTCGGATGGAAGCTTGTTGATTTTCCCGGCGTGCCTTCAGGCGCCTACCGGGAGCACCTCGACAAGGACGAGCTGTACCGCGCCGAGCCCGTGAGCATTCTCGACATCCAGATGAAGCAGGCGCAAGCCGATGCGCAGGGTTTCGCGAAGCACATCATGCTGAAGCAGGAAGGGAGGAAATAAACGTGACGACGCCAATCAAAATGAAAGAGGTCGACGCGGTGGTCGTGGGCAGTGGCGTCGTAGGCTCGATCATGTCGATGGAGCTTGCGAACGCCGGGCTCAAGGTGCTCTGCCTCGAGCGCGGGCGGATGATCGATCCGCAAACCGATTTCGTCGCGCCGTACGTGCACGACGAGCTCAAGTACGACAAGCACAGCGACATTTTCCAGAACCTGTCGCGCGAGACGATCACCTTCCGCAACAACACGAGCCAGACCGCGCTCCCGATGCGCGAGCTCGGTTCGTTCAAGCCGGGTGAGATGGTCGGCGGCACCGCGGCGCACTGGGGCGGCAATGCGCGGCGCTTTCTGCCGCACGATTTCGAGCTCCACACGAAGATCACAGAGCGTTACGGCAAAGGTTTCTTTCCCAAAGACAGCACCATCCAGGATTGGGGCGTGACGTGGGACGAGATCGAGCCGTACTACGACATGTTCGAGCACATCTATGGCGTCCACGGCAAAGCGGGCAACATCGAAGGCGAGATCCAGCCGGGCGGCAATCCGCACGAAGGCCCGCGCTCGCGCGAGTACCCGAATCCTCCGACGAAGCGCACGCCTCAGGGCGAAATCTTTGCGAAGGCGGTGAGCGAGCTCGGCTACGCGCCGTTCCAGGGGCCGGGTGCCGGCATGACGCAGGACTACCAAAATCTTTACAAAGTGATGCTGCTCGAATGCCACCGCGGCGGCTTCTGCAGCAGCCACGTGTGCTCGCAGGGCGCAAAGGCGAATCCCCTGAGCGCGGTGCTTCCCGCCCTGTACAAGCAGCCCACTTTCGAGCTGCGTCCGTTGTGCAACGTCATCAAGGTGAATACCGATTCCACCGGCAAGAAAGCGACCGGCGTGACCTACATCGATGCGCGCGGCCGCGAGGTCGAGCAGCCGGCGAGCATCGTCATTCTGGCGACGTACTGCTTCAACAACACACGATTGCTGCTGCTCTCCGGCATCGGCAAGCCGTACGATCCGCAGAGCGGCCGCGGCGTCGTCGGCCGCAACTATTCATATCAGACAGGTGGGCGCGTGCACGTGTTCTTCGACGATAAGGAGTTCAATCCTTTCATCGGCGGCGGGATGGTGAACACGTCGATCGACGAGCTGAACGGGGACGTGATCGATCGCGCGAAGCTCGGATTCGTCGGCGGCGCCTATATCAACATGCCAAACTCCGGGGCCTCGCCGATCAAGTCGAAGCCGCTGCCGCACGGAACGCCGCGTTGGGGCGCGGAGTGGAAGAAGGCGGTCGCGCACAATTACCGGCGCACGCTCGGCATCCACATACACGGCTCGTGCATGAGCTATCGCGACCGCTATCTCGATCTCGATCCGACCTATAAAGACGCGAACGGCCTGCCGCTCTTGCGCATGACGTTCGACTGGCACGACAACGAGCGGAAGATGCTGGAGTGGACGTACGAGCGCTGCGTCGAAATCGCGAAGGCCATGAAGCCGGCCCATTATCACGCGCATCCGATTCCGAAAAAGTACAGCATCGTTCCGTACCAGAGCACGCATAACGTCGGCGGGGCCGTGATGGGGTCGGATCCTTCGACGAGCGTGGTGAACAAGTACCTGCAGTCGTGGGACGTTCCGAATGTGTTTGTCGTCGGCGGCAGCGCGTTCCCGCAGAATGCCGCGCAAGGCCCGACCGAAACTATTGGGATGCTCGCGTGCTGGGCGGCGGATGGCATCAAGGAGAGCTACCTTCGAAAACCCGGACCAATGGTGTGAGCACCCTCCGTGGAGCGTTAGCATGGCGCAGCTAAGAATCATCAAGTCCGATGAGATTCAGCCGCAGAACATACGCGGACAAGGCAAAGAAGCGGGCCAGATAAAAAGAGTCATCGCCACCGAAAAGCTCTTCTTCAACGTGGATGAAGTCAGCCCAGGCTTCAGCCCTCATCGTTGGCATCAGCACACGAAGTACATGTCCGACGGTCACGCAGTCGAATACGCGCTCGATTTCGAAGAGATTTATTTCATACTCAGCGGGCGCGGCGTCATGCAATGGAAGACGGACACTGGCGACATCGGCGAACAGGCGGTCGGACCCGGCGACACGATCCACATGCCGTCAGCCGTGGTGGAGCATCAATTGCTTAACAACGGGACCGAAAAGATACGCCTCGTCGTGGTTGGAGTACCGCCGCCCCGGCGGACGCGGATCTGACAGGCCTTTCTATCGGCCAAAAGCGGAACACCGTGACGGGAACTCGCCGCAACGGCTTGTTTCTTGCTGCCAGCGTCACGAACGTGTCGGGACCCTCTCGCGTAATGCGCATGGCCGGCACGGACGAAAGGAGACAACACATGAAGCGACGTATATTTCTGATGAGGGCCGGTGTCGCGATCGGCGCGACCGGCTTGCTGGCCGCCGGTTGTAGTACCACCACGACAAAATCGGACGCCCCGGAGGAGCGGACGGCCAGACGACGCGAAATTGATGCCGGCGCCGACGCGACGCTGACACGCCTCTACTCCACCGCTCGCGGCGCAAAAGAGCTTGCGGACCGTGCCCAAGGGATCCTGATCTTTCCGCGCGTGCTGTCTGCGGGACTGGTTGTGGGAGGCGAATATGGCGACGGCGTCTTACGCACCGGCGGCCGCGCGCAAGGCTATTATCGGCTGGCGGGCGGCTCGTTCGGCTTCCAGATCGGTGCGCAGTCGCAGGCGATCGTGCTGATGTTCCTGACGCAGGAGGCGCTGGACCGCTTCCGCAATAGCAAGGGCTGGACCGTCGGCGCGGACGCAACAGTGTCGGTTGCACGCGTGGGCGCAACGGGTGAGATCGATTCGAATACGGTGAAGCAATCGATCGTCGGCTTTGCGCTGACGAACGTCGGGCTCTATGCCGGCGTGAAGCTGGAAGGCAGCAAGATCACGCGTCTCGATCTGTAGCGCGCCGCGTTCCAACGCAGAAATTCCGGATCACCACGGCGCACCGCGATCGTGCTGTGGTGGTCCGGGGCAACGGCACCGTATGGGTCAAACTCCACTCCGACGCGTACAGCCGATAGGTCATTGACGGTGCCGCGCTTGTCCAACGTGTGTGCGCGACGACCGCGGTCGCCACCCAAAAACTCGCGCGCGGGCCGAGTGTACGAACGCCACTCATCTCCGACGTCCGACCTTGAAGCACGAATGAAGGACCTGTGATATCCGCAGCGGGACGGCGTACCGCAAACGCCGACCTTTAGGCACGATGCGTACATCATTTCGTCTGCCTGACTGCACATCATTGGCCTCGTCTTCTGCATTCGACACTCTCGCATTCACGCTACGGACCGCTCCTCTACCGGATCGACACGATCTGGATAGAACCATCGGGCTGATTTCTCGAATCTTTCAGCTTGAGCAAGTAACATCTATAGCGGCTGTTTTCGCCAACTCCGCTACGGCTAGCGGGTAGAGATGTTACTCAACGAAGTGATAGCCACGAAGTTCGCAGAAGCCGTACGTAAATGCGCGCAACAGCCGTCGGCGCACGCGCTCTTGCACTTCGGCGAAGGCTGCTCAGCGAGCCCGTAGCGGCACGGAAGATGACCCGCCCGCGGCGGCGGAGTCGAACACGCCGTCGATGACCACGCAATGAAAGTGCAGGTGCAGATTGAGGGTGGAACCGGCATTGGACGGGGTGTCGCGATGTCAAACGATGAGGTCCTCGATTTTGATCGGCAGCTCGCGGACCCGTACACCGGTCGCATGGTAGACGGCGTTCGCGATGGCAGGCGCGACTCCCGCCAGCCCGATCTCGCCGATGCCGCGCGCTCCCAACTCGTTCAGGTTCGTGTCGGGGAATTCCACGAATGGACGTCCAGCGAGGGCACGTCGGCGTTGGCCGCGACAATATAGTCGGCGAGATTGGAATTGATCGGTGCGCCGTTGCGCGGATCGTATGAAGTCTCCTCGAACAGGCTCATGCCGATGCCCATGACGATGGCGCCCTCGATCTGGTTGCGTCCGGCGAGCGGGTTGAGGATGCGGCCGGCGCTCTCTGCTTTCTTTCATGGCTGGACTCCTTTTCCATGCGATCGAGACATTGGATTCTCGTCGCCACAGTGTATGGCCGCCGCAACGCGGTCAACGCTTACGCACCTCACCGACGCGCTTCAAGTAGCCGGCGCGTTCTCCAGACGTCAGCGCCGCCCACGCCGGCTCGCGGCCTTGTCGTGATCGCGCGCGCGGATGATGACTTTGGCCCCTGCGGAACGCAGCGCTCGCGTGGTCTCCAGATCGATGCCAGAATAGACACCGGTGACGATTGCGGATCGCCAAGGCGATAGCAGACCTGCTGGCAGTCGGATGAGGTTTGCAGGATTAATGCGGCTTGCTCGCCTCGCGCAAAAGCTCCCAGCGATCAGCTGGCCCCAGACGGTCGGCTCCCTGAAACGGCAGCGCCCACCCTGGATACTCACGGGCAAGAGCGCTGACCTCATCCAACTGCCTAAGCTCGTCTTCGGTGAGTGTGAGTTCGACCGCCGCAAGATTGTCCTGAAGCTGGTCGAGGCGTTTCGCGCCAATGATGACCGAGGTCACCACAGGCTTTGCTAAGAGCCATGCGAGCGAGAGACGTGCAGGACTACATCCATGTGCTTTCGCGATCGGAGCCAGCACGTCGAGGATATTCCAGGTCCGCTCTTTGTCCACGAGGGGAAAGTCGTAGTCGGTGCGGCGTGAATCCGCAGCCTTCTGATTCGTCCGGCTGAACTTGCCGGAAAGCAGGCCGCCGGCAAGCGGACTCCACACCAGCAGGCCGACCTTTTCGGATTCCAGCAGGGGAACGATTTCCCGTTCGAGATCGCGGCCGGCGATCGAGTAATAAGCCTGAAGCGTGTCAAATCGGGCCAGGTTGCTGAACTCGGAGATCCCGAGGGCTTTGGCGATCTTCCATGCGTGCC
>JAQGNH010000040.1 GCA_028291945.1 Betaproteobacteria bacterium
CTAGTCTGTGATGCCGAGCAGCTTGGCGGCGGTTCCTCCGAGCATCGCGATGCGCTCGTCGTCGCTGAACCCCGGCGCATTCATGATGTGCGTCACCGGGTCCTCGTGCCACGGAATCGGGTGGTCAGTGCCGATCACCAGGCGGTCCGAGCCGACTTCCGCCGCGAGGTGCCGCAGCATCTCGGACGTGAACACAAGCGTGTCGTAGTACATCATCTTTAGATATTCCGTCGGCTTCTTCTTCAGCTTGACTTCCGGATTGCAGTGCCACGGCGCGACGCGGCAGGGATGATCGGAGCGCGGAGCGTACGAAGGCAGGTAACCGCCGCCGTGGGCCGAGCAGATCTTCAGGTCCGGGAACTTGTCGAGCGTGCCTTCGAAGATGAGCTTCGAAAGACAGATCGTGGTATCGAGCGGATTGCCGATGGTGTTGGCGAGCCAGCCGTTGCCTTTGAAGCGCTTGTTCAATTCCGGCGTGCTCTGCGGGTGGATGAAAACGAGGACGCCGAGCTCTTCGCACTTCGCCCAGAACGGATGAAACTTCTTATCGGAAAACTCGTCTCCGGCGCAGCTTGCACCGACCGCGGGGCCTTTCATGCCGAGCTTCTTCACTGCGTGCTCGAGCTGCTCGACGGCGAGCCTGGGGTCCTGCAGCGTGACGGACGCGAACCCCATGAAGCGGTCGGGATGCTTCGCGCACAATTCGGCGAGCGTCTCGTTGTTGATCTTGCAGACTTCGGCGGCAACATCGCGCTCCGCGTTGTACCAGAATGGATTCACGCTGATCACTTCGATGTCGATGCCCTGCGTGTCCATCGCGGCGATGCGCTTCGGTCCCATCTCGTCCATGTCCGGGAATTGATGTTGGTCGATGTCATGGCCCAACAGCGCGAACGCTTTCGGTATGATCGCGTGCGCGTGCACGTCGATGGTCTTCACACGCTTGCCTTTGATGACCGTCTGCCTGCGCTGGCCGCCTGCCCGGGGCGTGGCTGACGCGTCGCGCGTCGCGCTGCAGCCGTGGAATACGATGGAATCCCCGTTCCTGCCGGTGTTTCTCGTGCTCATTTACATTCTCCTTGGGTCAAACACTCTTCACGATCGGTTGATGACGCGCACGCTGTCGACCGCATGGCCCGCGCACAGGGCGATGGTATCGTGGTCTTGCAGTCAGCACTGATCGAAGCGCATCATGTGCCGGTACCGAACGCGAATCCAGGGGAGGAGAACGTGGCTACACGCATCGAGCTCAACGTCAACGGAAAGATGCAAAAAATCGAGGCCGAGCCGGATATGCCGTTGCTCTACGCCTTGCGCAACGACCTGGGCATGAACGACCCGCACTTCGGCTGCGGTCTCGCGCAATGCGGCGCGTGCACCGTGCTCCTGAACGGCAATGCAGTACGTTCATGTGCGCTGCCGGTGAGAGCGGTAGGCGCCGGGAAAGTCACCACCCTCACGGGAATCGGCACACCCGAGAAACCTCACAAGGTGCAGGCCGCGTTCATCGAAGAGCAGGTGCCGCAATGCGGCTACTGCCTGAACGGCTGGATCATGACCACCGTCGCGCTCCTCGACAAAAATCCGCGTCCCACCGACTCGCAGATCCGCGATGCACTGACGGGCCTCAAGTGCCGCTGCGGCACCCACGTCAGCATCTTGCGCGCAGTCAAGCGCGCAGCCCAGGCTTAGAGGAGGCGCCATGACCCTTCAAATAAATCGCCGTACCTTTCTCACCAGCGCTGGGGCCCTCGTCGTGTCGGTGTCGCTGCCAGGCGGGCAAGCCCGCGCATCGACGTCCACGAAAGCGTCGCGTCTCGGGCTTGATCCCGACCAGCTCTCGAGCTACATCAGCGTCAACCAGGACGGCAGCGTGGTGGGTTGGGTCGGCAAGGTCGACATGGGGCAGGGCACCGACATCGGTTGGATCAAGCTGATCGCCGAAGAGCTCGATTTACCTCCCGATCGCGTCAGCATGGTGCAGGGTCATACCGAAATGACGGTCGACCAGGGCGGAGCGTCGGGCTCGACCGGTGTGTGGAGAGCCGGCGCGGCTTTGCGGAACGCCGCCGCCGAGGCGCGCTACACGCTGGTCGGCATGGCGTCCGAAAAGCTCGCGGTCCCGATCGATCGTCTCACCGTGATCGATGGCGTGATCAGCGACAAGAGCAATCCGGCGAAGAAGGTCTCCTACGGCGAGCTCATCGGCGGGCGGCACTTCGACGTGCAGCTCGACTGGAACAAGCATTACGGCAACGAGCTCCTGGTCAAAGGCAAGGCGAAACCCAAATCACCGAGTGAGTACAAGATCATCGGCAAGCCCGGGACGCGGCGCCGCGACATCGCACCGAAAGTGCTCGGCAAGATGGAATACATGGCGGACTTGAGGATTCCCGGCATGCTGCACGGACGCATGATTCGTCCCGCCATCGCAGGCGCGGTGCCGGTCGCGGTCGACGAGTCGTCGGTCAAAGGCATTCCGGGCGTGAAGGTGTTCTGGCAAAAAGGCTTCATCGGCGTCGTCGCGCCGAAGGAATGGGACGCGATCAGGGCTGCGCAGACGCTCAAGGTGACGTGGTCGGATGCGAAAGCGCCTTTCCCCGATCAGCAGGACATCTACGAGCACATCCGCAAAGCGCCGGTGACCAAGCGCAACCAGGAGGTGAACGTGGGCGACGTCGATGCCGCTTTCGCAGACGCCGCGAAAATCGTTGAAGCGACTTACGAGTGGCCTTTCCATTCGCACGCGCCGATGGCGCCGGCGTGCGGCATCGCCGACGTGCGCGAGGGCGGCGCGACCGTGTGGACGGGCTCGCAGAAGCCGCATCACTGCCGCGATGGCGTTGCGCTGCTGCTCGGTGTGCCCGTCGAGAAAGTTAAAGCGATCTCAATGGTCGGGCCGGGCTCCTACGGTCGTAACGACGCGGGTGACTCGGTCATGGACGCTGTCGTGCTCTCGAGGGCATTCGGCAAGCCCGTGCGGGTGCAGGGCATGCGCTACGAAGGCATACGCTGGGACCCGAAAGCGCCTGCGTCCATCCACAAGTCGCGCGCCGCCCTCGACAAAGACGGCAAGGTGATCGCGTGGCACTTCGAGAGCAAGGCGTTCTCGCGGCAGGAATTCTTCCGCGACGAAGGCGCGCCCGAGCGCACGCTGGCGGGCCAGCTCCTCGATTATCCGTTGAAGCCGGTGTGGCTCTTCGGCCCGCCGACCGAGTCATACTCGTTCGCCTCGCGGCGGAAGGCTTCCGAGACGATAGCGCCGCTGCTCGATCGCGCGTCCCCGCTGCGCACGTCGCACATGCGGGACCCGAGCGGGACGCAGATCCACTTCGCGGTCGAATCGTTCATGGACGAGCTCGCTCTCGCCACCAACACCGATCCGGTCGCGTTCCGTCTGCGCTATCTCAGCGATGCGCGCGACATCGCGCTGATCAAAGCGGCGGTGGATAAGGCGGGATGGCAGCCGCGTGTCGGTGCGCGCAAGCAGGTGAAGGGCGACGTGCTCATCGGCCAGGGCATCGGATACGCGGTGAGAGGCGCGACCCGCGTCGCGATCATCGCCGAGGTCGAAGTGAACCGCAGCACGTCGAAGGTCTGGGCGCGGCGTTTCGTGGTCGCCCACGACTGCGGCCAGGTCGTGGCGCCGGATCTGCTGCGGCAGGTGATCGAAGCGCAGATCGTGCAGACGACCAGCCGTGCGCTCTACGAAGAAGTGAAGTTCGACGGCAGCAACGTGACCAGCGTCGACTGGCTGACTTACCCGATCCTCGACATCAAGGATGCCCCGGAATCGATCGACATCGTCCTCCTCGACCATCCCGAGCTTCCGCCGGCGGGTGCGGGCGAGGCGGTGTGCCGGCCGCTCGCCGGTGCGCTGGCGAACGCGATCTTCGATGCGACCGGCGTGCGGATGCGTCAGGCGCCGTTCACGCCGGAGCGGCTGAAGCGGGGAATGGCGTAGGCGTCACCGCGCGGCATCGCTGATCGCCGGCTCAATGCGTCGCGGAACTTCGCCGCAAGGACTGTGTGGCGGGTTGGGCGCGTCCTTCTCGCCCCTGTTCGGCGCCGCGACTCGCACGTCAACCGTCATCGCGACGAGCATAGATGTGCGACGTGGCGATCCCGGAGCATCCGCAAACGTCGCGGCAAGCCCTGCGACTGCTCGCCAACGACGGCGGCCTGCGGAACCGACGCGACTCCCTGTCACGTCGTCCCGGACCTGTGCGCGACGGCGCACGCGATCCGGGATCCATTCTGACTTACCGACAGTCCTCGGCCGAAACCCCGTCCTTGGCTGCGCTGCTCGGGCGCCTCAAAGGG
>JAQGNH010000060.1 GCA_028291945.1 Betaproteobacteria bacterium
ATGAAAACGGCGGTGCATGAAGTGCAGGCACGTGATGATCAGAGCGCATTGCCTCTCGTCTGGCTGCTCTCGACCGGAGGCACGATCGCGGGCCAAGGTGCATCTTCGACGAGCCTGACCGAATATCGAGGATCGACCCTTCTCGGCTCCGAGTTGCTCGCGTCGGTGCCCGAGATCGCGCGCTACGCCGAGGTGCGAGTCGAGCAGGTTGCGAACGTCTCCAGCCCAAACATGACGGTCGAGGTCTGGCGCAGCCTTGCCCAACGCATCGATTCGATTTTTTCCGCCGATCCGCGAGTCGCAGGCATCGTCATTACGCACGGCACCAGCACGCTCGAGGAAACCGCTTATTTCCTGCACCTGACCGTACGACACGATAGACCTGTCGTCGTCGTGGGCTCACAAAGACCGGCGACGGCGATCAGCGCCGACGGCCCGCTGAACCTCCTGAACGCGGTGCGCACGGCAGCGGCGCCGCAAGCACGCGGCAAAGGCGTGCTCGTCGTGATGAACGATGAGATCAATGGCGCAAGGGAGGTCACCAAGTCGAACACGTATAGAGTCGAAACGTTCCGCTCCGGTGAGCTGGGCTTTCTCGGCTATGTCGATGAAGACCGCGTCACGTTCTACAGGATGTCGACTCGGCGCCATACGGTTGATTCCGAGTTCGATGTTCTCAATCTCGCAAACTTTCCGCGCGTCGAAATGGTCGCTTCGTATGCGGACTCATCCGTCGCGCCTCTTCACGCGCTTGCCCGCGAAGGCGTAGACGGGATCATCATCGCCGCCCCCGGGGCCGGCAGTCTCTCGGACGCTGAAGTTGCTGCGATCAAAGAGGTTCTCGCCCGGCCAGGCGCACCGATAGTCGTGCGGTCCAGTCGAACAGGTAACGGCCGCGTGACGCGCCGCAAAGCGTTCGACGCTTTGGGTTTGATCCCGTCGGACAATCTGAGCCCGCAGAAAGCACGTATCCTCCTCATGCTCGCGCTCTCGAAGACGCGTGAACCCGAGGAGATCGCGAGAATATTCGACGAGTACTGATAGCGTTTAATCACGCGAAAACTCATGAAAACGAAAAACATTCAACGAGTGCTTTACGCGTCCCTCGTGATGCTCGTCAGCACGTGCGCGAGCGCGGCGTCCAGCGCCGACGCCTATCCCACGCGGCCCATCAGAATCATTCTTGGCTTCCCGCCGGGAGGCAGCGACGATTACCTTGCCCGCATCATCGGCCCCAAGCTCTCGGAGCGATTGAGACAGAGCGTCGTAGTGGAAAATCGCCCGGGCGCGTCGAGCAACATCGGCGCCGAGCTCACTGCGCGCGCAACGCCTGACGGCTACACCCTCTTTCTGGGCCCGATCACCACGTTAGCCGCGAGCCGCAGCCTCTATCCGAAGCTCGGCTACGACCTGTTCAAGGATTTTTCGTACGTCACGCTCGTCGCAACGCAAACAAACGTTCTGGTTGCGCATCCGTCGCTTCCGGCGAAATCACTCCCCGAGCTGGTGAGGTTCGTCCGCTCGAAGCCGGGTTCGGTCCGATATGCGTCCCAGGCAATGGCTTCCGGCAGCCATCTCGCAATGGAACTGCTCAAGCGTCAAGCGGGCATCGATCTTCTGCATGTGCCCTACAAGGGCGGCGGACCTGCCGCAACCGCAATCGCCGCGGGCGAAGTCGAGGTGGGCTTCATCGCAATGTCCGCGGCAGTGCCACTGATCGAGGCCAAACGGTTCAACGCATTGGCAGTCAGCAGTCCGAGGCGCTTGCAGGCACTGCCGAACGTGCCCACCGTCGCCGAATCCGGCTTTCCGGGATTCAGGGCCACCGCGAACTTCGGGATTCTCGCTCCAAAGGACACGCCCTCTTCGATCGTCGGACGATTGAATTCGGAGATCCAGACGATCTTGCGCATGGATGACGTTCGCGCCAGGTTCGCGCTGCAAGGGATGGAAGCCGAAGGCAGCACGCCCGAGGAATTCAGGGCGAGCACCGAAGCCTCGGCCGCTGAATCGGCACGCATCATCAAGGAAGCGAAGATCACGCTCGATTGATGAGAAGGCATCTCAAAAACCGTTCGGCCTGAGCCGACTAAACCTCACCGCTGCACACAGACCTCGAACACAAGTTGTCGTTCTGGAGGTGCACAGCACACACATCCAGAATCTATTTTAGGCCGCAACCCGTTTCTCACTGGATCCTGGATCAGCTCGCGCGCGTGCGCGGTCCAGGATGACGAAGGTTGTCGTCGAAGGGAACAATATTTGAGACTGCTCCAGACACTACAGCAGCGGGCGCGCGCGGATCTCGTCCGGGATCTTGCGGTAGAGGTACTGCCCGTCGGTCGGTTCGCCCAGAAAGCGCCCGTTCTCCACTACGACCTTACCGCGCAGCATCGTCATCGCGGGCCACGCGTGCACTTCGTGTCCTTCCCACGGCGAATAGTCGGTCTCATGCAGCATCTCTTTGGTGATCGTCAGCTTGCGCGATCGGTCCAGTATCGTGATGTCGGCGTCGCTCCCCGCAGCAATCGCACCTTTGCGCGGATACAGACCCATGATCTTCGACGCGTTGCTCGATGTCAGATCGACGAATTTTTCGAGCGTATAGCCGCGCCGTCCCACCATTTCGGTGTACATGACGGCAATTCGCGCTTCGACTCCTGCATTGCCTCCGGTCGTATTGTCGATGCGCGCGCCCTGCACCTTCACCGCAAGCGAACAGCAGATCTCATCCGTGCCAATCGTGTGGATGACTCCGTCCGCCGTGCCCTTCCATAGCGCGCTCTGATCGGCCTTCGTCTTGAGCGAAGGATACGTGTGGTAGATCTGTCCATTCGGGCGCTTGTAGTCCTGCTCGGTGTACATCAGGTACGGGTGCAGAGTCTCGCCGTACACGGGCAGACCTCTCGCGCGCGCTTCGCGGATCGCCCGCACACCCGTTTCCGCGCTCACGTGCATGAAGTAGAGCGCCGCACCCGGCACGTGCTCGGCGAGGTTGATGAGCCGCCGGAACGACAGATCCTCGGACAGCGCGTTGTGCACCTCCGCCATGTTCTCGAAGCCGACGCGACCCTCGCGTATGAGCTTGTCGTACATGTGCATCACGATGTCGTTATCTTCGCCATGCAGCACGCACAGGCCGCCCGCGTGCGCAGCCGTCCGGTAAACCTCCCAGATATCGCCGAAGTCGACCATGAATCCCTGTCGCCCCGGCCGGCTGTTCGTCGTGAACATCTTGATCGTCGGATACCCGCCGCGAATCGCTTCATCGAGCTGATCGAACAGCTCCGGCGGCAGATCGCCTTTGAGCATGACGTGATAGCTGTAATCGCAATAGCATTGCCGCGCCCACTCGGCATCCCGCCGCTCGATCGTTTGCTGAATGGTTTCGCCATGCTGCCAGCGCGCAAAATCGATCAGAGTGGTGGTTCCGCCGTAGAGGGCAGCGCGGCTCACGATCGAAGGCGGATCGGACAGAAACGGTTTCCCATCGGGATACGCGAGAGTCCACGAACAGTGCACGTGTGGATCGATTCCACCCGGCATCACCACCTTGCCGCGCGCGTCGATCAACCGTCGCGTCGTGTCGTCTTTGAAAGTGCCGGCGGCCGCGACCGCAACGATTTTTCCGCCTGCGATCGCGATGTCGAAAGCACCGGCGCCTTCCGGTGTGACGGCGCAGTCGCTGCGGATAACAAGATCGAACATGCTGATTCGAACCTCTGCTGATTGGCGATGCGTGGCGGATAGATTATGGCCTACCGAGGAACAGTGCTCAGCTAAAGTCAGAATTGTCCGCGCGAACGGCGATGCATTATGGCAACCTCTTCCACGTGCACGATCTCTACCCAAATGTCTGCCAATGATCCCCTCACAAGAGCGCCGCGAGACATTCCCGAACGGCATCGAAGCATTCTTCCTCGTCGTTGCGCTGTTCGGACTGGAATATCTAGTCGGCGCCGCATTCCGAGACGCTGGCTACTTCCAAAGATATAACCTGAGCGACGTCTCGGCCGTGATCCAGCTCGTCGGTAACGGCCTCTTGTTCTCCGGCCTGCTCGCCTACAAGCGGCTGAGTTACGCGTCGCTATTTCATCCCGCACCGCATTCTGTCATCGCGACCGTTGGGACGTTGTCGCTGCCCATATTGTTGCTCGTTCCCGGTCTACTCCTGGCCATGTCCGCTGTCGAATCGATGCTCGTGTGGTACTTCCCGCTCTCTCGCGCGGAGCAGGCGATGTTCGAGCGAATGATGGCGCCCGGGCTCGGCACGCTTGTAGCGGTCTGTATTCTCGCGCCCCTCCTCGAGGAGATGCTGTTTCGCGGCGTGATCCTCCGCAGCTTCCTGCACCAGTATCCAAGACACACCGCGATTCTCGCGTCGGCGACGCTTTTCGGCCTGGCGCACATGAATATCTACCAGTTCGTCGTCGGGCTCGCGCTCGGCTCGCTTGCGGGCTGGCTCTATGAGCGAGCGCGCTCGCTCTGGCCATGCATATTTCTCCATTCGACCTACAACTCGCTGATTGCCTACTTGTCTCTGACCGCTCAGGACCCGCCGCAGGGGCTCGGCGCTGACTTGCCGGTGAGCTATTGGTTTGCCGCAGCTACTGCTGCGTTGCTGGGCACGACGATGCTGCGGAGGATGCTGGGTCAAAGGACGTGACATGAGCGAACGGCAAGTCTCGAGCGATTCGAACTCCGAGGCGGCATCGGCGTAATCGCTGTCGACAACGATCACGCGCGCATCGTTTCACTCCGGCTTGATCCCCGCATCGTTCACCACCTTCTGCCACTTCGCTTGCTCGGACACCATGAGCTTTCCGAACTCAGCGGAGCTCATGGGTCTTACCAGGACAGCCAGCGCGTCGTACGACTTCCGCAGCTCCGGCGCTTCCATTGAAGCGGCGACTTCGGTGTGCAGCCGCTGGATGATGGCCGGCGGCGTACCGGCCGGCGCGAACAATCCGTACCAGATGCTGGTCTCGTAACCGGGCACGCCCGATTCGGAGATCGTCGGCACGTCGGGCAGGCTCGCGGAGCGCTTGAGGCTCCCCACACCCAGCACCCTCAGCCTCCCCGATTTGATGTGAGGCAGCAGGCCGATCAGCGACGTAAGGATCATCTGGGTATGGCCGCCGACGACGTCCGTCACCGCAGGTCCACCGCCCTTGAACGGCACGTGCACGACATCGACCCCGGCCATCAGCTTGAAGAGCTCCGTATTCATGTGCGGGAAACCGCCCACGCCCGAAGAGGCGTAGTAGATCGTCCCGGGCCGCGCCTTCGCCAATGCGATCAGCTCCTTCACCGATTTCACCGGTAGCGACGGATGCACGGTCAACGCGCTCTCGTTCAAACCCAGCAGAGCCACCGGGGCGAACGATTCGATCAAGTCCACGTTCGGTTTCGGTCTGGCGATGAGGTATCCGTAGGCGGTGGAAGTCACCATCAACGTGTAGCCGTCGGCGGGCGCCTGTGCCGCCACCAGCATGCCGAGGAGGCCGCCCGCGCCCGGTCGGTTGTCGACAATCAATGTCTGCTTGAGGCGCGAGCCATGCTCCGTGCTCACGAGGCGGGCCTCCGTATCGCTAGGGCCCGGCGGCCTTGTCAATATCACACGCACGTCTTTCTCGGGATAGGTTGCAGCGCGCGCGCCAGGCAGCCCGGATACGACGCTCACGAAAACGGCGATTGCGGCGAAGACTGCTTTCATCTTCACGACGTCTTGCCCTTCATGGAGAATTTGCGAGTGTGCGCACGGATGATCACACGTCACACGAACCTGGCGCGCATGAGAACCGCGCTACGATATCGGGATGGAATTGCCTCTCACGCTGGCCGAAGCCGCCAAGCTCATCAAAACGCGCACGGTATCGCCCGTCGAGCTGACGCAGGCAGTCCTGCGCCGCATCGAAGCTAGCTCAGCGCCTTCGCCCAAGGCGCGCGCGCCCTTCTTCCTTCTTAGCGCGTAGCGCCGACGCCCTGGATCTGCATGTCGTTGCGGACCGAGGTCACGCCTTTGACGCTTCTCGCGATCGATACAGCCTTGTTCGCTTCCTCGGGGCTCTTCGCGACGCCGCTCAGCCGCACGACACCATTGTCGGTGTCGACGTGAATGTTCATGGCGCTGACCGCTTTGTCCAAGGCGAATTCGCTTTTGATTTTCGTCGTGATCCAGCCGTCCTCAACTTTCTCGGTTACCGATGCGCTACGTGCCGAGGAATCGGGGCGATCCGTGGCGCAGCCAGCAAAGGCGCCGACCAGCGCGCCCGCAACAATCAAACAAGACGCGGATTTCATGTTCATATTGGACCTCCTGTTAATGTGATTTGCACTGG
>JAQGNH010000062.1 GCA_028291945.1 Betaproteobacteria bacterium
CGAGGAGCTCCTAGATGGTCAAACGCGTCCTTATGTGCGCAGTATCCCTGCTCGTCGCCGGCCTGAGCTTGCCCGCCGGCGCGCAAGGCTATCCGGCCAAACCGGTGCGCTTCCTGGTCGGCTTTACTCCGGGTGGCAGCGTGGACCTCGTCGGGCGGGTCTACTCTCAGAAGCTCAGCGAGACTCTCGGCCAGCAAGTCATCGTGGAGAACCGCGCCGGGGCCGGCAGCAACATCGCAGGCGCTGCAGTCGCCAAGGCGCCTCCCGACGGTTACACCTTGTTCGTCGGAAGCGCTGCGGGACTCGCCGGCAATCTCGCGATCTATCAGAAGATGCCCTACAACCCGCTCACCGACTTCACCCCGATCGCGATGCTCGCCTACCAGGCCAATATCCTCATCGTGAACCCGTCGTTGCCCGCGAAAAACGTCAAGGAGTTCATCGCGCTCGCCAAATCTCGGCCATCACAGATCAACGTCGGTTCGGGCGGGAACGGCTCTTCACAGCACTTGTCGCTCGAAGCATTCATGAAAGTCGCCAACGTGAAGATGCTGCACGTTCCGTACAAAGGCGGCGCTCAGGCCGTCACCGATCTGCTCGGCGGTCAAATCGAGGCGATATTCGCGCCGCTGCCCGAGGCCATACCGCATTTCAAGGCGGGCAAGGTGCGCGCACTGGGCGTAACCTCGGCCAAGCGTGCCGGCGCATTGCCCGATGTGCCAACGATCAAGGAGTCTGGATTGCCCGGCTACGAATTCGACGGGTTCATGGGCCTCGTCGGCCCCGCAGCACTTCCGCAGGACCTCGTCACGCGCTTGAACCGGGAGGTGAACAACGCACTCGCTGATAGCGGAGTCAAGGCGCGTCTGCTCGAATCGGGTCTTGAGCTCGGCGGCGGCACGCCCGAGCACCTTGCCGCAGCGATGCGTGTCCAGGCCGAAACCATGCTCAAGCTTGCGAAGGACGCGGGGATCAAACCGGTCGACTGATCGCACTTGTTTGTTACAAAAACGCTCAGCTGGAGCACCGAATCAATCCTGATCCAATAGAAACACAGCACAGGACCGTCATGCAAAATGTACTAGATCGGATTCTCAATCCGCGTGTTGTTGCCGTCGTGGGCGCATCGAACGACCCGGAGAAGCGGGGCTATCGCGCGATCAAGACATTGCTCGCCGACGAGTATCGAGGCGAAATCGTTCCGATCAACCCCAAAGAGAAGAAAATCCTCGGGCTCGACTGCTATGCGAGGTTGCAGGACGCGCCGCACGAAATCGATCTCGCGCTCATCTGCACGCCGGCTAGCAGCGCACCGGACGTGGTACGCCAGTGCGGAGAGAAAGGCGTCAAAGGGGCGCTTCTGCTCGCCGGTGGTTTTAGCGAAGCGAGCGAAGAAGGCGCGAGGCTCGAGGAACAAACGGCTGCGGTGGCGCGCGCGCAAGGTGTGCGACTCATCGGGCCCAATACAAACGGTCTGTTCAGCGCCCGCTACGCCTGTAATGCGATCGGATGGTTCGACATTCCGCGCGGCCCGCTGGCGGTGCTCTCGAACTCAGCCAACGTGGCGCTCTCGTTGGTCGCGGAGGCGCAAATCCATCGTTACATCGGTTACAGCACGATGCTCTCCGTCGGCAATCAAGCGGATCTGCAGTTCCATGAGTATCTCGAAGCGCTGAGCGCCGATCCGGATACGAAAGTCATCATCTCCTACATCGAAGGATTCAAGGACGGGCGTGCGTACCTCCACGCTGCGCGGAACGTCTCTCCGGTGAAGCCCATCGTGGTGTACAAGGCCGGCCGCACAGCCGAAGGCAAAGGCGCTGCAAAGTCGCACAGTGGATCGCTCGCAGGTGACTATGCGGTTGCACGCGGCGTACTGAAGCAGGCCGGTGTCGTGCTCGTCACGGAATCCACTCACCTGTACCCTGTTGGCGAGGCGCTCGCGCTCCTCCCGCCGATGCCGAGTCGGCGCGTGGCGATACTGTCCGAAGGCGGCGGCCCAATCACGATGGCAGCCGAAGCGTTTGCCGAGCGCGGCATGGTGCTCGCGCAACTCACGCCGGAAACACAAAAGAAGCTCAAAGCGATCGTGCCCAACGCGAGCGCGCTCTCGAATCCCATTGATGCCGGTGGCGGCACCGATCCTCGCGCCGAATACTACGGTCAGTGTGCGCGCGCGATACTGGAAGACCCGAACATCGACGGGTTGCTCTTCGTGGGTTACTTCGGGGGCTATACGACGCGCTACGGCGATTCGGTCGCGGAAACCGAAAATCGCGTCTGCCTCGAAGTGGCTCAAATGGTGAAGCAGTATCGCAAGCCTATCGTCGTCCAAACGCACTACGCACGTTTCCGCACGAAGGCGCTCGACATACTGCGTAAAGCCGGCGTGCCGTTCTACAGGGATATCGAAGTGGCGGTCCAATGCCTCGCATCGCTCGCGGACTACACGGCCGCGAAGCAGCGGCTGAGCGTAGCCACAGCCCCGAGTGCGATTGCAACTCAACCCTCGGCCGCCGACGTGGTGCAGCGCGCGCGCAAAGCAGGCCGCAGTTTGCTGGAGACCGAAGCGCGCGAGCTGCTCGCCAGCTACGGCGTCGAAACGCCGCCGTCGGTGCTTGCGCGGACCGTCGACGATGCGGCCGGCGTGATCTCCAAATTGGGCGAGGGTCCGCTCGCGCTGAAAGTCGTTTCCAAAGACGTGCTCCACAAATCCGATGCCGGCGGTGTGAAACTGAATGTCACCGGCGTCGATGCGGTAAGACGCGCGATCGCGGACATCACGGCCAGCGTAAAGCAACACGATGCAGGTGCGGAAGTCAGCGGCGTGCTTGCGGCGCCCATGGCCGAAAAAGGCGTCGAAGTGATCCTCGGCGTGACACGCGATCCACAGTTCGGTCCGGTCCTCATGTTCGGTCTCGGTGGCGTGTTCGTGGAAGTGATACGCGACGTCGTTTTCCGTGCGCTGCCCGTGTCCCGAGCCGACATTGAAGAGATGCTGGGGGAGCTGCGCTACAAGACGATGCTCGAAGGCGCGCGCGGACTGCCCGTGGTCGACAAAGACGCGCTCTGCGAGCTCATGCTCAAGGTGAGCGCGCTAGCGGCGGTGCACCCCGAAATCGTCGAGATCGATCTCAATCCGGTCATCGCGCACGCC
>JAQGNH010000114.1 GCA_028291945.1 Betaproteobacteria bacterium
CTTTCGCATCGACACGAAAGAGGCTCACGCCCGTTCCGCCCTCGATGCGTGCTGCGACCAGAAGGTCGGACGCGTACAAGGCATCGTAGACGAACACCTTGCTGCCGCTTAGCAGGAAGCCCTCACGTTCCCTTGTCGCTTTGAGGCGAACGGTGTCTGCCGACCAGCCATATTGCGCTTCCGTCAGCGCGAGAGCGAAGACGCGTTCTCCGCTCGCAATCCGCGGCAGCCAAGCTTTCTTGGCACTCTCGCTCGCAGCTTCGAGCAGAATTCGCGCGCACAAAACTGCGGACGAAAAGAGCGGCCCGGGTACGGGAGCTGTGCCGAGCTCTTCGAACAATACGGCAACGTCGGTCATGGAGTTGCCGGTGCCGCCGTATTCTTCGGAAATTGCCATGCCGGTCCAGCCGAGTTCCGATATCTGCCGCCAGAGCCCGTCCATCAGTGCCGCAGGATTGCGGTCGAGCTTGAGCAGAACGTCGCGGTCACACGCGCCGCGCACGAAATCGCGCGCTGAATCCTGAATGAGCTGCTGGGTGTCGTTGAGTGAAAGGTCCATTGCCGTTCCTTATTAAAGCAGCGTCTCGCAAATTCGATGCATTAAAAGATCGTTATTCGGACGAGTCCACCGCGCACGATCCGGTTCATAACAGGCGTCATTCCGGACGAGCCTACGAGGCGCGATCCGGAACCCAGTTTGACGTTGAACGCGTTCAAAATGGATTCCGGATCGCTTCCGCTCGCGCGGGTCCGGAATGACGTGAACACCGTCATTCTGGCGCACGCCAGAATCCAAGTTGACGCTGAACGCCTCAAATGGATTCCGCTCGCATCCATTGCGGCCGCGTCCGGAATGACGGTGTGTATGCATTGTGTTTGCACGACGCGACACTAGCGCAGCGTGCCTGCTTTTTCGCGCTCGCGACCGCCGATTCCGATACGCCGCGCCATGATGACTCGCTGGATGTCAGTTGTAGCTCCGGGGTGCAACGCTGTAATCGCGTCGCGCTGGAAGTATTCGATCGTTCCCTTGAGCGGCCCCCAGCGCTTGTCTTTGGTCAGCACGCACGGCCCCGCGATTCGCAGCATCTTCTCTGAGATATCGAGGCCCGAGAGCTTCCGTCGCAGACTGTATTGCGCGCCCTCATAGGAACGCGGCTGCTCTGTATGCGCAAGCCAGTGGTTACGCAGCGCAAAGAGCCGCGTGATTTCGGCTTCGATGTACAGCTCGACCAGTTCGGCGCGGGCGGCCGGATCGTCGGCGATGGCGTATCCGTCGTGCCGCTCGCGGCAAAGATTGATGAATTCATAAATCACGCGGCGATCGGCCAGGCGTCCCATGCCGCCATGCTCGACTTCCAGATGCGTCGTCGCCACCTTCCAGCCGTTGTTTTCGCCGCCGATCAAGTGATCCGCGGGAACGCGCACGTTGTCGAAGAAGACGGCGTTCTTCACGCCGGAGCCGCTTCCGCCCTCGCCGCCGGTGGCAAGCAGATCCATCGGCGTGACCGTGATCCCCGGCAGATTCATCGGGATCATCAGCCACGAAAGGTTCTTGTGGCGCTCGCCCTTCGGATCGGTGACGACGATCGTCCACGAGTAATCCGCGCCATGCGAGCTGCCGACGAAAACCTTCTGTCCGTTTACGACATACGCGTCACCATCGCGGATCGCAGTCATCTTGATGCCCGCCAGATCGGAGCCCGCGCCGGGCTCGGTCAGGAGTTGCCACGTGCGGACTTCGCCGCGGCAAATCGGCGGCAGAAAACGTTTTTTGTGCTCGGGCGTACCCCACACCAGTATTGTCGGCGCGGACATGCGCCCACCGGCGTCGTAATACGGAGGCAATGCCAATCCGATCCGCGACAGTTCATCGTGAAGGACGGCAACCTGGTCGGCTGAAAGAGCCCCGCCGCCATATTCCTTCGGCATCGACGGATAGAGCCATCCCTGCGCGCCCAGCCGGCGGCCCAGTTCACGGCGCACTTGATACTGCTCGTACGACATGTCGCACGGGTCCACGGAATGCTCGAGATTCGAGGACACGTTGCGCGCGAAAAACTCGCGCACTTCCGCGCGGAATGCGCTTTGCCCGGGTGAGTCTTCGATTGCGAAATTCATGGATTCAACTCCTGTCTTCGTACGGTACCTTCTGAGCAAGTCATCGCGACAGGGCGCGATGGAGTAGACGTTCCTCAGGTTGTCAGGCCCTTCCGCGTGATGAACTCAGGAAACGCATCCTTGGCCTTGGCCCCGCGCATCACGTGTCTGGCGTATTCCTGCTCCGCGTTGAACTGCTCTTCCAGGTTCTGCGCCATCTGCTGCAGCATCAGCGCCTTCACGCCCATTACTGCCCCGCGGTGATTCGCGGCGATCATCTTCGCGAGCTCCATCGTCTTTGCGCGCAGTTGTGCGCGGGGGACGAGGTGGTTCAGGAGCCCGATCCGGTACGCTTCCTCCGCGCCCACAATCCGAGCGGTGAACAGTAACTCCTTCGCGACGGGCCAACCGACCTGATTGGGCAGCGTCCAGGTGCTGTTGATCCTCCCATACGCCGCGGCCAGGAACCGGAACTTGCAACCCTCGCAGCCTACCCGCATATCGAGGGACGAGGCGAGTACCGCCGCACCGCCATAAGCGAGACCGTTCATCATTCCGATCGTCGGCTTCGAGCACGCGCTGATCTCGTAGCTGCGCTTTCTGTCGCGCATCGCATCGAGTTGGTCGTCCGAAAACTTCGCGTCGTCCGACAACTGCTCGTTGATGTCGCCTCCCGCCGAAAATGCGCGCTCGCCGGCGCCGGTGATCACGATGCAGCCGATCGTTTCGTCCGCTTCCGCCTGCTTCACCGCGTTATGCAGTTCCTCTCCCAACTTGCGGTTCATCGCGTTCAGCTTCTCTGGCCGATTCAGGGTGAGGATGGCCACACCATCTTCCACATCGACCAGGATATGTTCGTAAGCCATCGTTCTTCTCCTAAAAATGGTGTCAGGTCGCGTCAGGCCGATATTTTCAAGACCGTCGAGCTGACCCTATCCACCGTCGGGTTGAGCCCACCTTTCGGTGATTTCATGTGCGTGAAAGCACATGCAAAGTATCTTGCAGCTGTCATTCTTTCAGCACGTTCAGCGAGTAGACCGAACCCGGTGAGCTTCCGGGTCCACCTGTGTAACTGAGGATATCTGAAACTGGAGACACGATTATGGGCCGCAAGAAAATGGAGCGTATGCTCAATGCTGAGAAGGCGATGAACCAGAGGCCACGCTGGGTCGAGGCGGTGATTCCCGCCTATGTCGGCCAGGAGCGCCGCGGCGTCGAGATGTTGCGGGCTCGTGCCAATGGAGATATCCACTACTACGGGAAGCTGATTGGCAACGACGAAGACATTGCCGCCGCGCTGATCGATATCGTGAACTCTCACCCGAAAACGCTTGGCGGTGCCTCAGAGCAAGCGGCGTGCTGGGCCATCACTGAGCTCATACGCCGCAAGAATGCCAGCCCGTCGCCAGTCAGCGCGTCGGCCTGCGAACGGGGAAATGCTGATTCGTAACAAGGTCCCTGAGACCGGAAGTAGCAGAAATACGGTCCAGTCCTGGGGTTTTCCCACGAATAGTTTTGATCCGGCCTGCTGACGTTTTTTAGAGTGCGCTTCTAACTCGGCGCATGCATCGCTCACGAGTTTCTCTTTTGACCTCGCCAAACGCTCGAAGGCGCAGGCGCCACGCATGCTCACATCTCCTATGAGCATCTGCGTCCGCTTTGTTCCGCAGTGCATCACATACTTTCTACAGCCCCGCAACTCATTGCCCCAGTTGCAATAACTATCCTCCTTAACCGCCAGTCCCCAATGCCTCACGACTAAGTCGGGAGACCTCAGGCCCGGATCCCATTTTCCCGTTCTTAATTTGCATCGAAGTGGCGGCCCGCCGGTGCTACACTTTTGCCGGGTACGCGAGCGTCCTGACCTGAGCACCGAAAGGGGACAACAATGGCACATGATCTGCTGATCAAAAACGGCCGTGTTGTTGACGGCTCTGGAATGCCGGCGTTCCGCGGCGATGTCGGGGTCAAGAACGGCAAGATCGCCGAGCTCGGCAAATTGAGCGGCCCCGCCAAACGCACGATCGATGCCGAGGACCGCGTGGTCTCTCCCGGCTTCGTCGACAACCATTGCCACTTCGACGCCCAGGTCACGTGGGACCCGTTGTGCTCGTTCTCCCCCCAGCACGGCGCGACTACGGTCGTTTTCGGGAACTGCTCGCTCGGCCTCGCTCCGATCCGTCCCGGCGCTGCGAAGCGCGTCGCCGAGTTTCTCTCGTATGTCGAAGCTATTCCCATGGACGTGCTGAACACGGTCGACGTCGAGTGGGAGTCGATCGCGCAATACATGAACCGTCTCGAAGGACGCCTCGGGGTGAACGCCGGCAATTTCATCGGGCACTCGACGGTGCGCTATTACGTGATGGGCGATGAGAGCCAGAAGCGCACCGCCACCGGCGACGAGATCAAAGCGATGCAGGACGTCGTGCGCGACGGTATGAAAGCCGGCGCGCTCGGGTTTTCGGTCTCGCGCAACAAGGGCCATTACGATCCGCAAGGCGTGCACATTCCGGCGCTGTGGGCCGACGAGGAAGAGATCTTTGCGCTGGGCGATGTACTCCGCGAGCTCGGCACCGGCATCATCCAGTGCGGCGGCGGCCGTGCGCCGGAGTTGAAAGACGGCTTGATGGCGCGACTTTCCGAGGCCACGGGTCGCACAGTGATCTACAACAACCTCGGCCAGACCATGCGCGATCCCGACGCGTGGAAGAAGCACATGGCGCGTCTCGAAGAAACCTCGAAGGCCGGCATCCGCGCCTTCCCGCTGTGCAGCCCGAACCGGACCACACAAACCTTCACGATGAAGAACTGCCAGGTGTTCCGCGGAACGCCGACGTGGCATCCGAT
>JAQGNH010000157.1 GCA_028291945.1 Betaproteobacteria bacterium
GGCCTACCATTTGAGGTCGAGCAGCGCCTTGATCTCCGGGGTGATGGTGGCCCACAGGCGCTCGCGGGTCTCGTAGTCGACCTCCCGCTGCCAAGCCCGGTCGTCGCCCTCCACGAAATGGACGCGCACCCCCTCGAGTGTTCGGCAATCCGCGAACGGCGCCATGGCCGGATGCTCCCCCGCTAGTGCAGTGCCGATCCTGCGTAACACTGCGGCCGGATCCTCGCAGACCTCGTGGAAGAGCAGCCAATGGATGCGGAAAGGCAGACCCGGGTCACGCGCGCAGTCGATCCAGGCCTGCAGCCAAGGTATGAAGTTGCCGATGCACTGACGCTCGATGCGCAACGACAGTGGAGCACCGTCATTCATGCTGTCGCGCGCGAGATGATGTGCCTGCGAGCGCGCCGCAGCCCGGGGATCGCGCGCGAGCACGAAGATGTCGCGCGGTCCGCGCTCGCGCAGGACCCCGATATTGAAATCGCTCGCGCCGAAATGATCCTGGGTGATGGCGCCGCCCTCAAGGAACATGTCGAGCCACGGCGGCACCAGGAAATAGTTGGGGAACTGACCGGCGCTGAGGTGGAGCACCGGTATGCCGAGTGCCCTGCCCAGCGTATGGGTGAACGTCGCACTGGCGGACCGCGGCAGGCAGGCGATCAGGATGGGCGGCATCCTGCGCTCGATCGCGTCGATCTGCTTGGCGCGCAGAATGTGCGAGAGATTGACGTGATCGGAGAAAAGCTGGTCATCCTCGCCGGTCGGCATCGTGTGCGACAGCCGCAGATGCTCCGCCATTTGCTGCGGATCGAGTGCATAGGCGTGCAGCAGCCCGAGATGATAGTGAAGCGATTCGGCAAAGTACGGTTCATCCCTCTCGAGCGAGCCCGAGATGCCGATCTGCTCCAGGAGATGATCGTTGGCGTGCCGGCTGCCGCGCTTGCGCGCCATCGCGCCGACATCCGCGGCCATCGATCGCGCTTCTGCGGGCGTGTGCCGTCGGATGAAGCGCGAGAGGGTGAGCTGCAGCATGCCTTGCGGTGGCCGCGGTCCAGGGTCTGCATCGGAGGGCAGCAAGACGCCGTTCCGGTAACGGCGGGCCGGCCAGGCTTCGTCGAAGATGTTCAGACGTGCCGGTGGCTCGAAATGCGAGTGCCAAAGCCTGACATGGCCGACCGCGTATTCGCCCAGGCCGCGATAGTTGTAAAGCGGGGAGAGCACATAGGGCGTCACGCCCAGTTGTTCGAGGGCGAGCGTCAGGAACGGCTGGTCGCGCGGGAAATCGAGCTTGGCGCCCAGGTCGTTGCCGAAATCGCGCCAGCGCTCGAGCACGGCTCGCACGGTCGGGGTCAATTGGAAAAAGATAACGCCGGAATTGTACACCATCTGATCGGCCGGCTCGATGCCGACATGCTTCATGATGCGGGCGAAATTGAAAAATTCGGGCAGGTTGTAGTTGGGCGCGGGCGCCATCGCGATGCCTTGACGTTCCGCTCCTGCGAAGCCCAGGGTGACGTCACCGACGATGCGGGTGTCGGAATCGAGAAACAGATAGTCGTGGTAGCCCGCCGGCAGGACATCGATCAGTCGCGTCTTTTCGAGATTATTCGCATGCACGAGCTCGATGGTGACGATCGACGTGAACTCGGGCTGGTTCGCCGCCGAGGCGGCACCGGCGGTATCGGTAATGAGGATGCGGTCGGCGTCAATCGCGGCGGCGCTGCGCGCGCTTGCGGCGGCTTCGCGAATGAATTGGGTGCCCCAGCACAGCCAGACTATCGCCCGAATTGCCATCAGTCTCCTCGATGTCATCGTCCGCCGCCGCGCTCACCTCTATCGCGGCGGAGACGTCCCATGGTCATTGAGGATGAGCGAGCGGGCCGACGGACCGTCGGATAGGAATAGCAAAGCCGCATCGAAAGCAAGGCGCGGGATCACCGGGGAGCGCGAGGCTGCGATGCAAAGAGAACGGACGATCGCTGGGCGGCTCACTGGTGGCCTTGGTCCAGGAGCTGCCCTCGAGTCCAAGTCAACGCGCGAGGATATCGGCCATGCGCCCGGCGATGATTTCGTTTCCGCGCGCGGAAACATGGAACGAATCGATGTAGAGCGCCTCATCGCCATCGAAGGCTGTGCTGAAATCGTAGGCCCATCCCGCGCCCGCGGCCTTGATGCGCGAGCGGAGGCGAGCATAGGCCTCGTTGTAGCGCAGGTCCCACTCGGGCTGCGGAGGCAGGTACTCGCGCCGGGGTCGTCCGACCGAAGACACTGGCTGCAGGACGGCAACGAAATGTCCGCCATTCGCTTCCACGAGGACCTTGGCAGACAGCCAATTGCGCCAGATGATGTCCGCTATCGCGTCGACTGCAGCGGCATCCGTGCATCGCGACGGCTTGACCTCGTTGAGGTTGGAGGCCTGTCTCACCTCCGCGCCGGCGAGCCGCCGCGCCAGGGCCAGCAAGTTGCCCACCGTCGCGGTCCACGCGCGCCCGGAGAATCCGAGCTGCTGCTCCCGGTACAGGCGCACGGCCTGATCGAGAAAATATGTGAAACCGTGTCCGTCGAGCGGGATGCCAGGCTGGCACAAGTGCAGGACGTCGTTGATCCCGTCGTAGAACACCGCAGTCCCGACCGGCTCGCCGAGCGAAATGCGCTTGAGCAGCGCGGCGAGGTTCTGTCCGGTTACGAACGCCGATTGTCCGTAATTCACGACGGCCGCCTGTGGAAACCGCCGCTGCACGAAGGCGGGGATCGTATGGGCGTCATCGACACCGGTCCCCCACATCGTAGAGCCGCCGAATAAGCTCAACACCTGCGTGGAACTGGCTGGACGTCCAGGTGTCACCCTCAATCCGTCGGACCCGATATTGATCGTTTCGCTGGCGAAAGGTTCGCGGCGCATGTCGTCATATGAACTGAACGCCGACCTGACCCGCGAGAAGTCGCGGAAGAACTTGCGGGCGCTGTCCTTGTCCGCGTAGGCGGGCGTGGTGACGCGCCGTTCACCATCCATGGCGGCCGGATTTGCCGTGAAGTCGATCCAAAGGCCGGCGCCGATGTTGGCGACCAGGAGGAGCGAGACGAACACTGCGAGATTGATCAAGATCAGTCGCATCGGAAATTCCAAGAACTGCCGGACGAAACGGGCCCGCCGGCACAGCCCCCACGCTCGCTCGCTTCGTCAGTTGGTTGTCGCGCTTGCCCACGCGAACGGCTGCGGCCCGAGCTCCCTGAACCGCTGCGCACGACGTCTCGCTCGATGTCTGTGGGAGGATGATACCGGGCCCCAAGGTGGTTGGCTACGTTGGCATATGGCGTCAACAACAGCGAGTGCTCGTCCTGCGGCCGATGATCACCGCCGCAGACAGAGCCTCTTTTCCACGAAAGCGACGAGAGACAACTTTTCCGTCCAACGCCTCAGTGCGGCTGCTCCAGCCAGTTGGCGACCTCGCGGACCAGCATGCGGTTTCCTTCCTCGGTGAAGTGGGCGACATCGTCGGGAATAGATGTCGTCGCCGAGCTTGTCAAACAGGGCGCTCTCGTCGATCACTGCGATTCCTTGTGCCTGCAATCCGGGAATGCGGGCGCGCAGCGCGCGATAGCCCTCCGGTATGGTCTTGGCGAGGTTTGCCGCGCCGGTTCCAGTCCTCGTGGCGGAACCGGCTTGCCGGATCGCGCCCGAAGGGAGTGTTGCATCGCACGCGCGCGCCCGAAAGGAGCGTGATCTTGATGGTCGAGACCGCTGCAATCGTGCCTACTGGCGACGCTTGATCGAGCCGCTCAAGCCAATGCTACTGCACCTGCCACGGCGAGGATCACACATCGTCTCTTACGATCCAATCCGAACGGTTTTGCATTGCATCGTACTTATCGCATGTCGAGCAAGGGATATCCCTGCGCGGCGGCTTTTGACCACGCAGCATGCTGCGTGCGTAGCGCATTTTCTCGTGATCGAAACAGGCGGCAAGCCCGTCAGTGAAGGCATTACCACCGAAGTCGCCCCAAAAATTTCGGCAGCACCCTAGATTCTTCCCATTCCAATTGATTTGAGGGTCATTCCACAACTGCAAGCAGCCATCGCGCAGATACATCCTGCCATGGATTTCCTCGTATTCTTTTCGCGTGACGGCCTGTTCCCCGGTCTGGGCCCGCACGAATTCCTTGTCCCGGATCGGCGAGAACTTGGCATCCCAGCTGATCTTGGTGTGAAACGTCATTCCGAGCTCAGCGGCCATGGCGCGCGCAACGGGGATCTCATGCTCATTGTGACCGAATACGACGAACTGCCAAGACAGGCGCGGGACTTCTGAATGATACGTTTCCTTGAAATGATTGATTCGCTTGATATTGCCGATGACCTTTTCGAAATCGCCGCGCACGCGATACACGCGATATGTCTCTTGGCTGGCCCCGTCGATCGAGCACGTGATCATCTGCACTTGATATTTGACGAAAGCTTCGAGCAGCTCATCCCTGCAATGATTAAGATTGACGCCATTGTGTAGATTGACTGCAACTGATTTGCGCTGAGCGTATCGAAGCATTTCGATCAGCTCCGGATTGAGCAGTGCTTCGCCATAGTTGGATAGCTCCACCGCGGTGATCGATGGGTTGCGGTCGATCAGCGCGCGAAAATCGGCGAACCGAAGAAAGCCGCTGGAGATGACGGGATGAATCGCCCCGGCTGTCGTCGGGCACGATGGGCAACGCAGCTGGCAAAACGATGAGGCCTCGATACGAATGCGCGACGGCGCAGTCTGTGGCCTTCGCGGGTGCCGATAACGCGCGAACCGCTTCCACGCCCGCACGAAGAGGCTTGTCGCCATCGCGGTGAAGCCTTCCCTCCGCGTCACTTTGACGCGCGCCCTTTGCCAATGATCCTAACACGCTTCGAGGAGAGAGGTGCAACTTTATCGGATTTCGATCCGGCTGCCGAACTACGCGCTCGGCGTCCACAATACGGGCCACGTATTGTTCGAGTCGGGACCAGCGCAAAAAATTTTGCAACTTTCTATTGCGCCGCGCTCCCGCCGAGATGATTATCCTTATCCTGTCACTGTGGGTGTCTCGTAGGCGCCATGGCTGCGCGCAACTAATAGGCCGTCACATTTATGGGGAGTAGCGAGACAATATTTCACGCACCAAAGTTTGCCGCCTCGTGTCTTCCAATATTTCACCAATAGACCGCGCTGGCGCGTTCCAAAGTCGAATGGCTAGAAGGTCGTCGTGATCTTTCGGGACGGCGCTTCGGCGTAGGTCCACGACCTTCGCGGTTTCAGAAAACGCGTCCTGGTGGCCGGAAATCGAACGGCTCTAGCACACATGGTACCGGAGCCTGACGATAGTGTACAACAGAGTGCAACGATGAGTCGCAAAATCCTCGTGATGGGCCTGCCGGGTTCCGGCAAGACGACCTTGACGCGCGCGCTAGCTCCCATGCTCAACGCCGTCGTGTTCAACAATGATGAGGTGCGCGCCAACATCAACCGTGACCTCGGGTTCTCGATCGAGGACCGCGTCGAGCAGGCGCGCCGCATGGGCTGGTTGTGCGACCGTGTGGTCGATAGCGGCGGCATCGCGATCGCCGATTTCGTCTGCCCGACACCCGCGACACGCGCCGCGTTCGGAGAGGCGTTCACGATCTTTATCGATCGAATTGAGGCAAGCCGGTTCGATGACACCAACCAAATATTTATCCCCCCCGAGCGCTTCGAAATCCGTATTGAGGCCGAAGGCACCCCCCAATATTGGGCTGAGCGAATCTTCAAGCTCCTGCGTCCGGCCTTCGACCCCAAGGGCCCGACCGCACTATTCGTAGGCCGCTTTCAACCGTTTCATGACGGACATCAGAGCTTAATTGAGGAAGGGCTCAAGCGCGTTGGGCAGGTCTGTATTGCGGTGCGCGATACCCAGCATGTCGACGGCAATAACCCGCTTTCATTCTTCGATGTGAGCCGCCGCATCGAAGCCGCATTACGACCCCATGCCGGCCGCTTCGTAATCGTCCCGCTGCCCAATATTACCCATGTCTTCTATGGCCGCGACGTTGGTTATGTGGTCGAACGAATATTTTTGGACGATGCCACCGAGGCAATCTCGGCGACTCAAGCGAGAAGACAGGCAGGGTTCGGTTGACTTAAGCGAACCATATAGCGCGACGATCTATCGGAAGCGACTCCCTGCCGATTGCTACCGATTTCATTCGCAGTCCTGTGCTTATTTCCGAGACCGAATCCAATAGCTCGATTCACGATAATTAGCAGTTATGGGCGCTCCGGTGAATCGCTGGCCAACTGTTATGATCCAGGCGCAAGTGCCGCGAGGGCGTCAAAGCCGCAAGGGACTAGAGATTGCCTCCTAGGCATTAATGAACAGGCTGCCGAATCCCGCCCCTAGGCCCCCGACACGAGGTGTGGGTGTCGCGGAAAGAGGGAAAATATAGCGGTAGACGGGCGGCAAATCCTCTCATTGTTAACGTGTTAAGGCAGCGGATTTTCGAATCGTCGTAAGCCGCAGACTACGGTTCCCGCAGGCTTTCGTCGAACAGCCTGACGATCGGATCCAGCATATAGGAAATGATCGTGCGCTTGCCGATCACGATCTCGGCGGTCGCGGTCATGCCGGGGATCAGGCGGAAATCCTTCGGCACGTCACGCAGCGTCACAGGTCCCAGCGCCACCCGGGCGCGGAAAAACGCCGGCTGGGCGTCAGGCTTGTCGGGCGCGGCGCGGGCGTTCTTGTCGGCCTGGAACGAATTCTCGGTGATGACGCGGACTTCGCCCGCCAGCGTGCCGTGCCGCTGGAACGGAAGCGCGTCGAATTTGACGCGCACCGGATCGCCGATCCGCAATCGCG
>JAQGNH010000205.1 GCA_028291945.1 Betaproteobacteria bacterium
ATGCGCCGCGCTCGACCCGGAGAGATTCATCGCCGTGCGCACGCTGCGCGGCGGCCCCGCGCACGCAGAGTCATTGCGGCAGGCCACGCATTTCGAAGCAGGCGTTGTGGCAGACGAGAAGATCGTCGCAGGGATCGATGAGCGCCTCGCGACGGCCGCGCGTAAGCTCGAAGAGGCGGTGGATGGGGTAATAAAGAAAGCGGAATAGCGAGGACGCGGAAAACTAAAAGCAGAATGGAAGGACGCAAAGAAGAAGCAAGGACACCATGCAAGAGAAGGGACGCCAAGCCGGCATGAGTGGAGGATCAAGCTGCGTGACACTGACCGCGTCTTGAACGACGGATTTCCTTCGTGTCCTTTGTGTCCTTCGTAGTGATGCTTTGTTTTTTTGCGTCCTTGCTCTTTCCTTGGCGTCCTTGGCGTTGAGGCTTTTTTGGCTTTAAACACGGAGTGCTTGAATGAAAGTGAAAGACGTCATCTGCGCAGCGGGCCGCTCGGGCTACATGCACCGCGACTTGCTCGCGATCAAGTCCGGCAGGGCCAAGCCGAACGGCAGTCTGTACGAAGGCGCGCCGATGTCGCCGGGCTTCACGAAAATCATCGAGCCCGCGACGATCATCTCCATCATGCTTGTGCTCGAGGATGGGCAGATGGCGTTCGGCGATTGTGCCGACGTGATTCTTGCAGGTGTTGCCGGACGCGATCCCGCGTTCAACGCGAAAGGCCATATCGATTACGTCCGCGGCGAGGTTGCCGATGCATTGCGCGGCCGCGATGTATCCAGGTTCAAAGCCAATGCCGAGGAGATGGACAAGTATTCGCGCGGTGGCAAGAGGCTCCACACCGCCATCCGCTACGGAATCAGTCAGGCGCTGCTGCACGCGACTGCATTGAGCCAGAAGCAGACGATGGCCGAGGCGATCGCCGACGAGTACGGGAGCACGATCTCGACCAAGCCGATTCCGATCCTCGCCTCGTGCCACAAGGACGACTTGGGTCAGCTCGACCGCGTGATCCTGAAGCGTGTGGAGCTGTTGCCGCACGCGTCGTTCCAGATCGTGAGCGAGCACGTTGGTCTGCAGGGCGAGAAGCTCGCGGCATTCGTGCGTCGGGTCGCCGCTCGTTGCAAGGAGATCGGCGACGCGGACTATAACCCGCGCATCCACGTCGATCTCTACGGCACGCTCGGTGAGCTTTTCGACATGAAAATCGAGCCGCTCGCAGACTATCTCGGCAAGCTCCGCCAGGAATCCGGCTCATACAAGCTGCTGGTCGAGTCGCCGATGATCGCCAAAACGCAGGAAGAGCAAATCGAAAAATTCAGCGGGCTGCGCGAGCTCCTGAAGAAGAAGGGAATCGATGTGGGTCTCATCGCCGACGAATGGTGCAACACGCTGCCGGACATCAGGCTTTTTGTACAAGCCCGCGCGTGCGATTTCGTGCAGATCAAGACGCCTGATCTCGGCAGCATCCACAACACGATCGAAGCGGTGCTGTACTGCAAATCGAATGGCATGGGCGCATGTCTGGGGGGCACTGCGAACGAGACCGATCAGTCCACGCGCATCTCCACGCACATGGGTCTCGCGTGCCAGCCTGACTTCATGCTCTCGAAGCCGGGCCTTGGCGCCGACGAAGCGCTGATGATCCAGACGAACGAGATGGCCCGCACGCTCGCGCTCCTGCAGGCCCGGCGGTGACATGAAATGGCGGAAGGGCCGTTTTCTAAAACCTAAACCTAGAGCTCAGCATGAAATCCTTGTTACGTCTGGCGTTCGTGACCGTATGCTTTTCCTCAGCTTCGTGTTTCGCGCAGCAGGACTACCCCAACCGTCCGATACGCATGATCGTGCCCTATCCGCCGGGCGGGCCCACCGACATCATGGGACGCCTCACGGCCGAGGTTCTTACCAAGCGACTCGGCCAGACCGTCGTCGTTGACAATCGCGGCGGTGCTGCGACCGCCATCGGCGCCGAGATGGCCGCGCGCTCGCCCGCGGATGGCTACACCGTGCTGGTCTCGTCCGAGACGACGTTCGCCGTGACACCCGCGCTGAAAGACAAGCTTCCATACCACCCGGAGCGTGACTTCGCACCGATATCGCTCCTCACGACACAGCCGTACGTGCTCGCGGTCAGCCCGACGTTGCCGGCGATCTCGGTCTCGCAACTCGTGGCGTACGCAAAAGCGAATCCGGGCAAGCTGAGCTACGGCTCGGCAGGAACGGGCAGCGCCAATCATCTTGCCGGAGAGATGTTCAAACATGTGGCGGGCATCGACATCCTGCACGTGCCCTACAAGGGGAACGGACCCGCAATCATCGATTTGGTGGGCGGCCAGATCGGTCTCATGCTCGGCAGCATATCGTCGCTGTATCCGCAAGCGAGCGCGAAGAAACTGCGATTACTTGCCGTGGCGAGCGCAAAACGCTCCGGAGCCGCACCCGAGATTCCCACCTTCACCGAAAGCGGCATGCCGGGCTACCAGGTGAGCGGATGGAATTGTCTGGTCGCACCGCGCGGGACGCCGCAGCACATCATCAAGCGCCTGAACGCCGAAACTGTGACCGGTTTCAATCAACCCGACGTTCTCGAGCGCCTCAGGAAGCAGAGCATCGATCCGGCCGCAGGTACGCCCGAGCAGCTTGCAGCTCACATCAAATCCGAGTTCGCGCGATATAGCAAACTCATCAAGGCCGTCGGACTGACCGCCGAGTGAGCGCCTCACGATCGCGGCGTATGTCGGTGGGGTTGGCTCAGAGGAGAAGGGAGGAACACCTGATATGAAGAACGAGCACGCGACTGCGACGCTGACCGAGCATCTCGCGCGCTACTGGGCCGACGCGCGGTATGACGATATTCCGGCGGAATCCGTTCGGCTGGCGAAGCGCTTTCTGATCGACACGCTCGCCGCGGGCATCGCTGGCGCGGGCACCGACGTCGCTGCCATCGCGCTGCGCGCGGTGCGAGCCTCGCTCGAAGGCGCCACCGGCTCCAGCATCCTGTGGGCGCAGTCCGTTACGCTGCCCGCGGCGCAAGCTGCTCTCGTGAACGGCACGGCGTCGCACGCACTCGAGCTCGACGATTTCGGCGGGTGCGGTCATTCGGGAGCCGTCGTGATTCCTGCCGTGTGTGCGTTGTCCGGGCGAGGGGGAGTGACAGGCAAAGATGCGCTTACGGCGATCATCGCCGGCTACGACGTTGCAGCGCGAGTGCTCGAGGGCGCCGGGGGTTATCGGGCGCATAACGATTTAGGCTGGCATTCGAGCGGCACGTGCGGCAGCTTTGGCGCAGCCGCGGGCGCGGCGAAACTGCTGAAGCTCGATCGCGAGCGGTTCGCCGATGCGCTGGGCATCGCGGGCAGTTTCACAGGGGGCATCTGGGCCTTTCTCGCCGATGGTGCAATGACGAAGCGCTTCCACCCCGGCAAGGCTTCGGAGAACGGACTGTCTGCCGCGCTGTTCGCGCAAGCCGGCATGAGCGGACCCCGACAAGTGCTCGAAGCCGAGTGGGGTGGATTCTTTTCGACGTACGCGCGCGGCATTGCCACGCCGGACGCGACGCTGAAGGGTCTCGGCACTGAATTTCGCATCGCGCGCTCGGGCATGAAGCCCTACGCGTGCTGCAGAGGACTACATGCCACGCTCGATGCGCTGTTCGAAGTGATGCGTGAGACGCGCGCGGAGGCGAGTGCGATCGAGCAGATGATCGTTCACGGTAACGAACAGAACAAGCTGCAGTTCGATCGGCCTGAGATCGGCAACCTGCTCGACGCGCAATTCAGCTTTCAGTACGCGCTCGCGGTCGGCGCATTGAGTGGCCGTGCAACGCTCGATCAGTTCTCACCCGTGCGTGACAGCGAGCCCGAAGTGCAGCGGCTCATGAGCCTCACGCGCGTTGTCGCCGACCGCGAAATGAGGCCGGGTACCTATCCGCCGCTCGAGATCCGCTTCAAGCACGGCGCCACGATCGAGAGACACATCGCTTATGCGAAGGGGGCGCCGGAGAATCCTCTTTCGGATGACGAGCTGAGACACAAAGTCGTGTCGCAGGTCGAGCCCGTGCTGGGCAGCGGGCGCTGCCGCGAGCTGATCGCGTGCGTTTCGTCGCTGGAAGAGGTCCAGGATTTCAGCGAGCTTACGCACCTTCTCGCGCTGCCGGGCACGGGAAAGCAATGAGCGCCGGACCTGTGCTTGCGCGCATACCCGCACGAGAGCGTGCTCGCGTCAGGTCTTCTGCTGTGAGAGCAGCGCGAGTCTGTCCTGCCTGCGGCCGAGCCACAGGCCGTTCAGGAGCCACACGAGCGCGAGACAGGCTCCGACACCGGCAATCTGCGTGAGCCGCAGGCCGAGCCCGGTCAACAGCACATAAGACCAGGCGCCGAGTTGATCGCCGGTACGATAGACCACCGTGTCGATGAAGCTCTTGCTCTTGTAGCGGTCCTCGCGCGGCACGACGGTGTAAAGAACCTCCCGCGCCGGCCGCGCGACCGCATAGTCGCCCGAGCGCCGCACGACCTGCACGATCATCAGCGCCATGATCGACGGCAGAAACGCCAGCGTGCCGAAACCAATGACGGTGACGAGCGGGAGCAATGCGAGCGTCACACCCACCCCCGCAAATCGCAGAATGCGCGCGGTAAGAAAAAGCTGCACGATCAGCGTAAGGACATTCACCAGTAAGTCGATCCGCGCGAAAAACGCCGTCTGTGCGCCGCGCTCGCTGAAGCTGCGAGCGACGATGTCGGCCTGCTGGAAGTAGATGAAGGTCGAGGTGATCGAGAAGAGCAGCATGAACACGACGATGTTCGCGAGATAAGCCGACTTGAACACCCGGGTCATGCCGGCAAGCACACGCCCGCCGACCGGCACCTCGGCGTTTCGCTCTCCCGGTCGCGCATTGAGCGCGTGGGAAAGACGCGAGAGTTTTCTCACGCACAGCACGGCCACCTCGAGCATCAGCGCCGCGATAATCAGCAGGACGGCGACGGGAATGTGGCGTGCGAGCGTGGCCGTTACCGCCGAGCCGCTGATAGCGCCTATCGTCGCGCCCGCGGCGATGAAGCCGAACAGGCGCTTGCCGTCTTCCGAGCTGAACGTATCCACGATCAATGCCCAGAACACGGACACGACGAACAGATTGAAGACCGAAATCCAGATGAAGAACGCGCGGCCTAACCAGATGATCGACGTCTCGTCCGCGAATTGGAATGCGATCGCGAACAGTATTATCGATACTGCAAAGAACCGGTAGGTGATCGGGATGAAGCGGCTGCGGGGCAGGTTTTTCACGAGTGCCCCGAACGGCACGTTGAGCAGGAGCATGCAAATGAGCGTGCCCATGAAAAGCCACTGAAGATTTTTGACGCCGCCTGCGACGCCCATCTGGTCGCGGATCGGCCGCATCACGTAATACGACGACAGCACCGTGAAAATGTACGCCCACGACCAGAGGAGTGCCGGGACCTCTCGCGGCCGGACGTTTACGACGCGGTTGAGCAGCCGATAGAAAGGCCCTTCGCTCTCAGGCGTTGACGGATCGTTCGGCGGCGCGCCCGGAGTGTTCCCCGGGCGTTCGCTCATCGACTGGCCCCGAGGTACTTGCGCAGCTCGTCGACGGGCGTGGGCTTGCCGAAGATCGGGGTGCCCGGTGCGAACTCACTCGCGCGCGCGAGCGGCACGACGACGGGCTCGAAGCCTGCGTCGCGCACGAGTTGCGTCGCGACTTTTACGGCTTGCGCGTCATCGCCCGCGACAGGCATGCCGATCGGATTGCCCGCGCGGTGGCTCTCGTTCTCGAGCGCTGCGGTCCCCACCGGGTTGAATGCGCGGACATAGCGCGTGCCCGGCAGATATTTGAGCGACGTCGCGCCGATGCCGTTTGCCATGGCTTCCTCGGCGACCTGACCGTCGCGGCGCACGACCGGATTGCTCGCGTCGACGATGATCTTGCCCTTGAGGGCGCTGCCGTTTTCGCGGCCGATCTGGGGCAGCGCGCTATACGGCACTGCGAGCAGAATCACATCACCGAAAGCGATGGCCTCCGGTACCGTGCCGACGCGCGCACGCGGTCCGAGCTTGGACGCCATGTCCTTGAGCTGCTCCGGGTGCCGTGAAGAGAACATCACCTCGTGCCCGGCTTTCACCCAGAGCGAGCCGACCGTTCCGCCGAGCTTGCCGGAGCCGACGATGCCGATCTTCAGTGGCGTAGCTGTGCTCTTCGCTTGTGCGAACACGGGCACAGGCTGCTGGATCAGCAGCGAACCGAATACGATGCCCGCGACGCTAAGTCTAAGAAACTTGCGGCGGCTCGCGCGGGGAATAAAAAGTGAAGCCATGATGCGTGCTCCTGCGATGGAAAAGATATTCAAAAGTGAAAGCTGATTATGCTGCACGCCTTGTGCAGCGGCCAGCCGTGGGTGCGCGGTCACCGATCAGGGTTGCGCGGGTCAGAGGCCGTCGATCAAGTTCTCCATGCGGCGCCTCATGGCGCTATCGGGCAAGCGGCCCTTTGCCGCCTGGATGTTGTCGTTGACGTACTCGGGACGGGCCATGCCAGGAATCGCACAGGTCACGGCCTCGTGGGCCACGATCCATTTCAGGAAGAACTGAGCCCAGGTTTTGCAATCGATCTCGCGTGCCCATTCGGGAAGTGCTTTGTCTTTCGTGGCGTTGAACAGGCTGCCGCGTCCGAACGGCAGGTTGATCATGACCGCCATTCCGCGCTCCCGTGCGAGTGGCAGTATGCGCGCGCCGGCGTTGCGGTTGTCCAGCGCATAGTCGATCTGAATGAAGTCCAGGGACTCGCGCTTCATCACGCTTTCGAACTCGCTGTACTGCCCGTCAAATGACGTGGTGATTCCAATGTAGCGGATGCGCCCGGCCTGCTTCAGGCCGCGCAGCGTTTCGAGTTGAACGTCGGTGTCTCTCAGGTTGTGCACGGCGATGAGATCGATCTTCGAAGTCTTCAGGTTGCGGAAAGACTGCTCGATCTGTTTTAGACCCGCCTCTCGGCCGCGCGTGCTGACCTTGGTCGCGATGAACAGCGAGTCCCTCCCGCTGATCTGCTCGAGCAGCGTCCCAATCGTGGGTTCTGCCTTGCCGTACACAGGCGCGGTATCGACGACGGTTCCGCCCAGCGCCTGGAAGCGTTGCAGGGTCTCTTTCAATACCCCGAGATCGGCGGTGGAGGTAGCGTCCTCATAACGGCGCGCCGAACCGAGTCCAATCACCGGCAAGGTTTCCCCCGTGGACGGAATGGGTTTGCGAATCAGCTCACTCCCCTGGGCGAACAATCGGGCAGGAATCGCCAGCGCAGCCGCGCCTGCGGCAGCGCCCAGCAGAATCTCACGACGATGAAAGCCCATACAAGTGCCGTCCCTCAGGACCTCAATGGAAAGCTACGACGCAGCTCGCGTGGCGTTCCCCGATCACGCCCATTATCATGCAAACACCAATAGGGTTTATTACATTCCATCGGAAACCGTTTGAAGATTGCCGTCCTTGACGATTACCTCCACCTGTCGCAACAGAGCGCGGACTGGTCGCAGCTCGCCTCGACGTGCGAGATCACGGTGTTCGACCGCCGTCTCGCCGTGCCGGACGAAGCCGCAGAAGTTCTGAAGCCGTTCAACATCATCTCCCTCGTACGCGAACGCATGCCTGTGCCGCGCACGCTGATCGAGCGGCTGCCCAATCTCAAGATGATTGGAGTCACCGGCATGTACAACCGTACGCTCGACGTGGCTGCAGCCAAGGAGCGGGGCATTGTGGTGTCGCACACGGAGCTGCGCGCGCCGTACAACAAGGCGACCTACGAGCTTGCGTGGGGCCTGATATTTTCGGTTGCGCGGCACATACCGTATGAGGCGAACGAGATGAGGCAGGGCGGCTGGCAGCATACGGCAGGAATCACGATGGCCGGGCGCACGCTGGGGCTGCTCGGGCTCGGCCGGCAGGGCCGCAATATGGTGCCGGTGGCCAAGGCACTCGGCATGGAGGTCATCGCGTGGAGTCAAAACCTCACAGCCGAAACCGCGGCTGAATTCGGTGCACGGCGCGTCGAGAAGGATGAGCTGTTCAAGTTGAGTGACGTGCTGAGCGTGCACCTGGTGCTGGGCGATCGATCGCGCGGCCTCGTGGATGCACGCGAGCTCGCGCTCATGAAGCCGAGCGCGATCCTCATCAACACCGCGCGGGGGCCTATCGTCAACGAGGCCGCTCTGGTCGATGCTTTGCGCGAACGCCGTATCTATGGCGCGGGCCTCGATGTGTACGACCACGAGCCGCTGCCCGACGATCACGTGCTTCGCACCCTGCCCAACGTCGTGCTCACGCCGCACCTCGGCTACGCAGTGCAGGAATTCTTTCAGAAAGCCTATGGCGACACCGTCGAGAACATCACGGCGTTTCTGAGCGGCAAACCCATCCGAATACTCACGCCGGAACGGAACGACAGCTCCCTTGTTCGTTGATCGAGGACTGCAGATGAGATTGGTTGTAAATGTCGCCGTATTGTGCGCCGCGCTGTTGTCCCCATTAGCTGGCGCTCAGACAAGCTCAGGACAAGCCTATCCGGCGAAGGTGATCCGCATCATCAATCCGTTTGCGCCCGGCGGGAGTACGGACATCGTAACGCGCGCGATCACCGAGCGCCTGATTCCCGTGCTCAAGCAGCAGGTGATCGTGGAGCATCGCCCGGGTGCCATGACCAATCTCGCGTCTGAAGTGGTCGCTAAAGCGCCGCCCGATGGTTATACGATGCTGATGGGCGGTGCAGCGAACGCGATCGGCATGAGCTATCTCGCGAAACCGCCCTACGATACGCTGCGCGATTTCGAGCCCGTGATCCTCTGCCTCAAAGGCGCGAACGTTCTGTCCATTCACCCGTCGCTGCCCGCGAAAAATCTGAAAGAGCTGATTGCGCTCGCCAAGGCCCAGCCCGGGCAGCTCAACTTTTCTTCGAGCGGGCTCGGCAGCTCGAACCAGATGGCCGGCGAGCTGCTCAAGGTCATGACCGGAATCAACATCGTTCACGTACCCTACAAAGGCAACGCGCCGGCGCTTGTCGATACGGTGGGTGGGCACGTCGACATGATCTTCAGCGGCGTACCCTCGCTGCTGCCGCACATCGAGTCAGGAAGGCTGCGAGCGATCGCGATCGGCAGCTTGAAGCGTTTTTCGTCGATCCCCAAGGTGCCGACGTTCGACGAATCAGGCGTGCCAGGCTACGAATCGACGAACTGGTTCGGTCTGCTGGCGCCTGCGAAGACGCCGAAAGAGATCGTGACACGGCTCAACGTCGAGGTCGAGAAGGTCATCAAGAGTCCTGAGCTGAGCGAACGTTTCATCAAGAACGACGGCCTCGAGCCGATCGGTGGTTCGCCTGAGTCGTTTGGCGCCTTCATACGCGCGGAGATCGACAAGTACGCGAACGTCATCAAGGTCGCACGCATACCGAAGCAATGAAGAACACGTAGTCGTCGATGACAAGCCCGGCCGAATTCGAAATTGGCATTCAGCTGCACCTGCCGACATTCCGGCACGTCTCCTTGCCGCAATTCGTTGACTTCGGCCGCGCCGCGCATGCGGGCGGCGTATCGCAGCTCTGGGTCACCGACAATCTGCGAAGCCGCAATCAATTCGTCGTACTGACGGCGCTCGCAGCAGGAGTGCCTCTTAAGCTCGGCACAGCCGTGACGGTCCAGTACTTTCGAAATCCCGTCGATGTCGCAGACTCGGTGGCTGCGATCACCGAATTGATGGACGGGCGGGAGTTCGGCCTCGGACTCGCGCGAGGTAATCGCAACACGCCGCAGTACGTGAACGTCGTGAAACCCATCAGCATGTTGCGCGAGACGGCGCAGTCGCTCGGCCGTTTGCTGGGAGGCGAAGCCGTCAAGTTCGCTGACTACCCGACCGTCGCCTCCTATTTCAACCTCGTTCCTGAGGCAGCGTTCAAACTGAATTTCTCTCCCAGGTCCCCGGTTTTGTTGTACTGCGGAGGCAATGGCCCTAAAGCGCTGGCGATCGGTGGACGGTTTATGGATGGCATCATATTCGGCGGCACTTTCCAGTCCGTCGCGCGCGCAGGACAGATGGGTGCACTGATGAAAGTTGCTGACGAGGCGGCCGAAGCCTCTGGGCGCGCACCGCTTCGCAAGGTCGCTGAGATCAAGCTTTCGGTGGCGTCGGATGGAAAAGCGGCGCGCGAGTTCGTCAAGCACTCGGTTGCGCGCCGCATCGTTTCGCTGCGCGAAAGCGGGTATAGCAACGCCGATTATCTGAAGCTGGGTGTCGACCCGGCTGGCATTGACAGGCTGCTCGCAGCAGAGAAAGAAAGCGGCAGGTTCGACGGGCACCTTGAGCTCGTGTCGGACGCGATGATCGACGCCTTGTTCGTAGCCGGCGACCCCGTCCAATGCCGCGAAAAAATGCGTGAAGTGTGCGTCATGGCGAGAGCTCACGGTTTCGAGCAGCTCATGTTTTCGGAGCTCGGTCCCGACCTGCATGAGGGTTTGCGGCTCTTGTGCGACGATATCCTGCCGGCGCTGTGAATCCGCGCCGCTATCTCAAGAACATCCAATAATGCAGAAACAGCACCTCAACGTGCTCGTCCTGTCGGCTTGCCAGGCAACGCTGCAGATCACGGGCGTGACGATGGTGGTTGTGACTGGTCTCGCCGGGTACGCGCTCGCGAGCGACAAGTCACTCGCAACAGTCCCGCTCACGTGCTACGTCATCGGCTCGGCGATCACCACGATCCCGGCATCGCTGCTCATGAACAGCATCGGCAGGCGGGCAGGATTCCAGGTGGGCACGGTTACGGGCACGCTGGGAGCCGCTCTATGCAGCCTTGCCATGCACTCGGCAAGCTTCTGGCTGTTGTGTGCCGGGATGATGGTGATGGGCGTGTATACCGCCTTCGGCAAGTACTACCGCTTCGCCGCTGCGGACGCTGCCACGTCCGACTTCAAGGCAAAAGCGATTTCCCTCACCCTCGCAGGCGGGATAGTCGGCGGCATCATCGGGCCTGAGATCGCGAAGCGAACGAACGGTGTGTTCGAGTCACAGCCTTACCTCGGTCCCTATCTGTCGCTGATAGCAGTATGCGCGGTGGCGACACTGCTGCTCACCCGCCTCGACATCCCCAGGCTCGCCGCGCACGAGCGCGAGAACTCTGGTCGGCCTCTGGGCGAGATCATGGCGCAGCCCGTTTTCGTCGTCGCCGCCCTCGCATCCATGCTGTCGTACGGCATCATGAATCTCTTCATGACTTCGACGCCACTCGCCATGCGTGCCCACGACCACCACTTCAATGACGCCGCGTTCGTGCTGCAATGGCACGTGATCGGTATGTACGGACCGTCGTTTTTCACGGGGGCGCTCATTCACCGCTTCGGTGTGCTCAACATCATCCTGACAGGCACCGTGCTCCTGCTTGCGTGCATCATCGCTGCGTTGAACGGAACGACGCTCGTCAATTTCTGGCTGGCCATGTTCCTGCTGGGCGTCGGCTGGAACTTCATGTACGTCGGCGGCTCCGCGCTGTTGACCGAAGTGCATACGCCTGCGGAACGTGCGAAGACGCAGGCGGCCAATGACTTCCTGGTTTTCTTGACGATGGCGATCTCATCGATGTCTTCGGGTGTATTGCTGAACAAGAGCGGCTGGCACGCAGTGAACTACGGCTCGATTCCATTTCTCGTGCTCGCCGCATGTGCCACGCTGTGGTTGATGTGGCACCGCCGAAGCGGGCGGTCGCCCGCGTAACGTTTGAGGCATGACGCCGCGCCGCTTGCGGGTTCGTGGATTGGCGCCTAGGCTATGCAAAAACGTCCGCTAAGGCCGGACCGTTCCCTCGAGGAGGAGATGGTATGAAGTGTGGGTCTCTCGTGTTCGCCGTCGCGGCGACGTGCGCAATCAGCAGTGTCCATGCGGCGCAATCCGAATCCCGGTCGTATCCCAACCGCCCGATCAGAGTGATCGCCGCTCAGTCTGCCGGGTCGTCGTTAGATACGCTCGTGCGTATCATCAGCCCGAAGTGGTCCGAGCTGATCGGCCAGCCGCTCGTCATCGACAATCGCGGCGGCGCGGGCGGCACCATCGGTATCGAACTGGTGGCGCGGGCAGCGCCCGATGGCTACACGGTGCTGGTCGGAGCATCGAGCTCGATGATCGTTTCGCGCTTCACCTACAAGAGCCTGCCTTTCGATGTGCTGAAGGACTTCGATGCTGTCTCGAACCTCGTGAACGCCGATGCCGTGCTCGTCACGCACCCATCGGTACCCGCGAAAAACGTGAAAGAGCTCGTTGCGCTCGCCAAGGCGCAGCCGGGCAAGCTGAATATGTCTTCTGCCGGGGTCGGCTCATCGAGTCACCTTGCCGGCGTGATGTTCGCGACGCTCGCCGGCATCAACTCCGTGCATGTGCCGTACAAAGGTGGTGGACCGATGGCGGCTGCGGTGGTCGCGAACGAATCGCAGTGGTGCGTCGCACCGGCGGCCGCGCTGGTCGGGCACATCAAGTCGGGCCGACTGCGCGCGCTCGCAATCTCCTCGAAGCAACGTTCGGCGCTGCTGCCCGATCTGCCGACTGTCGACGAGTCAGGCGTGCCCGGCTACGAGTACAACAGCTGGAACGCTGTCTTCGTTCCGAAAGGCACCCCGCGTCCGATCGTGAACAAGCTGCATGCGGCGATACAGAAGGCGCTGGCAGACCCGGATGTGGTGAAGGCTTTCGCGTCGCAGGGTCTGACACCCTCGGGCAGCGAGAGCCCCGAAGCTTTCGCAAAGTATTTCCGCGGCGACTTCGAGCGTATCGCAAAGCTGGTGCAGATCGCCGGAATCAAGCCCGAGTAGGCGCATGCCTGTGTTGGCGGTCGTGCCTATCCCGCACGAGCGCTGTCACGCTTCTTGAAAATCACACTCGAATTGTTGGCCGGCATCGATACGGTCTCGACCCAATCGAAGCCTTCGGTGTCAGCGACGTGCATGACGCGATCGAGGTCGCGAAGACCCCATTGCGGATTCTGCGCTCGAAGCGATCTGTCGAAGGCTTCATTACTGGGGGCCGTGTCTACACCGTGCATCCGGTAAGGACCGTAGAGGTAAAGGACGCCACCTTCGCGCAGAGCGAGCTTCGCGCCTGCGAAAAGCGACGTCGTCGTGGTCCACGGTGAGATATGGATCATATTGATGCAGACGACCGCATCGAAGGCCGTCACCGGCCAGGGCACATCGTGCACGTCCAGCGCGAGTGGTTGGCTGACGTTGGCGAGCCGCTCCTGAGCGCACCAGGAAGCAATCGAACGCCGCGCCTCGGCGTCCGGATCGCTGGGTTGCCACTGCAGGCCCGTGAGCGCGCGGGCGAAATGAACCGCATGTTGTCCGGTTCCGCTCGCGATTTCGAGCACGCGCCCAGTCTTGGGCAGCACGCGCTCGAGGACACCCAGGATCGGCCCCTTGTTGCGGTCCGCCGACGGGCTGACTAGACGTTCGCTGCTCAACGCGGGTGATCTACGAATTGCTCGCTGAAGGTTTCAGTCTACTCCTGCGTCGTAACGAGCCCGAGCTCCGCGCGCAGCTGGTGAGCGGCATTCACCATATTTCGCAATGCGCGCTCGGTTTCGGGCCAGCCTCGCGTTTTCAATCCACAGTCGGGATTGACCCACAGCCGTTCTATCGGAATGACCTGCGCTGCCCGATGCAGCAGGCGAACCATGTCGTCGGACGTCGGAACGCGCGGCGAGTGGATATCGTAAACGCCGGGCCCGATGTCGTTCGGGTAGTTGAACGCGCCGAACGCGTCCAGAAGCTCCATGTTCGAGCGTGAGGTTTCGATGGTGATGACATCGGCGTCGAGTGCGGCGATCGCCGGCAGGATATCGTTGAATTCCGCATAGCACATATGCGTATGGATCTGCGTTTCGTCGCGCACCACAGCCGCAGTGAGCTTGAACGCGTGCACGGCCCATGACAGATACTGTTCCCACTCGCCGCGCTGGAGCGGCAGACCTTCGCGCAGCGCCGGCTCGTCGATCTGGATCACGCGTATACCGGCTTTCTCGAGATCTTCGACTTCGTCGCGTATCGCGAGCGCCAGCTGCAGGGCGGTCGCCCCTCGCGGCTGGTCGTCCCGGACGAAGGACCACTGCAGCATCGTGACTGGACCCGTCAGCATGCCTTTCATCGGCTTGGACGTAAGGGACTGCGCATAGCGGATCGTGTCGACGGTGATCGGCTCCGGGCGGTAGATATCGCCATAGATGATGGGGGGTTTCACGCAGCGGGAGCCGTAGCTCTGCACCCAGCCATTTTCGGTAATCATGTAACCCCACAGGTTTTCAGCGAAGTACTCGACCATGTCGTTGCGTTCCGCTTCGCCGTGGACGAGCACATCGAGACCCACGTTTTCCTGCCTGGACACCGCCTGTTCGATCTCGCTGCGGATCCGCTGCAGGTAAGTGACCGCCGTGATCTCTCGCCGCTTGTATGCCGCGCGCGCTTGCCGGACGGCCTGCGTTTGCGGAAACGAGCCGATCGTCGTCGTCGGAATGGGGGGTAGCTGAAGCGCCTGCCGCTGTTTGCCGATGCGTTCCGCGTAAACGCTTCGGCGCTCAGCCATTGCACTCGTGACGCCGGCGATGCGCTCGCGCACGACCTCGTTGACGACACGCCTGGATGCGCGTCGGGCTTCTTGTGCAGCATCGGATGCTGTGAACGCCTCCGCTACCGACGCCTCGCCTTCGTTCAGTGCGCGCGCGAGCACATCAAGCTCGTGGAGCTTCTCACTGGCGAATGCAAGGCAGGGGCGCACTTCCGCATCGAGCTGTCTCTCGTGCTCGAGCGAGACTGGTACGTGAAGCAAAGAGCACGAAGGGGCGATCCACAGGCGCTCACCGAGCGCGTCGTGTAAGGGACGCAGCAGGTTCAGCGCGCGGCGCAGATCCGTGCGCCAGACATTTCGGCCGTCGACGATGCCTGCGGAAAGAACCGCATGCTCCGGAAGCAGGGCCCGCCAGATCTCTTGCTGCTCCGGTGAGCGCACCAGGTCGATGTGAAAACCTCGCACCGGCAAGCGCACGAGGCGAGCGGCGTATTCGCTGCCGCTGCCGAAATACGTCGCGAGCATCAGGTTGATGCCGGTTCGTGCAAGCGCGGGGTACGCGATTTCGTACGCGTTCACCCACTGTTCGGCGAGCTCGGTGGACAAAGCGGGTTCGTCGAGTTGCACCCATTCGACACCTAACGCGTGTAGCTGCCGCAGGACGCGCTCGTAGGCTGTGACAAGCGATGGCAACAGGCTCAGGCGATCGAACCCGGGCGCGGACTTGGACAGCCACAGGTAAGTGATCGGACCGATGAGCACGGGCTTGACCGGCGATCCTAAGGCGAGCGCATCCTTCACGTCGTCCAAAAACCATTCGACTCCACCCGCAAAGCATGACTCGGCGCTCAGCTCCGGAACGAGATAGTGATAGTTCGTATCGAACCACTTGGTCATTTCCATGGCTGGCTGTTTCGCGTTTCCGCGCGCAAGCTCGAAATACTGAGCCCTGGTAAGCGCGCGCGGATCGAACCCGAAGCGCGGTGGGAGCGCGCCAAACAGGACGCAGTGGTCCAGGACGTGATCGTAGAGTGCGAAATCACCTGCGGTGATGTGCCCGAGGCAAGCGTCGCGCTGCATTTGCCAATGGCGGTGCCTGAGCTCGGTGCACGTTCGCCGCAGTGTGTCGTCATCCGCCTCGCCCCGCCAGAACGCCTCCAGCGCAAACTTGAGCTCGCGCCGTGCGCCGATGCGCGGAAAACCGAGAATGTGTGTGCGTGCCATGAGCTCTTCTCCCGAGGATGGCGCGCAGTGTGGCTGTCGGCTTACAATGAATCAAGCGATACCTTTTCATCCAATCATGAATGCCATTCATATTAGCTTTTCCGCAGAGGACGTGGCCACGCAGAGGTCGATCCATAAAGCAGCGCAACTCGCTCGGAACATCAACTGTGCCCCAGGCGCTTCGGCGATTTTCCTCCGCGTCGTCTGCGTCGCGTACGTTTAAACGACGTTCTCTATGATTGAAATACGCCATTTGCGCTCGCTGATCGCGATTGCGGACACGCGCAAGATCGCGACCGCCGCCGAGCGCGTGCACCTCACTCAATCAGCGCTTTCTCACCAGATCCGTGCGGTCGAAGCCCATTACGGCGTGACGCTTTTCGAGCGTTCGCGCGACGGGGTGCGATTCACGCCGGCAGGCGATCGATTGCTCGCCGCCGCGCGGGACGTTATGGCGCGCATCGCCGACGCCGAACGCGAGCTCATACGACTGAAGGACGACACGCGCGGCGAGCTTCGGATCGCGCTCGAGTGCCACACGTGTTTCGACTGGTTGATGCCCGTCATGGACGAATTCCGGCGACGCTGGCCGGAAGTCGAAGTCGATCTCGTCGCGGGTTTCCACCCCAACCCTATGGAGCTGCTGTCGAGCGGCAAGGCCGATCTGGTGATCGGGTCCCGCCCTGCCGGCAGCCGCGCCTACTCGGTGACCCCGCTGTTCCGTTTCGAGATCGTGCTCGTTATGGCGCAAGAGCATCGCTTGCGCTCGCGACGCCGCGTCATGGCGGAGGAGCTTCGCGGTGAGACGCTCATCACCTACCCCGTGCCGCCGCAACGGATCGATTTCATCCGCGAGGTGCTCGACCCGGCAGGTGTGAAGCTTCAGCGACGTACTGCCGAGCTCACGATCGCGATCCTGCAGCTCGTTGCGAGTCGCCGCGGTATCGCCGCATTGCCGGACTGGGGCGTGAAAAGCTACGTGGATCACGATTACGTGCTGGCGAAGCGCATCGGCGCCAAAGGTCTATGGAGCGACCTTTATGCAATCGTCAGCCGCACCCAATCGAAACGTCCCTATATTCCCGATTTCATCGACATCGTCCGACAGATCTGCGCGTCGGAGCTCGAACGTATCGAGTTGCTGTAGCGCTCGTCGCGGCGCGCTGCGAGTGTCTGCCGGCGCTTGAAGAACCTGGCTCGGGCATGTCATCAAGAGGTATGATGACAGCATGCTCCTCGGTCATTACGCGGTCGCACTTGCAGCCAAGCGATACGCGCCGCGCACATCGCTCGGGACGCTCGTCCTTTCCGCTCAGTTCCTGGATTTGTTGTGGCCGATCTTCGTGCTGCTCGGGTGGGAGCACGTCAACATCGTACCCGGTCTCATGGCGGCAAGCCCTTTCGATTTTGTGGACTACCCGATCTCGCATAGTCTGCTCACCGCCGCTCTGTGGGGCGTGCTGCTCGGGGCTGGGTACTATGTATTGCGCCGAAACCGGCGCAGTGCGATCGTGATCGCAGTCGCGGTGCTGAGCCATTGGTTGCTCGACGCGGTCGTGCATCGTCCCGATCTGCCGCTATGGCCCGGATCAGCAACGAAAGTGGGCTTCGGGCTCTGGAATTCGGTCGCTGCTACAGTTGCCGTCGAAGGATTGCTGTTCTTCATCGGCATCCTCATGTACGTGCGAGCGACGAGGCCGCGCGACCGCACCGGCACGGTCGCGCTCGCTGCCATGGTTGTGCTCCTCGCAGTTATTTTCGTCAGCGGGTTTTTCGCACCACCGCCGCTGAGCGCGCGCTGGGTCGCACTGGCGGGCATCGGTTTGTGGCTCTTCGTTCCATGGGCGTATTGGATCGACGCTCACCGTGCAGCGAGTCGCGTGCATGGCGGTGGCCTCTAAGGCTGCATCACGTGCATCCACGCATTAGAAACAAAACGAGCAGCACCGGGATCGGTACGCCGAGTGCCCACAATAAGATCCATCCGAGCTTTCCAGATTGATTGTGCAAGCTGCTCACGCCATGCCAACGGAATGCTGCGCGCTGCGGTTCGGATTTCACGGTAGTCTCCTCTCGGGTTGATAACTGCCACGCTTACAGCAACGGGCGTACCAACGCGCTCGCGTGTACAAAAAAACCCCCGCCGCAGCGGGGGATGCTCCTGTGTACCTTTTTGGGATCAGGGTTTGGACTTGTTCGTCGCGTCGTCAAACGCTTCTTTCGCGTCGCCCACGCCTTTTTGAATCTTTCCCTCGGCCTGGTTTTTGAGCCCTTTGACCTGCTGCTTGTCACTTCCCGTGAGCTCGCCGGCCTTCTCCTGCACTTTTCCTGCAATGTCTTTCGCCTTGCCTTTGACTTGGTCCTTGTTCATAAAGCCTCCGTTTGCTGATGAACCCCGCGAGGGGCGTGGGCTGCGAGCCGTACACCCGAAGGGAGCCCGGCTTGCGCGTAGCCCGGTACAGCAGGCGCCATGCCCGCGCTTCAGCGTGATAGTTCGCACCCGAAGTTGAACAGGCTAATCGATTGGCCCGCAGCCGGACGTGTCGAATCCATGCTGACGCGCGTCCGCAATGCATTCTTCGAGCAGAGAAAACTCTGTCGACTGTTCGAGAACGGCGCCGCTATCGTCCGCCACCCGCCGCCACGTCCACTTCCACAGTCTCGCCGGGTCATCGACCCATGCTGCTGCAAACTCCCATCCCATCGGCCGATTCCTTGTTATTACGCCGTGCATGGCGTTGCGGCCTTATGCCATTCGAATCACGCCCGGCGCGAGGATCTTCTTAGCCTTGCTCCGACGGTGGCTCGTAACGAAAGCCGTTGTACTTTGCATCTGCAACGGCTTCGTGGAGCGACCGGAAAAAACTTTTCGACTTTGCAACAACAGAGCCCTCCCTTGACCGGCATCGCCAGTTCCAAGGGCTTCCGGGGATCTCCGTGCTGTTGCAACGGAACTCCCACTCCACGGCTACAGCGTTGATCGGAAACGGCTCCATAGGCGAGCTTAGGCAGGAAGCGTGCCCATGGAGTTACACCTGCGACGGGAGCGCTGGACTTAGCTGGTATGCTTTAATCCTGAGCGGAGCACCGATCTGCAGGAGGGAGAATGCAATACAGCAAGTCAGAAGCGAAGGAAGCATCGTTCGAGCAGTTTCGCGGCGTGTGGGCCGCCATTGCAACGCCTTTCACGCCTGACGACAAGATCGACGAAGCCGGACTGCGCCGCAACATGCGCCACATGACCGATGCTCTGGCCATCGACGGCATCTTCTGCACCGGAACGATGGGAGAGTTCTGGGCACTGACGAAAGAAGAACGTAAGCGGGTCGTCGAAATCGTCGTGGAAGAGGCGCAGGGTAAATGCAAAGTGATCGCGCATACAGGCCATCACTCCCCGAACGAAACTATTGACCTGACGCGGCATGCGCAGGACGTCGGCGCTGATTTTGCGATCGTCATCAATCCCTACTATCCGACAGCAAGCGAAGACGCGATTTATGAGTGGTTCAAAGTGGTGGCGTCGCGCGTGGAAATCGGCATCTGGATGTTCGATACGGCTTTTGCATGCGGCGCGCATCTCTCCCCGCAGTTGACGGCCCGCATCGCAGACATCGAGAACATCTGCGGAATCAAGATCGGCCGGCCGATCGAGCACTACGCCGCGGTGAAAAAGCTTTGCGGCGACAAAATCGTGATCAGCCATCCTTCGGAGACCGATTGCCTGAAACTCATGCGCGAGTACGGGCAGCGCGTGCATATGTCTTCCGCAGCGCCGTTTCTGATCCAGACGGCGGGCTGGACGCCGATGCGCGACTACGTCGAGCTTGCACTGCAGGGCAAGTTCGTCGAGGCGGAAAAGGTGTCACGAGAGCTGCAGCCTGTGCGCGAAGTCCATAAAAAATGGATGCGCGAGCCCTGGCTCAAACACAAGGTTATCCCCATCGCGCAGTTGAAGGCGTGGTCAGATTATCTCGGGCTCGCCGGCGGCCATGTGCGTACGCCGTTGCTCGAGCTCACTGTGGCAGAACGCGAAGAGCTGCGTAGCGATCTCGATCGGCTGGCACTCAAGGAACGGAAAGGCCGGCCATCGCTGGCTTCTGCTGCTTGAAGTAAGGCTGACGCGGCCGCCTGCCGGTGCGCTGCGAAGTCGTGAGACTACGAAAGCCCCGGCCTCGAGGCAAGAACCGGGGCTCGCGGCTTTTTACATCGCCGAAGCTACTGGCAGTTGAAACAGTCATCCACCTGTCGCTTTACCTCGGATTGGTTGTGGCGTTGGTGTCCGCGCTGTGGTCTGAGGGTGCCGTGGTGAACGGCTGAAGTGGCTCGTTGCCACGTACCTGCCGTGGCTCTCGATCAATCTGTCGTAAGGTTCGGCCGGCAATTCTTCGTTGATGGATGTGGCCAAGAAAGCGCCCACATTCCCCTCGTAGTCGTAGCTCAGCCGCTCTTCTGCTCGGCCTCGAAGCCATTCTGCTGTGCGTCCAACATGCAATCGTAACGCGTCACAAACTCCCGTTCGGATCTGTTTACTACATGCGAATCGTCGGTGAGCAATTCCCAGATCCACATGCTGCGTATCGTACGCCGGATCATCAAGCGCGGTCCGCGGCTCATTCAACCTCCTGAAAAGCATTAAAGTGTAGCATCGACACCAAGGCCGGAACGAACTTGGGTCCCATGTGCAGCGCAGCCAACCGCGCTTGACCTGCGTGCGTGGTGGGAACACGCTTTGTCTGATTGTAGCTGCTTCACGGCCCGCGTCATCCGTCGCACGGGCACGATCCGGCCAAAATCGAAGTGGGGTTTATGAATACCATTCCCAAGCTTTTTGTCGACCCCAGTTGGCAAGCGATCATCAACCTGCCAGCGGGCGAGCTGATCGAGCTCATCATGTTTGGCGTAGTGTCCCTGCTGTGGATTGCCGGAATGGGCTACGGAATATACAAAATGTTCAGTCGCAAGTCGCGCGGTTAATGCCCGAAGGAGCAGATCGCCTCATACTCGCGCGACGCTCCGCGCCCGCCCCATCCGCTACGCTGACTGTCGCGTGCTCCCGCGGCTAGTCGTAGCTTCACAATTTGTATGCTTACCTGCCGAACCGTTGCGTTGCCGGTACGCTCGATTTCCGCGGGCGTTACTCCCGGAGGAATGGACGGGTTCCCGTGAAATTGTTCCGTGGACGGGATCGACGCAGCGAAAGAAAAACGTATCCTCCCCGCGATAGGCGGAGGACTCTTATGAGGCAAAGCTGATGGATTTATCTTCCGAAATGCTCGAGCTCACCGCGAGTGACGGGCTCAAGCTCAAGTATGCGCTCGACGACTACAGCGACCCCTGGCGGCCTCAGGAAACCTTGATCCTCATCCATGCAGCGATGGGCAGCTCGCGACGATTGTATAAATGGGTGCCGATACTGGCGCGCCATTTTCGGGTCGTGCGTCCCGACATGCGTGGGCACGGGCAGAGCGCCATTCCAGGCGCCAATCAGCTTTCTGTCGGGCGTCTCGCGAAAGATGTCGTGGAGCTTGCCGATCACCTCGGCTGCAAAAAATTTCACGTCGCGGGTTCTTCCGCTGGCGCAATCGTCGCAATGCAGACGACTCTCGACTATCCGGATCGTGTCGCAACACTCACGAATTTCGCTTCCACTCCAGGGCTCAAGAATTCGCTCATCGACATGAACAAGTGGGTCAGGGAAATACGCGCAAAAGGGATGCGCGGCTTTCTCGAAGAGACGATCCACGAGCGGTTTCCCGATATCTCGGATGCCGGATTTCTCCGCTGGTTCATCGATGAATCGGCGAAGACCGATGCGGATTTGTTCTGCCGCTTCGGCCCGATGATGAAGGAAGTCGATCAGACGGATCGGCTGCACGACATCGAGTGTCCTATGCTCAACGTCGTGCCGGGGCATGATCCGCTCGGTGCGCCGGGCCAGTACGAGGTCTATCGCAAACATGTTCCGCATTGCGAGTTCATGGTGTACGAAGGCCTGCCTCACAACATCACCGATTCGGTCCCGGAGCACTGCGCCGAAGACCTGTTGCGATTTTTACTGAAACATCGCGCACCGTGAAGACACTCGAAGGGAAGGTCGCGTTCATAACGGGCGCAGGCTCGGGTATCGCATGAGTAACTATTTTTCCTGAATGAGATCGAGATGATGAACCATGAAATGCGTTGGGCCATGCAAAAGTTCAAAACCTCAGATGGGCTCGATATCGCGTATGTGATCGACGACTATACCGATCCGTGGCGGCGCGCCGAGACAGTCATACTCGTCCACGCCGCCATGGGGAGCTCAAAGCGTTTCTACGCGTGGGTCCCGCACCTTGCGCGCGACTTTCGCGTCGCACGCATCGACATGCGGGGCCACGGCGCGAGCGGGATTCCGGGGCCGCATCAACTCACGCCGCAGCGGCTGGTTCAGGACGTGATCGAGCTTGCCGATCATATTGGCGCGCAGTGTTTTCACGTGGCCGGCTCCTCAGCGGGATCGATCGTCGCGGAGAAAGTAGCGATCGACTTCCCCGAGCGCGTGCTCACGCTCGGTGCCTTCGCGGGAACGGGCGGCATCAAGCACGGACTGCAGGACCAGACCACGTGGGTGCAGAAAATAGGCGAGAAAGGGCTCGCCGCGTTCCTGCGTGACACGATCGCTGATCGCATCGATGTAAAGCACGTCGGCGCGGGATTCGTAGATTGGTTCATCGCCGAATCGGCGCGGACGCCGGTAGAGGTGCTCGAGCGTTTTGTTCCGATGATGCGCGGCTTCGAGGTGCTGGGCGATCTCCATCGCATCAGCTGCCCCACTCTTGCCGTTGCGCCCGGCGCGGATCCGATACATACCATCGATCAATACCGCGTGCTAAAGGAGCGTATCTCCAAGTGCGAGTTCATCGTCTACGAGGGGCTGCCGCACAACATCACCGACGCGGTGCCCGACCGCTGTGCCGAAGACTTGAAGCGCTTCATTCTCAAAAACAGGTAGCTCCTCGCCTCAACTTCCTGCGGCGCAGGCGGCACAACAATTGTGTTGGCATCTGCCGACACCAAAAACCGAACAACACCAGGCGTTTAAGTACGCGTGCGGATATGCGTGTCGCTGAGCGGTGACGAATTCGGTGCTGCGCTGCCGCGCTCTCCGTCTATCTCGCTGTTTTAGTGGAGGATCATTTCGCGGCACGACTGTTGCGATGTTCTTGTTCAAGCGTCGATGCGCGTATTGAAAAGGACTTAGCTATGAAATCGAAATCGAAAACACTGATGACGTTGGCTGTAGCGGGCGCGCTTGCGTGGTCCACGGGTGCGTTGGCGAACGGTATGCATCAAAGCACCGAAGTTCAGACGCCCGCTTCAGTAAGTGAATCTGCACCCTGGCTCACGGGTCAGCCGCATCTCGCCGGCTGGAGCTCAAACGGAACGATGTCTCGGAGCAGCCCCGAGCGCTTCAGTGACGCCTCTTCCAGCACAGGTGCGAGCTCGGATATGAGCGGCTCCGGCAGCGGCGCCTACGATTCGAGCAGCGGAAATGGCGATGCGACGGTTGCGAGAGTGGAAGTCGTTGAGTACTGGCTCCTGGGCGACGGCTCAGCCGACATGGGCGCGGAGTCTATCGTGAGTGATGCAGGAAGCATCGGATACGACTCCACGAACAGTAGCCGCATGAGCTATTCGTTGTCCGCCGATCGATCGCTTGGCACGGGAACGACTTCCAGCGCCGGCGGAACCGGGAGCGTCGCTTTCGATTCGTCGATGAGCGGAGCCTCGGATCCGTACGCGTCCGCCTCCGACGCAAATATCATTCTTTTTACGCCGGCTGCGCTAGCGATCGCAGACTCTGGCGCCGAAGCCACTCCGTCGGTCACCGAACACTATCTAGTGCTGGGCTCCCTGGAAACTTTCGATCCGAGTAATGCACTTGTGCTGGAATCCGGCTCCACACCGGAGGACATCGCTCTCCTCGAGCATCTGAGTCGGGACTTCTACGTGCTGACACCCATCGATTCGATGTCGTCAGACGTGTAAGACGTTAACAAGCGCGAGGCAGAAGGGCTGTCGGCATCGGCAGCCCTTTTTGTTTGTTTGAGGCGGCCTTGCTGTTCAGCCTACGATTTTGCTGTAGATCGCTCGAACGCGGGCCGTCCGCTAGTCCCCTTTGACGCCCGCAGCTCGCACGACCTTGCCCCATTTCGTCATTTCACTCTGCAGGAAGCGCGTAAGCTCTTCAGGTGAAGTCGGCGCGGCATCCGCGCCAGACGTCAGCAGCATCTCGCGCACCCTCGGCGCCCTGAGGCTCTCGGCGACCGCGGCGTTCACCTTCAGGACGATGTCGCGCGGCGTCGCTCGGGGCACGAGGAGCGCATTCCATCCGGCAGCTTCGTAACCGGGGACGCCTGCTTCATCGATGGTCGGGACATTCGGCAGCTCTACAGAGCGTTTGCGAGCAGTCA